>DAOOVM010000132.1:0-8053 GCA_035370085.1 Rhodanobacteraceae bacterium | reverse complement strand
CAGTGCTAGCTTTTCGTACCGTCACTTATTGCACTGAAAACGAGGAGACCCCATCGTGTGCCAATGCGTCGAAGATGCGCTCGGAGAAAAGGCGCAGCAAGGGCCAGCGCGGAAAGTCGTTCGGCTCAGGCATGGCACGTGGCCCGAGCGTTTCCAGAATCCGCGGCTCAAAGCGCAACAGTCCCGCCCAACGGACGGCCGCCTCGATCGGGCGGTAGTAGATCCTGGCGCCAAAGGCAAGGCAACTCGATTTCTCCATGTCGCGTGCGTCCCATCGTCGGATCGAACTCTGGCAGACGCGCACCGCCCAAGTGGGCGAGGCGATTGCCCAGAAATCCGGATGAAGCGCAGGACCGGCCGGGATCGTGGAAGGAAGCGTTGCATCGGCGCTGACGGCCGGCTAAGGGCGAACTACATCTTGCTACGCTTGAAACTCCTCAACCATGATGCGGGCGCTTTGCCTTTGGACCGGCACGCGGCTTGGTGGTCGCGCTCCCCTGGAGTCAAGCATGGGTGCCGCGCTTTACCCGAAACCTGGCCAAAGTTTTCCGTAGGAATTCCAACGGCGTAAAGTGCCAATGCGTCAACAGGATGAGCCGGTTTGCAACCAGCAAAAGCTCATGCGTTCCGCGTCAGTGAAATGACCGCGGCGGCGAGCCCGCAGGCGAGTGCCGGAGTACGGAAGGGCGCAGCAATTGCGTCGAAACTGGCATCAGTACAGCGCATGAGCCATGCAGATCGGGTCAGCCGCAAGACCAAAGATGAATCGCGCAATCCGAGAAAACTAGCCGCGCACCTTTCGATAGATCTGCGTCAGATCGCGCGTGATGTGCTTGCGTCCTGATGACATACACGTTCGGCGCGTTCGATGAACCGCTGCAACGGCTCCGTCATGCCACCCTCGGTTCGTAACAGATAGGTGGTTATCGATGCGCTCTGACCGGCCAACGGGCGGACAACAACATCCGCCGGCTGGCAAGTTGCCAAGTGCGCGGCAGTGGAAAAACTTAGCCCGTACCCTGCGGCCACCAACGTCAGCATCAGCCCGTGAGAAGCGGCATACTCAGCCACGATCGGTTGGACATCGACAGAGCGGAACAGTCGTTCGCTCTGCCGACCGCAACCTTGGCATGCCCGTGGATCACAAAGTACCAGCGGATAGCTCACCACTTCCTGCAACGGCACTTCCTTGAAGGCTACAAGCGGGTGCCGTGCGGGCAGGATCACTACCAAGGGGTCGGCCCACAGCGGCTCAGCAATGATCCCGTCCTCCACTTCATTGACCATTGCAAAGCCGGCGTCGAACAGATTTGCGTTCAGCCCCTGCACGAGTTCGGTCAGCGGTACTTCGGAGAGCCGGATGTTTACCTGCGGCGACTCTTCGCGGCACAGTGCAAGCAGTGCTGATAGCCTCGCCCGTCCTATGTCTCTCGACAGCGCGATTCGCAAAATGCCCTGAGAACCGGAGGCAGCAGCCTTCGCGCTGGCCACTGCCTGCTCAACGCTCAACATGATGCGGCGGGCGTCGTCGAGGAAGACTCGCCCTGCCCAAGTCAGGGTTGTGCCCCGCGGCGTGCGACTGAGCAACGTCACGCCTAGAGTTGTCTCCAACTTGCGGATCGTGCGTGATAGGGGAGATTGTTCTATATGCAGCCGCCTAGCGGCTCGACCGAAGTGCAGTTCCTCGGCTACAGCAATGAAACAGCGAAGATGACGTAAGTTCATGCGCAGTCCCTCGTGACGTGACCAGTCCTTATGATCGTAGGGAGCCGCATGCGTGCGGAGAAGAGGCCGGCATGTCTTGCAGCGGCTGCCGTCGCCGGCTCACAGCACGCGGGCAATGGTGTCCGGAGTTATTGCAACGCTGCTTGAACGCGGGCGGCGGTCATGGCGGATGGCTAGCTAGAGCACTCGCGCCAGCGCGCCTCGGCTATCTTCTGTGGCCGCAGCGACCCGAGGAAGACAGTCGCGGCGTCTTACGTCACTCCCCGAGGGCGAGCGATTTGGTCTGTCGACACGGGCGGCGGCGCAGCGTCTGAAGTTCGCGCCAGCGGGCATCGCGCCGGATGAACTGTCGATGGGCATGTTCGGCGAATTCGAGATCGCCACCTGTAACCGCGCCGCTGAAGCACTGCGGCCGGAGCAGTCGCAGCAAGCGGCTGACGCGGGCGGACAAGCAATTCCTGTAACATGTGCCGCGCCTCTTCACTGCCTTGCAGCAAGCCCGCGACAGCGTGAGGGGAGCGGCCAACGGCTTTCACGGTCAGCAACGCATTACGCTGTCCGATGGCATCACCCCGTCGCGCTTGCCGACCTTGCTGGCGTTAAGCTGGCAGGAGGAGCCCGACGTCGAGTTGCGCCTGTTCGAGGTGTCACTGTCGCAGCAAATCAAGGGGCTGCATGGCGATCTGTATGACCTAGGGCCCAGTCTGGTGAAGTGGGTGACGACATCGTGGCTAAGGCGCTTTGGAGCGCCCCCCTCATGGTCGCGGCGCCGGCATGGCATCCGCTGCTCAAGCACAAACGTATCTCACTGGACGAGGTGCTGCGTTATCCGCTGGTGCTGGTGACCCACATGCATACGGGAGTCATGAACGTCAGATCCAACGAGTGCTGCCGCGGGTGAAGCAGGAACCCGTGATCGCTGCACGGGTGGCTTCCTGGGAACCTGAAACGCGTCGAGGTATATTGATTGGACAGAAGCTAGTCTTCCGTCAACAGGTGTAGCCATCCCTTGCTAGCGGCTTCCATAGAACTTTCCCACGAACGAGCGACGGTAACTCTGGTGGCAGGCTAGGCAGCTTTGCTGGGTCTTGGAGAAAGCCGCGATGACTGCTTGGCCGTCATTCCGCTGTGCAGCCTCGCCCATGGCGGTCGCGGCGTCATGGACCTGTCCATCAAGACCCCGAAACTTTCCAGCGTCTGCCCCAAGCCAAGCAAGGATGCGCATCTTTTCCGACATGGGCGGCTCGGCATGCTTGGCGATTCGTGGTGCTAGCTCGGCGACCAGCGGCCAGTCTTCTTTGGAGATCGCGCCCGTGACGGCTTGCATGTCGCGACCGAGTCTTTCCATTATGGTACGAAGCGCCATTGGCTTTGCCGCCTCTACGGACTGCGCACCGAGTGCCGTGGCGAAGGTTGCCAAGAGCACGGACAGCGGGACGGTGAAAAACGATCTGGGTTTCAAGGGCTGGTTCACGAATTTCTCCATTGATGTTGTGACGAATGCTTTGGGTCTAACGATTGGTTGCAGGTGTCCTCAAAATTCCAGACTCAGCGCGATCGATCCGAATGCGTGATGGCCCGCCTGCTGGTCGAACTCGCGGGTTCTCCAAACGCGCATCACGGCGAGCCGTACGCCACGTCCAGCAACGATCCATTGGCTGCTGATGCCGAGAGCTGCTTGCGCGATCCAAGGCCGCCGGCTGACGTGATGGCTATGCCGGAACATGTTTCCGTCGAGTGAGAAGTCCCAGGCGACGGCTTTACCCTCCAGATTCAGGAAGACATGTGCCCCAGGTTTGGGCGCCAGGACCGACTGCGGCGTTGTCGTGCGCAGATCGGCAACACCAGAGGGCGGGCGGTTCTCTGCGCCAGGGCGGATCGGATAGCTGCCGAAGTCGTTCGGTATGTTCCAGCCCGCGCGAAACTCCACGCCGGTACTGGCGGCGGTTTCGATGTTTCCGACCCGCAGGGCATAGCTGCCGATCACGTCGCTGCCCCATCCAGGGCGGACCGCACCCTCCGTGTACGGCTTGAACTTGCGCTCCATGGCCATCTGAAACGCCGGCTCGTTGCGCAACTGGTTGTCCCAGCCGCGAAATCGCTCAATGCCGCGTGCCCGATGCACCAGATCCTGAGATTGCTCGGCCAGCGACCAGGGGCCGATCACGCCCAGGGTCAGCTCACGCACGTCAAGCATTTCGTAGCTGGCGGCTTGTGGGTGGATGCGGCGATTCCACGCCAAACCCAGGTAGAGCAAACCAGCGTACGGTCGGTCATCTGGAATCACGTCGGTGCGCGTCTTGTTCTCGGGCGTGTACATGGACTGGCCAAAGCGCACGACGAGGTTTTGCGACGACGAGTGGGCGCCGGCGTCGTGCCAGAAGCCTGGATCAGCCCAGCCGATGAAGCGGGCGTACAAGCCAATCGGCTGGGGCAGGCATTCCGGACGGAGCCCGCCTTGCAGATCGCGTGAGACTGCTGTTAGCGCGACACCGTTGGTGTAGTTGCGATCGGAGCCGGTGAACAAATCGTTCTCCAGACGCAGAGTGCCGCCCCGCCAGCGCAGGGATTGCTCTGGTGAGCAGGAGGGAGGATTTGCAGAGAGCGAGACTTCGGAACCGAAAGCAGCAATCGGGCTGAACAATGCACCCGTAATCAACAAGGCGGCGCACTGCATCGGCTGCCGCACCTTGGTGCCGCGCAGGCTCCAGAGATACCCGTCGATGCCAATCATGTTGCCCCATCGCCTGCCGCCCTGTTGATGTAAAAGCGTTCGAGGGCACTGACGATTTCCTCCGCTTCGTCTACGCAGGTGAACAAGTCGAGATCGGATGGAGAGACATAGCCTTCGTCGAGCAGAAGGTCGAAATCAACTACGCGACGCCAGAATGCACGGCCGACCAGCACTACCGGAATACGCTGCATCTTTCCGGTCTGGATCAAGGTGAGCACCTCGAACAGCTCATCGAGCGTTCCATAGCCACCCGGGAATGCCACCAAGCCCTTGGCGTGCAACAAGAAGTGCATCTTGCGCAGCGCGAAATAGTGGAATCGGAACGCCAAATCCGGGCACATGTAGGGGTTGGGTGCCTGTTCGTGGGGCAGCGTGATGTTGAGGCCAATCGAACGTGCGCCAACCTCGAAAGCACCGCGGTTGGCGGCCTCCATGATGCCGGGCCCACCTCCGGTGACGACGACGAAATCACGGCGGTTTTGCTGCTGGAAACGCGCCGAAATAAGGCCCGAGAAACGCCTCGCTTGCTCGTAGTGACGTGCCTGTTCGACCCGGCGATTGGCTCGCGCAAGCTCTTGCCGCAGCCCGACATTCTCCGGAGTGACGAGCGCCTGACGCTCCAGCGCGCCAAGGCGGGCTTCTGCCGTCTCGGCATCGCTCACGCGTGCGCTGCCGAAGACCACTACCGTCGAGCGGATGCCTTTCTCGTGCAGGATGCGCTCAGGTTTGAGTAGTTCGAGCTGCAGTCGCAGCGGCCGCAGTTCGTCCTGGCCAAGCAGTTCGATGTCTTCGTACGCAAGACGGTACGTTGGCGACTCGCGGATGGCGCGCAGGCGTTCAGCGAGATCTTCGGCGGGCTTCATCACTCGTGCGCCAGAAATTCCGGCCAGCGCAGCGCATGACCATGCTCGGGCACCGTGACCTGCCAGCCGAGTTGCTGTTGCAGGAGTTCGGCGAAGGCCTGCGCGGCAGACAGTTCCCCATGCACCACGAAGGTTTGCGCCGGTGGGTGAACAAAACCCCGAGCCCAATTCAGCAACGCCTTCTGGTCGGCATGCGCCGAGAGGCCGTCCACGCTGTGGATCGCCGCACGTACCGGGATGTCCTCGCCGAAGATGCGTACACGTTCGGCCCCCTCGATCAGGCGCCGGCCAAGCGTCCCCTGCGCCTGGAAACCGGGAAACAAGATGCTGCATTCGCGGCGTGGCAAGTTGTGGCGCAGGTGGTGCCGGATACGTCCCGCATCGCACATGCCGCTGGCAGAAATAATGATGGCCCCGGAGCGAATCCGGTTCAGCGCCATGGACTCCTCAGCGCTCGCTGTGAAATCCAGGTACGGGAGGTTCTCGCCGCGCGCGTGCCATCCGGCCAACCGCTTCGCCTGTTCGTCGAACAATTCGAGATGTTCACGCGTGATGCGTGTGGCCTCGGTGGCCATCGGCGAATCGACAAACACCATTGGACGCTGCAGACGCCCTTCGCAGGTGAGACGATGTAGGTGGTAGAGCACCTCCTGGGTTCGGCCGACCGCAAAGGCCGGAACGATGACATTGCCGCCGCGCTCGAACAGGGTTTTCTCGACGATGCCGATCATGTCCGCTTCGGTCGCCGAAAAATCCTTGTGCCGGCGGTCACCGTAGGTGGACTCGATGACGAGGATGTCGGCTTCCTCAATGGGTGTCGGGTCGCGCAGGATGGGGCGTCCCGGCTGACCCAGATCGCCGCTGAACACGATCTTCGTGGGGTAACCGTACTCGGTAATCCACACTTCCACGATGGCCGAACCAAGGATGTGTCCGGCATCACGAAAGCGGGCGCGCACCCCGACGCGGGGTGCGAACTCCCGGTCGTATTCGATACCTCGTACTTGCTGCAGGCATTCGTGTGCATCCTGCAGGGTATACAGGGGTGGCGGCACGGTCTTTTCTTTGAGCCGCTTGGCAACCCGCTTGGCATCGCTTTCCTGGATGTGAGCGCTATCGGGCAGCATCACCCCGAGCAGATCAAACGTCGCTGGCGTGGCGTAGATGGACCCCTTGAACCCGGCGCGCGTGAGTTTGGGCAATAGCCCGCTGTGGTCGATGTGGGCGTGGGTCAGCAGGACGAAGTCAATGGACGCCGGGTCGAACGCGAACGGCTCGTGGTTGCGTGCTGCTGCTATACGCCCACCTTGAACCATGCCGCAATCGACCAGGAAGCGGACATTAGCCGCTTCGACCAGAAAGCACGATCCGGTGACTTCTCGGGCTGCGCCCAAAAAACTGAGTTTCATAGGGCGTTCACTCGGGTTTTCGCATCGGGCAAGTGCTGAGGCCGAGCAGGCGATAGCCAGGACAGCGGCCTGCCAGGCCGGTGAGGAGTGGCATGATTCCAATGAGTCCCAGCCAACGCCAGGATGAGTCCAGCCACAATGGGAGACTGAGCAAAATCAGTCCGATGACGATGCGCACAATGCGGTCGAGATTTCCAACGTTGATTTGCATGACGGTCTCCTTGTGTTGAATCAGCGGCTTGAAAACGCGACGGGGGCGGCAGCGCCCCGCAGCGGATGGGTTGCGGTCGATGCCGTCGTGGATACGTCCCAGCCACCACCAAGGGCCTTGTACAGCGCCACCAGTTGCACGGCGGCGTTGGTATGCGCGCGTGCGGCTGCGGTTTCGGCCTCGTGCAGACTGCGCTGGGCAGCCAGCAGTTCGACCAGCGCAATGTCGCCCGCCGCGTAGCGCGCCTTGGCGTGGCCGTAGCTGGTGCGCGCGGCATCCAGTGCCATACCGCGGCGCTCCAGTGTGTCCAGCCCGCCGTGGTAGTCGCCAAGCGCGCGCTCGGCATCGCCCAGCGCCGCCAGCACGGCCTGCTCATAGGCCAGCGCGGCCTGTCGCTCGGCCGCCTCGCGTGCCCGAATTTCGGCTCGCACACGGCCACCGTCGAACAGGCGCCAGGAAATCAGCGGCAGGATGGAAAAACGCGAGCTGGATGCATCGAACCAATCGCCCGTACTGAGCGCTTGGAACCCGCCGCCGACACCGATGGAGAGTTTGGGGAACAACTCGGCCGTGGCCACGCCGATGTCGGCGGAACTCGCTGCCAGGCGACGTTCCGCAGCCAGCACGTCCGGGCGCCGGCGCAGCATCTCTGCGCGCTCGCCCACCGGCAGCGCCCGCAGCGTGCTCGGCGTCAAGGGGCCATCCAGCAGTGCCAGCTCCCGCTCCGGCGGCGCGCCCAGCAGCACGCCCAGGCTGAGTATCGCGGCGCGCTGACGCGCCTGGATATCCGGGATGAGCGCGTTGACTGCTGTCCATTGGGCGTACGCCGCCTCCACGTCGGCGGCCGACGCGTCGCCCAGCGCATGCCGCAGGCGCACCAATTCCAAGGTCTGCTGCAGCGTATCCAGTGTGGCCTGTTGTGCGTGCAACTCGTAGCGGGCGCCGACGGCGGTGAACCAAGTGCGCGCGACCTCGGCCACGATGCGCATGCGTATGCCCTGCGCCTCGGCTTCGGTCGCCTGCAGGCGGGCGCTGGCGCCTTCCAGCGCCCGCCGCTTGGCCCCGAACAAGTCGGCCTCCCAGGCCGCGTCGAAGCCCGCGTCGTAGATGG
>DAOOVM010000131.1:0-8077 GCA_035370085.1 Rhodanobacteraceae bacterium | reverse complement strand
CCATCGCAGCATCCTTGCGCTCGAGCAGCTCGGCCAACTGGCCGAGCAGCGACGCCTGGCCGGCGCGCTCGCGTTCGCTGCGGGACGCCAGCTCGTCGTACAGCGCGGTCAATTGCGCACGATCCTCCGCGCGCGCGGCGTAGGCGGCGCGTGCAGCCCAGGTGTAGTCGTCCTGCGGCCCCTGGGCGAGCACACGCGCAGCGCCGGCGTTGTCGCCACCTTCGGCCAGCAGCGCCGCGTAGGCCGCACGCAGGCGAGTGTTCTGCGGCGCCTTGCGCAGCGCAGCGGCATAACGCTCGCGCGCCCGCACCTTGTCGCCTTCCTCCGCAGCGAGCTGGGCGGACCAGCCCAGGGCCTCGGCGCTGCCGAAGTCCTTCTCCGCCGTCGCGGCCAGCTCGTGCGCCAGGGCGCGGCGGTCGAGCTTGAAAGCCAGCTGGCTCATGGCGATCCACAGTTCGGCCTGCCCCGGCGGCGGCCGCTGCGCCGCCAGCAGGCGCTCCAGCACGCTCCCGGCCAAGGCCTTGTCCGAGCCGCCGAGCAGCACCTGGCCGATACCACGCCAGCCCTTGCCCTCGGGCTGCGCAGCCAGGCGCAGCAGCGCCGCCAGCGCAGCGTCGGCGTCGCCGCTGGCGAGAGCCAGCGTGGCGTCGGCTTGACCCAGGCCGCCCGCCGCGGGCGCCAACTCGCGCCAGCGCTGCTGCGCGGCGCGCGCGGCGTCCAGATCCTTTGCCGCCACGGCGTAGCGCAGGGCCTGCTCGGCCACGGCGGGATCGCGCGTCAGGCGGGCGGCGGCGAGGTACTCGCGCGCCGCCGTGGCGAGGTCGCCGCCAGCGAGAGCGAAATCGCCGGCCAGCAGGTGCGCGAGCCCGTCGCCTTCGGGAGCGGGCACAGCCAGTTGCAGCCGTTGCAGCGGCTGGCGCGCCGGCGAGGCCGCGCCCCTGGCGGATGGCGCCCTCGGCGCCGCGGACGTGCAGCCGGCCAGGACGCCGAGCAGTGTGGCCAGTAGCGCCGTCGCGGCGGCATTGCGAAGCTCGGTCATGCCCAGTATCCCGATCCGGCGCGGAGCACCAAGACCTTGAGTTGCTTGATCTTGCGGGAGGTCGCCCGCACACTTTGCGCCGCTTGTCGCGGCGCCGCGCCTGGCCGGCGCAGCGCCGGCGGGCGGGGTGGCCTGCACTCCCGCCCCCGGCCCGCCTAGTCTATCGTCGCCCGCCCTGCCTTCCCATGGCCCTGCTCGCCCTCGGACTGAACCACCTGACCGCGCCGGTCGCCCTGCGCGAGCGAGTGGCTTTCGGCCCGGACGAGGCACGCGAGGCCCTGCGCGAGCTGACGGCGCAGGAGGGCGTGCAGGAGGCGCTGATTCTGTCCACCTGCAACCGGCTGGAGCTGTATTGCTCGGTGCAGCCCGGCGCCGAGGCGGCGCCGCAGCAGTGGCTGCATCGGCGCCACGGCCTGTCGGCGGGGCGCCTGGACGAGTTTCTCTACCGTCACGCCGACGACGATGCGGTCCGCCACGTGTTCCGCGTCGCCACGGGTCTGGACTCCATGGTGCTGGGCGAGCCGCAGATCCTCGGCCAGGTCAAGGACGCGTACCAGATCGCGCGCGAGGAGCATGCGCTGAAGGCGCCGATGGAGCGCCTGCTGCAGCACACCTTCGCCGTGGCCAAGCGCGTGCGCACCGACACGCGCATCGGCGCGGCGCCCGTGTCCGTCGCCTACACCGCCGTGCGCCTGGCGCAGCAGCGTTTCGTCGACCTCGCCGAGGCCTGTGTGCTGCTGATCGGCGCCGGCGAGACCATCGAGCTGGCGGCCCGCCACCTGGTCGACGCCCGGGCGCGGCGCCTGATCGTGGCCAACCGCACGCTGGAAAACGCCCAGGACCTCGCCCACCGCTGCGGCGGCTACGCCGTCTCGCTGGCCGACCTGCCGCAACACCTGGCCGAGGCCGATGTGGTGATCGCCTCCACCGCCAGCCGCGAGCCTGTCCTCACGCGCGCGATGGTCGAGGCCGCGCTGCGCGCGCGTCGGCGCCGCCCCATGTTCCTGGTGGACATCGCCGTGCCGCGCGACATTGCCGCCGACGTGGCCGAGATCGAGGACGCCTTCCTCTACACGATCGATGATCTGCGCGAGGTGATCGACGAAAACCTGCGCTCGCGCGAGGCCGCGGCGCGCGAGGCTGAGGCGATCATCGAGATGCAGGTCGGGCACTACATGGCCTGGCACCGCGCCCTGGGGCTGGGCAATCCGGTGCAACAGCTGCGCCAACGCGCCGAGGCCGACCGTGCCGAAGTTCTGGCCAAGGCCGAAGCGCTGCTGGCGCGGGGCAAGTCGCCGCAGGAGGCCCTGGCCTTCCTCGCCAGCACACTGACCAACAAGCTGCTGCACGCGCCCAGCGCCAACCTGCGTGCGGCTGCGCTGCGCGGCGACACCGAGCTGCTGCACGCCGCCGAGCGGCTGTTCGATCCCTCCCATGCTGCCCTGCCCGGCACGCCCGACATCCCGCGCGAATGAGTCCGTCGATCCGCCGCAAGCTCGAACAACTCGCCGAGCGCCATCAGGAAGTCGCCGCCCTGCTCGCCGACGCGGGCACCGTGGCCGACGCCGCGCGCTTTCGTGCCCTCAGCAAGGAGTACGCCCAGCTTGAGCCGGTGGTGCAGGCGCTGGCGCGCTTCGACGCCAACGCCGCCGCGCTGGACAGCGCCCGCGCGATGCTGCGCGATGCGGAGATGAAGGAGCTGGCGCAGGAAGAGATCCCCGCCCTGGAGGCCGCCCATGCCCGGCTGGAGCGGGAGCTGGAAATCCAGCTCATCCCCAAGGACCCGCGCGACGAGGCCAACCTCTTCCTGGAGATCCGTGCCGGCACCGGCGGCGACGAAGCGGCGATCTTCGCCGGCGACCTGTTCCGCATGTACGCGCGCTATGCCGAGCGCCAGGGCTGGAAGGTGGAGATCGAGTCGGCCAATCCTGGCGAGCACGGCGGCTACAAGGAGATCATCGCGCGCATCGAGGGCCGCGGCGCCTACTCGCGCCTGAAATTCGAATCGGGCACGCACCGGGTGCAGCGCGTTCCCGCAACCGAGGCGCAGGGGCGCATCCACACGTCTGCGGCCACGGTGGCCATCCTGCCCGAACTGGAGGAAGTGGACGAAGTCGAAGTCAAGGACGCCGACCTGAAGATCGATACCTTCCGCGCATCTGGCGCCGGCGGCCAGCACGTCAACAAGACCGACTCGGCCATCCGCATCACCCACCTGCCCAGCGGCATCGTGGTGGAGTGCCAGAACGAGCGCAGTCAGCACGCCAACCGCGACAAGGCGCTCAAGCGCCTGAAGGCGGAACTGGTCGAGCGCGAACGCGCGGCCCAGTCCCGCGCCCAGGCCGAGTCGCGCCGGCTGCAGGTCGGCTCGGGCGACCGCAGCCAGCGCATCCGCACCTACAACTTCCCGCAGGGCCGCATCACCGATCACCGCGTCGAGGGCCTGACGCTGTACGACCTGCCCAACATCCTGCAAGGCGACCTCGACGATCTGGTGTCGCGCCTGGCCAGTGAGGACCAGGCGGACCAGCTGCAGGCGCTCACCGCCGGCGCCTGAGCACACAGCCAAGGTTGTATCGACGCCGCCGCGCTCATGCGCTAGCGTGCGGCCATGACCGCCGCCGCCGACTTCATCCCGCTCAACCTGTGCGTGCTCACCGTTTCGGACACGCGCAGCCTCGACAACGACGGCTCCGGCGCCTACCTCGTCGGTGCCCTCGTGGACGCCGGCCACCGCCTGCACGCGCGACGCGTGGAGCGGGATGACCGCTACCGCCTGCGCGCGGTGGTGGCCGACTGGATCGCCGATGAGGCGGTGCACGGCGTGCTGGTCACCGGCGGCACCGGCTTCACCGGGCGCGACTCCACGCCCGAGGCCATCGCCCCGCTGCTGGACAAGGAGATGCCCGGTTTCGGCGAGCTCTTCCGCATGCTCAGCTTCGAGGAAATCGGCACCTCCTCGCTGCAGTCGCGCGCCTTCGCCGGGCTGGCCAACAACACCTTCGTGTTCTGCCTGCCGGGCTCCACCTCCGCCTGCCGCACGGCGTGGGAAAGACTCATCGCAGCTCAGCTCGACGCGCGCACCCGGCCGTGCAACCTCGCCGGGCTGATGCCGCGCCTGCGCGAGCGCTGAGCGAACACGCGCGCCGCGTCGGCGAGCCGCCGCGCGGTGCACGGGGTGACGCGCGGCGGCTTTCACCACGCCGGCGGCCGCGCTAGGCTGCCGGCGCAGGTCAACCACGGGGACGGCGGATGAGCGGGACATTCAAGCGCAAGAAGTACGAGCAGGAGCTCGAAGGACTGCAGCACGAACTGGTCGACGCCCAGCGCTGGCTCATGGAGACCGGCCGGCGCCTCGTGGTGGTGTTCGAAGGCCGCGACGCGGCCGGCAAGGGCGGCGTGATCAAGGCCATCACCGGACAGCTCAACACGCGCGGCTACCGCATCGTGGCCCTGTCCAAGCCGGACGAGCGCGAGCGCACGCAGTGGTACTTCCAGCGCTACGCCGCCCATCTGCCGAGCGCCGGCGAAATGGTGCTGTTCGACCGCAGCTGGTACAACCGCGCCGGCGTCGAGAAAGTCATGGGCTTCTGCAGCGACGAGCAATACCGGCGCTTCCTCGACGACTGCCCCACCTTCGAGCGCCTGATCACCGCCGACGGCCTGCTGCTGGTGAAATACTGGCTGGCCTGCGATCAGGCGCAGCAGGAAGAGCGCTTCCGCGAACGTGCCGAGGACCCGCTCAAGCGCTGGAAGATCTCGCCGGTCGACCTCGCCGCGCGCGAGCGCTACGCCGATTACGGCAGCGCGCGCGATGCCATGCTGGAGCGCACACACATCCCCGAGGCGCCCTGGTTCGTGGTGGACTTCAACGACCAGCGGCGCGGCCGGCTGAACCTGATCCGCCACCTGCTCGACTGGCTGCCCGACCGCAAGGTGCCGCAGAAGCCCTTGCGTCTCCCCCGCTTGCGCGTCAAGCCCGGCACGGAACGGCTGGCGAATCCCGCCCTGTGGGTGCCGCAGGCGTACTGAGAGTCCCCGCCCGATATTTTCGCACCCCGCTCCCGACGCGTCGCGTCGGGGCGAGTCTGCCGCCCATGCCCCTGCCCGTCGTCTCTCTCATCGTGCCGCCGTCGCGCACGGCCGACATGCTGCGCCAGCAGTTGCGCGCATGGGATGCATCCGACCGGGTGCGTCTGGAGCTGCTGTGGGCGACGGCACAGGCACGGGACGGGTCCGCGGCCGCGGCCGCTGCCCACGACCCTTGGGCGGCACTGAACGCGGCGCTGGACGCCAGCCGCGGCGACTACGTCTGGATACTCGATGCCGACGCCGAGTACGCACCCCAGGCGCTGGCGACACTGCTGCGGGGGGCGCAAGCCGATCCGGCGGCCGTGCTGTGGTACGGGCCGGTGCTGGCCTCGATGCCGGCGGCCGGCAACGTCGTATTCGGCCGCGCCTTCAACCCTGCGCTGTTCGCGCACGACCGCCTGTTCCGCCTCCAGGCCAGCCTTATCCATCGCCGCGCCATCGATGGCGGCTGCCGCTTCGATGCGCGTCTGGGCGAGGCGGCTGACCACGATTTCCTGCAGCAGGTGGCCCGGCACGGGCGCTGCTGCTTCCTGGCCGAAGCGGCGCCCCTGCTGCGCTACACGCCGCGGCCGTCGCGCGCGCCCGCAGCCCTTCAGCTGCGCGAGCAGTGCCTGCGGCGCGCGCGCTGGACCGGCACGCGGCTGTACCACACGCTGCGCTCCAGCCTGCTGTGCCAACGCGCAGCCGACCGCTGGGCAACGGGCGACACGGCGGGCGCTCGTACGGCCTTCGCCGCCGTCCTGGCGGAATACCCGGATGATCCCGACGCGCTGCATGGCCTGGCCCGCTGCGAGCTCGCCAACGCCGCCCCTGCCGCTGCCCTGACCTTGCTGCAGCGCGCGCAGGAGCTCGACCCCGGCAATAGCGCGTACCGCGACACCACGGCGCGCGCCCGCGCCCTGCTCGCCGGCACCGCCGCGATCGCGGCGGATCCGCCGCCTCCTGACCCTCCGGGGTTCGGCGCCACAGACGCGGACGGCATGCGTCTGGCACCCGCGCCCGGCCGTCTCGCGCCCTGCCCCTGCGGCAGCGGGCGCCGTTACAGGGATTGCTGTGGCGGCCTGCGGGCGGCACCTGCCGTGGCCCAGGGCGGCGACCCGCAGGCGCGCATCGCCCGCGCCCGCGAGCAGCTGCGGCAAGGCGAGGGCACCGCCGCCGCGGCAACGCTGGCCGGCCTGCCGGCGCCAGCGGACCTGCGGCCGGCACTGGCGCGCGAGGCCGGCGCGCTGTGGCTCGAGCTGCACCGGCCCGACGCGGCCGAGGCGCTGCTCGCGGCAGCCTTGAACCGGACCCCGCACGAGGAGCAGGCCCGCGCCACCTACGAGCATTGCTGCCATCAGCTGCTGCGGCGGGAGACCTGGAGCTCGGCCGCAACCGTGCTGCGCGAACAGCTCGCGCGCCTGGCGCAGCGGTCGGCGGGCCGCGCGCGGCCACGCAGCGCCGAACTGCACGTGGTCGTGCCCCTGCACCGCCTCGGCGGCAGCGAACGGCGGGCGCTCAATCTGTGCCGCAGCCTCGGCGCGCAAGCCCGCGTAACGCTGTGGAGCACCACGCCGCCGTTGGCCGTGCACCAGGCCGAGCATCCCGTGCGCGTCATCGAGGCCGGGCGCCATCCCACCGGTGGCACCCTGGTACTGATAGGCACCTATTTCGAATGCGGCGCCTGGCTGGAACAGTCGCCCTTCGAGCGCGTGGTGGTCTGCCACAACCTGGCCGAGCAGTACCCGGGTCTGATCGAGCGCCTGATCCAGCTCGAATGCAATCCGCACGCGCCGCGCGTGCGTCTGTGCTTTCCCTCGCGCCTGTTCCGCGCCGCCTGCGGCCTGGCGGGATTCGTCGACTACTCGCCGGTGGACCTCGATGTGTTCCAGCCCGCGGCCCGGCCGGCAGCCACGGCGCAGACGCTGCGCGTTGGCCGACACGGGCGCGCCTACGCGCTCAAGTTCCACCCCGACGACGGCGCCTTCTTCCGCGCCGTGCGCCAGCGCGGGCACAGCGTGCACCTGCTGGGTGGCCGCGTCTTCGCCGCAGCCTTCGCCGAGGGGCAATCGGCACCGGAGCTCCTCGACGAGGGCGCGATGGCTCCGGCCGATTTTCTGCGCGGCCTCGACGTCTTCATCTATCGCAAGCACCCAGCCTTCTTCGAGACGGGCGGCAGCGTCCTGCTGGAGGCGATGGCCTGCGCCCTGCCGGTCATCGCCTTCGCCGAAGACTGCGGCGCAGCCGAACTGATCGACCATGGCCGCAACGGCTTCCGCGTCGACGACGAGGCGCAGGCACTGCAGCTGTTGGATCGACTGGCCCACGATCCGGACCTGCGCCACCGCCTCGGAACCGCGGCGCGGGCCGATCTGGCGGCGCTGCAGGCGCGTCAGGCGCGGCAACGCGCGGACTGGTACCTCGGCGACGGCGACTCGGAGTGACGGCTGCCGCCGCCGGCAGCTCCGGCGTACCGGTCAGCCGATCGTAAAGCCCTGCGGGGCGGCGTCCGCACCCTCCTCACGCAGCACGCTGGCGACCCGTGCTGCCGGCGGTCCGTGCTGCAGCCACCGCTCCAGTTCCTCGAGGGCCGCGCTGTCGCCCACCGCGAGCACCTCCACGCGACCGTCGCAGAGGTTGCGCGCATGGCCCGCAAGCCCGAGGCGCAGCGCCTGCTCGCGCGTGGCGGCGCGGAAGCAAACCCCCTGCACCCGTCCGGACACCAGGAATCGGCGGCAGGCCACGCCTCACTTCCCGCCGCGGACGGCCGCGATGGCCTGGTCGAGGTCGGCCGCACGGATAGGGCCGACGAAGCGCTGGGCGAGGCGACCGTCCGGCGCGATCAGGTACGTGGTAGGCAGGCCGCGCGGCGTGTCGAAATCCTTGGGTGGGCTGTACACGTCGACCTGGGCGATGGGATAGACCACCGGGTGCTGTTTCAGAAACGCCTCGATGTCGGCCTTATCG
>DAOOVM010000130.1:0-8096 GCA_035370085.1 Rhodanobacteraceae bacterium | reverse complement strand
CTCTCGTCGTGCTGCTCCAGTTGCAGGCCCCAGCCGGAATTGGCCGGGTTGAACCAGTGGTCGCTGTAATCGTGCAGACGGGCGGCGGCCAGGCCGGGCAGGACGAGTGCCAGCAGGGCGCACAGGAAACGGGTCATGGCAATACTCCGGAAACGGGTTACAGGACATCAATACGCGCTGCCGCGGCAGAACTTATCAGTGCAGGGCCGGCGGAACGCCTGAGACGCACCGGCCGGGAATGGCGTCGCAGTCCGCGTTCCCAAGCCGCCGCGCTTTGCGCGACACTGCGCTGCCCTGCCGCCAAGCCGCGATCATCATGGATGCCTCCTATCCCCGCGATCTCCTCGGCTACGGCCGCAACCCGCCCGCGGCAGATTGGCCCGGTGGCGCGCGCGTGGCGGTGCAGTTCGTGCTGAACGTGGAGGAAGGTAGCGAGAACTGCGTGCTGCACGGCGATGCCGGCAGCGAACAGTTCCTGTCCGAGATCATCGGCGCTGCGAGCTATCCGGCGCGGCACATGAGCATGGAGTCGATCTACGAGTACGGCGCGCGCGTCGGGGGCTGGCGCATCCTGCGCGAGTTCGAGCGGCGCGGCCTGCCGCTGACTGTGTTCGGCGTGGCCATGGCGCTGCAGCGCCAGCCGGAGTTCACCCGCGCCTGCGTCGAGCTCGGTCACGAGATCGCGTCGCACGGCTGGCGCTGGATCCACTATCAGGCCATGGACGAAGCGACCGAGCGCGAGCACCTGCAGCGCGCCGTGGCCATCCACACGCAGATGACCGGCACGCCGCCGTTGGGCTGGTACACCGGCCGCGACAGCCCCAACACGCGCCGCCTGGTGGTTGAACACGGCGGCTTCGCCTACGACGCCGACTACTACGGCGACGATCTGCCCTTCTGGACCGAAGTGACGCTCGCGGACGGCACGCGGCGGCCGCACCTCGTGGTGCCCTACACGCTCGACGCCAACGACATGCGCTTCGCCACGCCGCAGGGCTTCAACACCGCCGCGCACTTCTACGAGTACCTGCGCGACAGCTTCGACGTGCTCTACGCCGAGGGCGCCGACACGCCGCGCATGATGTCCATCGGCATGCACTGCCGCCTGCTGGGCCGCCCCGGGCGTTTCCTCGCCCTGCAGCGCTTCCTCGACCACCTGGCGCGCCACGAGAGGGTGTGGATCTGCCGCCGCATCGACATCGCGCGGCACTGGCAGGCGCGCCACCCCTGGCGCGCGGCGGCCTGAATGCCATGGCCGCGTCGGCGCGCATGACCCTGGAGCACTTGAACGCCCTCGATCGCACCGCCTTCGTGCAGGCGCTCGGCGGCATCTACGAGCACTCGCCCTGGGTGGCCGAGGCGGCGTGGCCGCGTCGCCCCTACGCCAGCCTGGAGGCGCTGCACGCGGCGATGGACGCGGCCGTGGCCGCCGCCGGCAGCGAGGCGCAGCTGGCGCTGATCCGCGCCCATCCCGAGCTGGCCGGCAAGGCGGCGATCCGCGGCGAGCTGACGGAGGCCTCCACGCGCGAACAGCGCGGCGCCGGGCTCGACCAGTGCAGCGCCGCGGAGTACGCCCGTCTCACCGCACTCAACGCCGCCTACCGCGAGCGCTTCGGCTTTCCCTTCATCGTCGCCGTGCGCGGCCACACGCGGCAGAGCATCATCGACGCCATGGCCGAACGCCTGCAGCACGCGCGCGAGGCCGAGATCGCCGAGGCGCTGCGGCAGATCGGGCGCATTGCCGCTTGGCGCCTGGCGGATCTGATCGGCTGATCGACACCTTTGCGAGGACAAGGACAACCCATGGCCCTGATCATCACCGACCCCGATGCGCCGGACTTCGTGCGCCGCTACGTCAACCTCGCCGACGCGCGCCTGGGTGCCGTGGCGCTGGATTGCAGCGACGATTTCTTCGCCGATCGCCAGCGCATGCTCAACCCCGAGCCCGCGGTGTTCGTGCCCGGCAAGTACGACGCCAATGGCAAGTGGATGGACGGCTGGGAATCGCGGCGCAAGCGCGGCCCGGGCCACGACTGGTGCGTGGTGCGCCTGGCGCGGCCGGCGCGGCTGCTGGGCGTGGACCTCGACACCAGCCACTTCACCGGCAACTTCCCGCCGGCAGCCTCGCTGGAAGCCTGCTGCCTCGACGCGGGCGATCCCGAGGCGGGCACCGTCTGGGAACCGCTGTTGCCGGCGCAGAACCTCGGTGGCAACCGCCACCACTATGTCGCACTGGACGGTACCCGCGCGGTGAGCCACGTGCGCGTGAACCTATTCCCCGACGGTGGCCTGGCGCGCCTGCGCCTGTACGGCGTGCCGGCCTTCGACGCCGCGGCCACCGATACCGAGGGCCTGGTCGATCTCGTCGCCGCCATCCAGGGCGGCACCGTGGTAGCGGCCAACAACGAACACTTCGGCCGCGCCGCCAACCTGCTGCTGCCCGGGCGCGGCGTGAACATGGGGGACGGCTGGGAGACGCGCCGCCGGCGCGAGCCAGGCCACGACTGGTGCATCCTCGCCCTCGCCCGGCCCGGCACGATCGCGGCGGTCGAGGTCGACACCTGCCACTTCAAGGGCAACTACCCCGACCGCTGCTCCCTGCAGGCTGCGCACGCCGTCGGCGGCACGCCCGAATCGCTGGTGACGCAGTCGATGTTCTGGCCGCTGTTGCTGCCCGAACAGCCCCTGCAGATGGACCGCCAGCACCATTTCCGCAGCGAGATCCTGCCGCACGGCCCGATCACCCACGTGCGCTTCAATATCCACCCCGACGGCGGCGTCTCGCGCCTGCGCCTGCGCGGCCGGCCGGCATGAGCAAGCTGCTGCGCGTGGAGGCGCTGACGCCGGCGGGTTTCGCCCCCTTCGGCGACGTGATCGAAGCCGATGCTGCGGCCACCCACTGCGCGGTCAACGCCGGTACCGCCACGCGCTACCACGACCTTGCGCGCATCGACACCGCAGGCGAGAGCGGCCGCACTGCTCTCAGCCTCTTCCGCGCCGCGCCGCGCGACCTGCCCTTCCGCGTGGCCATGCTCGAGCGCCATCCGCTCGGCAGCCAGGCCTTCGTGCCACTGGGCGAGGCGCGCTACGCGGTGGTGGTGGCGGCGGACCCCGCCGCGCCGCCGCGGGCCTTTCTCGCGCAGCGCCAGGGCATCAACTACCGCCGCGGCGTGTGGCACCACCCGCTGATCGTGCTCGACCGCATCACCGACTTCCTGTGCATCGACCGCGCCGGAACGGGGGAGAATTGCGACGAGGTGAGTCTGGCGCAGGAGTGGGTCCTGGATCTGACCTAGCCGCTGCGCCAGTCTCGGCGCGCCGGCCACGATCCCGCCTGCCGCGTCACGGCGCGCGGCTGCTCCGCGCCTCGTACCAGCGCGCGATCGCGTCGCGCTCGGCTGCGGTCATCTGGGTGAGATTTCCCGGCGGCATGACCTGCAATTGCACCACCTGCCTGTGGATCAGTTCGGCGCGCGCGTCGATGTCGGCCGCGCTGTCGAACTGCGCGCCCTTGGGCGCACTGGCCATGAGGCTGGGGTGGGCGGAGTGGCAGGCGGTGCAGCGGCGCGCCAGGATGGCCTGGATCGCCGCGGTGTCGGGCTCGGGGGGCACGACCGCGCCGGGCGTGACGGCCGCGGCGCGGCGCGAGGCCGGCGCGGGCGGCGCCAACCCCACGAACACTGCGGCCAGCACGGCGCCACCGGCGCCGAGCAGCCACCAGGCGCGCTCGCCGCTGTGCCACAGCACGAAGAACTGACGGATCAGCGCACCCGCGGCCATGATCGCCGCGAGCACCAGCCAGGCCTGCGCGTGGGCGTAGGCGGTGGCGTAGTGGTTGCTCAGCATGGCAAACACGACGGGCAGGGTGAAATACGTGTTGTGCACCGAGCGCTGCTTGCCGCGCGCGCCATCCAGCGGATTGGGCGCCTCGCCGCGGCCCAGCGCTGCCACCATGCGCTTCTGCCCGGGGATGATCACGAAGAACACGTTGGCCGACATGATCGTGGCCAGGCTCGCGCCCACCAGCAGGAAGGCCGCGCGGCCGGCGAAGAGCTGCGTGGCGGCGAAGGCCAGGCCCAGGCTCAGCAGCGCGACGAGGGCGCCGAGCAGCGCGTCGCGGAAGCCCACCAGACGGCACAGCCCGTCGTAGGCCAGCCAGGCCAGCAGCGGGAACGCCAGCGCCGCCAGCACGGCCTGCGTGGGCGAAAGGGCGGTGCGGGCCGCGTCGATCAGATAGACCTGGGGCGACAGCAGGTAGGTCAGGCACAGCAGGCCGAAACCCGACAGCCAGGTGGTGTAGGACTTCCACTTCGACCAGTGCAGCACCTCGGGCAGCTGCGGTGGCGCGGGCAGGAACTTCTGCTTTAGATAGAAGCCGCCGCCGTGCACCGACCAGGATTCGCCGAACAGGCCGGGCGTGGCCTGGCGGGGCTTTTCCAGGCCGCGGTCCAGCGCGACGAAGTAGAAGGATTCGCCGATCCAGGCGATGGCCGCCACCACGTGCAGCCAGCGCAGCAGAAAGGCCGCGCACTCGACCAGGTAGGCGCCCATCAACTGCCCCGGTAGGTGCTGTAGGACCAGGGCGAGACCAGCAGCGGCACGTGGTAGTGCGCACCGGCGTCGGCGATACCGAAGCGCAGCGTCACCACGTCGAGGAAGCGCGGGGTGGGCAGGTCGAGCCCGAGCGCGGCGAAATAGTCGCCCGCGGCGAAATCCAGCTCATAGGTGCCGGGCCGCAGGGCGGCGTCGGCCAGCAGCGGCGCGTCGCAGCGGCCGTCGGCATTGGTGCGGAAGTCGCCGAGCTTGCGGCGCACCTCGCCGTCGAGGCGGTACAGGCCGATGGCGATACCCGCCCCGGGCTTGCCGTGCGCGGTGTCCAGCACGTGGGTGGTGAGCTTGCCCATGGTCTGCCTCAGGCGGTCGCGGCGCGCGCGAAATAGTCTTCCACGCCCTCGGCGTAGGCGCGCTTGGCCTCGGGCTCGGCGAAACTCGCCTCGAAGCTGTTCAGCGCCAGGGTGCGCGCGTGCCCCGCATGGAGACCGAGTGCGGCGAAGGTTTCGGTGAAGTTGCGGTTGATGTAGCCGCCGAAGTAGGCCGGATCGTCGGAGTTGACCGTGGCCACGAGGCCTGCGTCGAGCAGTGCGCGCAGATTGTGCTGGGCCAGGGTCTTGAAGACGCACAGCTTGACGTTGGACAGCGGGCATACGGTGAGCGGGATGCGCTCCCTGGCCAGACGCGCCATCAGTGCCGGGTCCTGCACCGCCTGCACGCCGTGGTCGATGCGCTCGGCATGCAGCACGTCCAGCGCGCTCCAGATGTAGGCCGGCGGCCCTTCCTCGCCCGCGTGGGCCACGGCGCGCAGGCCCAGGCGCCGCGCCTCGGCAAAGACGCGGGCGAACTTCTCCGGCGGATGGCCGACTTCGCTCGAGTCCAGGCCCACGCCGATGAACTGGCCGAGAAAGGGGCGCGCCTCCTCCAGGGTGGCAAAGGCGGCGTCCTCGGACAGGTGTCGCAGGAAGCACAGGATCAGCTCGCCGCGGATGCCGAGCTCGCGCTGCGCCTGGTCCACCGCACGGCGCAGGCCGCCGATGACGGTGGCGAGGGGCACGCCGCGCCCGGTGTGCGTCTGCGGATCGAAGAACAGCTCGGCGTGGCGCACGTTGTCGGCCTGGGCGCGCTGGAAGTAGGCCCAGGCCATGTCGAAGAAGTCGTCTTCCTTGAGCAGCACCGAGGCGCCGGCGTAGTAGATGTCGAGGAAGCTCTGCAGGTCGGTGAAGGCGTAGGCGGCACGCAGGGCCTCCACGCTGGGATAAGCGAGCGACACGCCGTTGCGCCGCGCCAGGGCGAAGATCAGCTCCGGTTCCAGCGAGCCCTCGATGTGGATGTGCAGCTCGGCCTTGGGCATGCCGCGCAGCAGGGCGGGCAGGGACGCGGGATCGGTGGTGCGCATCGTGCGGCTCTCGTGCTCGTCGAAAGCGCCAGTCTGCCCGAAGCCGCGCGCCGCGCCTACGGCGCCGCGGCGTGCCGTGCACGGAACCCTGCGCTACCCTTGCGCGATGACCACCGCTGCATGTTTCACGCTCAACGGCCGCGCGCAGGATCTCGCCGCCGCCGATCCCGCCGAATCGCTCCTGCGCTGGCTCAAGCGCCACCATCACACTGGTACCAAGGAGGGCTGCGCCGACGGCGACTGCGGTGCCTGCACCGTGGCGCTGGTGGAAACCGCCGCCGACGGCAGCAGCCGCTACCGCGCGGTGAACAGCTGCCTCATGCCGCTCGGCCTGCTGCCGGGGCGCGAGGTGCTGACGGTGGAGGCGCTGGCCGATCCGGCGGCGCCCGCCGCCGGCCTGCTGCCGGCGCCGCAGCAGCTGCATCCGGTGCAGCGTGCCCTGGTGGACTGCGCCGGCTCGCAGTGCGGCTACTGCACGCCGGGCTTCGTCATGAGTCTGTTCGCGGGCTACTACGCGCGCGAGTTCGACGACGCGGTGACCGAGGGCAACCTGTGCCGCTGCACCGGCTACCGGCCGATCCGCGACGCCGCGGCGCAGCTTGCGGCGCAGGCGCCGTGCGCCGATCGCTTCACGGCGAGCCTCGCCACGCCGCGGCCGCCCCTCGCCGCGGCCTGCCTCGGCGCCTGGCACAGCCCCGACCGCCTCGACGCAGCGCTGGCGCTGAAGGCCGCGCAGCCGCAGGCGGCGTGGATCGCCGGCGGCACGGATCTCGGCGTGGCCCTGAGCCATGGCCAGGCCAGTGCGCCCGCCTACATCGCCCTGGACCGCATCGCCGCGCTGCAGGCGATCGAGGTCGGCGAGGACCGCGTGCGCATCGGCGCTTGCGTGCCTCTGCGCGAGATCGAGACGCGCCTCGCCGGCCGCTACGCGCCGCTGGACGGGATGCTGCCCTGGTTCGCCGCACGCCAGGTGCGCAATCGCGCCACGCTCGGCGGCAACCTCGGCACGGCCTCGCCCATCGGCGACCTGCTGCCCGTGCTGCTGGCGCTCGATGCCAGCGTGGTCTGCCGCAGCGTGCGCGGCGAGCGCCGCCTGCCCATCGCCGACTACTTCCTCGACTACCGCCGCACCGCCCGCGCCGAGGACGAGCTGATCGTCGCGGTGGAGCTGCCCGCGCGCCTGCCCGGGATCGGCGCCAGCTACAAGGTGGCCAAGCGCCAAACCGACGACATCAGCATCGTCGCCGCCAGCTTCGTCATCGACCGTGACGCCCAGGGCCGCGTGCGCCGCGCGCGCCTGGCCTACGGCGGCGTCGCGGCGACGCCGCGGCGCGCGCTGGAGGCGGAGGCCTTCCTGCTCGGCAGGAGCCTGGACGCCGCCACGCTGGGGGCGGTGACGGCGCTGCTGCTCCAAGCCTTCACGCCACTCAGCGACCACCGCGCCGGGGCGGACTATCGCCGCGCCCTGTGCGCCAGCCTGTTCACGCGCTTCGTCGCGGAGCATCTGGCATGAGCGCGCGCGAACCGATCCGCCGCCACGAAAGCGCCGTGGGTCACGTCACTGGGCGCGCGGTCTACACCGACGAGCTGCATCCGCCCTTGGGCCTCGCCAGCCTGTATCCGGTGCAGGTGTCGCACGCGCACGCTCGCCTGCGCGGTATCGACGCGCGCGCCGCGCTGGCCCTGCCGGGGGTGCTCGCGGTGCTCACCGCGGCCGACGTGCCGGGCGAGAACGAGACCGGAACCATTCTGCGCGACGAGCCGCTGATCCCCGCCGATACCGTGCAGTTCCACGGTCAGGCGGTGGCCTGGGTGGTGGCCGAGGATGAGGCGCTGGCGCGGCGCGCGGCGGCCCTCGTGCAGGTGGACGCGGAGCCGCTGCCCGCCTGCCTGTCGATCGCCGCGGCCATCGCTGCGGATCGGTTCCACCTGCCGCCGGCCGAGGTGGCGCGCGGCGACGTCGAGACGGCGCTGGCGGCGGCGCCGCGGCGCCTGGCCGGCACGCTCGACATCGGCGGTCAGGACCATTTCTACCTGGAGACCCAGGCGAGCTGGGTCAGCGTCGATTCGGAGGGCACGGTGCAGGTGGTGTCGTCCACCCAGCATCCCACCGAGACGCAGATCATCGTCGCGCGCGTGCTCGGTC
>DAOOVM010000129.1:0-8228 GCA_035370085.1 Rhodanobacteraceae bacterium | reverse complement strand
GGCTCGCGCCGGGCTTTTTTGTTGCATCGGAGCGCCGGACTCAGCCGCCGCCGAAGCGCGCGTCGAAGATGCGATCGCGCGCGCCCTCGTCGCTGCTGAAGATGCGGTCGGACGCAGCCTGGGGGTGCGAGGCCACCTGCGGGGTGGCCCAGGTAAAGATGCGGTCGCCGCGCAGCGGCGACTGCGCCAGCGCCGATTCGGTGGCAAGCGGCGAGACGTGGCCGCGCGCCGCCCACAGGGCGATGCCGGCGATCAGGCACGCCGCCAGCGCGCCCCACTGCCAGCCCGCCTCGCGGCGACGCGCGCCGGCGGCGGTGCGGGCCGCGTGCGCCGCTGCGCGGCCGGGATGGGCCGGGGCGTGCAGCACGGCGAGATCGCGCGCCAGCCGGGCGGAGGCCGGCTCCAGGTCGCGCAACAGGGCTGCCACGGCGCCGGTGGCGTCGGCGGGCAGGCCGTGGCGGAAGGTCTGGCTCAGGCTGGGCTTAGTCATCGAAGTCTCCACATCCACGGTCGCGCAGCAGGTCTTTCAGTTCGGCCAGACCGCGCGAAATCAATTTTCGGGCCGCCTCTTCCGAGGTGCCGACCAGATCGGCGATCTCCTTCTGGGCGAAGCCCTGCAGGTGCATCGCGATCGGCAGGCGCCGGCGTTCCGGAATCTGCGCCAGGCAGGCCCGGAGGGCCTCCAGGTGCTGTCCCGCGCTGGCCCGCTGCTCCGGCCCAACCGCTTCATCGGGAAGGAAATTCTCGCCTTCCTCGGCGTCGTCCGGCAGGGCCTCGGTGGCCCGCACCTTGGCCCGACGCAGGGCGTCGATCACGGTGCTGGCGACCACTTGCTGGATGTAAGACGCATGAAAGGCCGCGGACCGGTCACGCTCCACCGCGCGCCACAGGCGGATGCGCACTTCCTGCTCCACGTCGTCCGGGTCGATGCCGTGTCTTGCTAGGCCGTGGCCGGCCACGAGGGCCCGCACCTTGGCGCCGTAGTCGGCCAGCAGGCGTTCGATGCGCTGGTGCGGGGGAAGCGATTCGCTCACTGCGGGCACTCGTGCGGGGAGCGCGCATGCTCGGGCAAGCCAGGCCACAGCCGCAAGCCGTCACGGCTGCTCCGCGGCCATCGTGCAGGCGCGCTAGTGCCCGGCTAGCATCGCCATGCCGACTCGCACCACACCTGCCCCCGGGGACAGCCCCATGAAGCGTTCGAACATCGCCCTGGTCTGGGTCCGCCTCGCCGTGGTCTACCTGCTGTGCGGCATGGGCCTGGGCGTCTGCATGGGCGCCAGCGGCAACCACGCCCTGTTTCCGGTGCACGCCCACATGAATCTGCTGGGCTGGGTATCGATGGCCCTCTTCGCCTGGGTCTACGACCGCTGGCCGGCGCTGGCGGCGAACCGCCTGGGTGCGGCGCACTTCTGGCTCTACAACCTCGCCCTGCCCGTGCTGCTGCTGGGCCTGATGGCCCTGCTCCGTGGCGCGGCCTGGCTGGAGCCGCTGGTGGGCGCTCTTTCGGTCGTTCTGCTGCTGGCGGCGGGACTGTTTGCGCTCAATCTGTTCCGCAACGCCCGCGCCGGCGACTGAGCGGCCGACTCAGCCGGCGATGTAGCGCTGCAGCTGCTGCAGTTGCTCGGCCTGCTCGTCGATCACCGCCTTCACCAGGTCGCCGATGGACAGCACGCCGACCACCGTGCGGGCGTCCAGCACCGGCAGGTGGCGGATGCGGCGATCGGTGCACAGGCGCATGCAGTCTTCCACCGTCTGATGCGGGGAGACGGTCAGCACCGGGCTGGACATGATCTGCCACACCGGCGTTTCGGCCGAAGAACGCCCCAGCAGGATGACCTTGCGGGCATAGTCACGCTCGGACACGATGCCGACGAGCTCATCGCCGCGCATCACCAGCAGGGCGCCGACGTGGCAGTCGGCCATCTTCTGGATGGCCGCCAGCACCGGATCGTCGGGGCCAATGGCGTGGACCTGCCGCCCCTTGCCTTCCAGCAGATGTCGGACCTGGCGCATACGTCCTCCGCGGTGGGCCTGCGTCACGCGAGTGTACTGCGCGCCGGGCCGCGTGGCAGCCGGCGCGCGGAGCAGGCGAACCTCAGTGCGACTGGAAGTCGTCGGCGAAGATGCGGTCGGTTGCCGACGGCAGCGGCCACGCCCAGGCGCCGCGCGAGCGCGTGAAGGCCGCCAGCGTGGTGAAGCCGCGGTCCACCACCAGATCCCAGATCATCACGTGCGGCAGCCCCTCGAAGCGGAACCACACCGGGGTGGCCGCGTCGATGTTGTCGGTGAAATACAGGCCCCAGTCCGTGCCCGCGAACACCTGGCCCGGCACCTTGGGGTTGGCCATGATGGCGTTGACCGGGATGTTGGGCAGGTTGCCGCTCTTGTCGGCCCACTCGAAGCTGGCGCAGGCGGCCGTGCAGCTGACGCGGAACACATGCCCCGGCGTGGCCGGCGTGTTCTGGTCGAATCCGCCCAGCGCGGCGTAGGCCAGTCTGGCGTCACGCGGATCCACCACCACGTCCTGCACCGGCCGGTTGGGCAGCACGGCATTGCCGCCCGTCACGTTCACGGCGGTCGCGCAGTTCGGATCGCTGCCCGGCGTGGTGCAGTTGGCCGTGGCCGCCGTCCCCAGCCCGAAGACGAACTGCACGTTGCCGTCGTTGGTGCCGACCACGGCGACGCCGGGATCGGTGAAGGCGTAGGCCACGGAGTTGATGTAGGAGCGATTGTCCGAGCCCAGCACCAGGCTGTTCTTGGTCAGGTTGGTGGTACGCGCCTTCCACGAGGCGCGGGTGGTCGCCGCACTGCTGTTGAGCGCGTCCACCGTCTCCCACAGGCGCGTCGTGCCGGCGATCATGTGGTTGCAGCCGCTGGCACTGCAGCCGCTGCCCGGCACCGCGGTATCGCCCCATTTGTAGATGTCGTAGGACATCATGAAGCTGAGCGTGTCGCCGCCCCAGGTACCGCCGGTATTGGCCGAGACGCTGGAATAGGCGCCGGCCGGCCCGTTCAGATTGCGTGCCAGCGCACCGTTCTGGCTGGAATTGAACCAGGCGAGGTTGTTGATCGGCTCGATGCGCGTGGTGGTGCCGTCGCCGCCGCAGGTCGAAGTCCACATGACCGCTCCGGTCGGGCTGCCGGAAAAGCTCGCGTAGGAGCAGCCGTTGTCCTGCGCGCCGGCGCCGATCTTGGGATTGGCCGACGCGGCGAAGTTCGAGGTGATGTCGCCGAAGTAGAACTCGATCGTGTTGAGGCTGCCGCTGCCGCCCGCAGCCGTGGTGCCGTTGAGGCTGGTGAAGCTCAGCTGCGGGTTGGCCTGGGTGGCATTGGCCGAGTAGTAGACGCCGCCGTCCGAACCGATGAGCAGTCTGTCGGGATCGCTGCCGACGAAGGCGCGCGCGTGATGGTCCACGTGCACGTGGTCGACCGAGCCGGCCGGCTTGGTGGTCCAGCCGCAGGTCAGGTTGACGAAGTTCGCGCCACCGTTGGTCGAGCGGTAGAGGTCAAACCCGCTCAAGTACACGCGATTCGCATCGACCGGATCCACCGCCAGGCCGGCGTCGTACCACATCTGCGTGCCGCCGCCGGCCGAACTGCTGTCGCTGCCGCACTGGGCCACGGCGCTCGAGGAAGCGGCCACGCGCGTCCAACTGGTGCCGCCGTCCGCGCTGCGCCACACGCCCAGCACGTTGCGGCTGGCCGAGGAGGCCGCCATGGCGTAGAGCACGTTGCTGTCGCTGGGCGCGACCGCCAGTTCGATGCGGCCGATGTCGGTGCCGTTGTTGGTCACGCCGTTGCCGGTGTTGGCAGGCCAGCCGCCATTGAGCAGGGCCCAGGACGCCGGGCAGCCGCTGGCCGGCATGGCGGCGCGGTACACCGCGTTGGCGCCGGTGCGATCAAGGTCGGGCTGGACCGGCGTGGGGGTACCGCGTGTGCCAATGGCGGCATACAGCACGGTATTGCCACCGCGATTGACCGCCAACAGGCCGGTGGTGTCCTGGCGCTGGTAGTCGGGGCCGCCGTGGAAGGGATTGGTGAAGCACGGCCCCGACCAGTGTTCGCCCGCGTCGTAGGAGAACCACAGGCCGGTCTTGGTGCCAACGATTACGTTGGCGGAGTTGTTCGGATCCACCACCACCTTGCCGATGGCCTGGTACTGGGGGAAGCCGTTGGCCGAGGGTTCGTAGAAAGGGGTGAACACGTCGGCGCCGAGCAGCGTCCAGGTCTCGCCCTGGTCGGTGCTCTTGAGCACACCCGCCGCGCCGAAGGAAAAGGAACCGTAGTTGAGGTCGCCGGTGCCGGCATAGACCACGTTGTGATTGTTCGGATCGATCGTGATGTCGCCGATGGAACTGCTGGCGATCTCCGGGATGTCGGTCTTGACCGCCCAGGTCGTGCCCCCGGGAGTGGCCGAGCAGCAGTTCGCGGTCTTCCACACGCCGCCGCCGTCGGAGCCGACGTAGGCCACGCTGGGATCGACCGGATCCACCGCAATGGTGTTGATGCGGCCCGACACCGCGCCATACTGCATCTGCGTGTTGTTGAGCGGCTGCGGCCCCAGCGGCGTGAACGCCGCCGGATCGAGGGCCAGCGGCGAGGTCGCGCTGCGGCTGTAGCTCTTGCCGCCGGCCGGAACCGCCGCGCGGATCCGCGCGTTCTGCCGCGCCGAGGCGACCAGCCAGGCGGGGTCGTAGCGCATGGACGGATAGCCGGCACGGATGGCCCAATAGTCGCCGTCCGGGGGACCCTCGCTCTCCTCCGCCAGCTCGGCAGCGTGGCGCGGCCAGGTCCAGTACGCGCAGCACGCAACCATCACCAGGGCGCCGGCCACGGCCAGCGCGCGCTTGTCACCGATACGCATGATTCCCCCGAGCATTGGCGGCCGCAGCCGGCGAGAACTTCCCGCTGGGAGCGCAACGCCTTTCCCACGCCGGCTCCCTTGGACGGAGGATTCTTGATTGTCTTCGGCGCGGATGCAAGGCGCGCCAGGACGGGGCTTCTGCCGCGACCGCAGTGCACGGACGAACCGCTGCATCGCTGCTGCAGCCGCTAGGGCCGCCCCTCGAAGCCGTCGGCGAAGATCGCCTCGGGCACCGCGGGCAACGGCCACACCCAGGCGCCGCGCGAGCGCGTGAACAGCGCCAGGGCGGTGGCACCGCGGTCCACCGCCATGTCCCACACCATGACCCTTGGCGCACCGGCGAAACGCTGCCAGTGCGGTGGCGTGGCCGTGACATCGTCGGTGAAGTACAGACCCCAGTCGGTCCCGGCAAACAGCTGGCGCGGATCATTCGGATTGGGCTGCAGCGCGTTGACCGGAATGTCGGGCAGATCGCCGCTGACGTCATCCCAGGCGAAGCTGGCGCACTGGGCGGAGCAGCGCACGCGCCAGACGTGACCGCCCTGCCCCGGCGAATTCGCCGCGAAGCCGCCCAGGGCCGCGTAGGCGGTCAGCGCATCGCGCGGATCCACGGCCACGTCGAGCACCGGGCGCAGGGGCAACTGTGCGTTCCCGCCGCTGACATCCACGGCCAGGGCGCAGGCCTGTGGCGTATCGGGGCAATTGCCGTTGTACTGCACGCCCAGCCCGAACACGTACTGCACATTGCCGTCGTTGGTGCCGACCACGGCGACGTGAGGATCACCCGGTGCGTAGCTCAGCGCATTGATGTAGGAGCGGTTCTCGCCGCCGAGGATGAGAGTGTTCTTGGTCAGGTCGCCGGTGCGCGCAAACCACTCGCTGCCGGGCAGGCCGCCGACCACGGTTTCCCACAGCCGGTAGGTGCCGGCGATGAGGTGGGTGCAGCCGGCGCTGGACGTGCAGCCGCTGCCCGGCTGATCGAGCGCACCGAACTTGTACAGCTGGAACGGCATGAGCAGGCTCTTGCGCTCGACATTGGGCGAACCTCCGCCCCAGTTCGGCGCAATCGGCGCCACGCCACCGCCCAGGCCGCCGCTGCCGTAGGTGACATGGATGCCACCGTAGGCGATGGAGAAATACCAGCGCTTGCCCAGGATGGGTTCGATCTGCGTGTACGTACCGTCACCACCCGGGGCGTACCCGTCCCAATCCTGCGGTGCCGTGGGCGTGCCGGCGAAAATCTTGCCGGTGGAGCCGTTGTCCTGCGCGCCAGCGCTGATCTGCGGCGCAGCGCTCGTGGCGAAATCGGGGCCGATGTCGCCGGAGTACAGCTCCAGGGTGTTGAGGGTGGTATTGACCGGCGCGAACGCGGGCGTGTCGGCGCGCGCATTGGCGCTGTAGTAGACGCCGCCGTCGGTGCCGAGCAGGAGTCGGTTCGGGTCACCCGCAACGAACGCCCGCGCGTGGTGGTCCACGTGCACGATGGCGTCGAAGTCGGCGTAGCCGCAGGTGAGGTTGCGGAAGCTCGCGCCGGCATCGGTGGAGCGCATCAGGTCCTGCGCGCTGGCGAAGAGCACATCCGCATCGAGGGGATCCACGCTCAGTCCCAGGTCGTACCACAGCTGCTGGCCGAAGCCATCGCAGCCGGCCGGGGCGCAGGCGGCCCCGGCACAGGCCTGGGTCCAGCTCGCGCCGAAATCCTCGCTGCGAAACACCCCCAGGGGCGGGTTGGTCAGCACCGTATCCGCCACCAGGGCGTATACGCGCTGCGGGCGCGACGGCGCGAGCGCCAGCTCGATGCGTCCGACGCGACCGCCGGGCAGGCCGTTGCCCGTGCCGGCGGGCCAGCCTGCAGCGCGCAAGGTCCATGCGGGACAGCCCAGCGACGGCCAGTCGGCCGCGTACACGCCGTTGGCGCCGGTGGCGCCCAGATCGGGCTGGTTCGGCGTGGGCGTGCCGCGGGTTCCAACGGCAGCGAGCAGGCGCGAAGGAGCGCCGGCAGCGCCGCCGGCGACCACGAGGGCGGTGATGTCCTGACGCTGGGCGGCGGGCCCGGTGGCGTAGGCATTGGTGTAGCAGGGGCCGGTCCACGTCGCACCGGCGTCGGCGGAAAAGAACAGTCCAGTCTTGCTGCCCACGGCGAGGTGCCGCCTGTCAGCCGGGTCCACCACCACCTTGGACAGGGCCTGGTACTGGGGAAAGCCGCCGGCGGACGGCGGATACATCGGCCCGAACACCTCCGCCCCGAGCACCTGCCAGCTGGCCCCTGCGTCGCTGCTCCTGAGCAGACCGGCGCTGCCGAAGCTCCAATTGGAGAAGCGCAGGTCCCCGGTGGCGGCGTAGATCGTGGCGTGGTCGTGCGGGTCGATGGCGAGGTCACCGATGGCACTGGCCGCCACCTCGGGCTGGTCGCTGACCGGCTGCCACACGGTCGCGGCGGAGCAGCAGTTCACGGTCTTCCAGACGCCGCTGCCGTCTCCCCCCAGGTAGACCACGGCCGGATCGCGCGGATCAACCGCCAGGGTGTTCACGCGCCCACCGACCAGATATTGCGGTGCGGCCAGCGGGTCACCGAGCGGTCGCGGCCCCAGGGGTGTGAAAGACTGCGGATCCAGCCCCGCGGCCGCATCGGCGGGCCGTGCGCGCGCGGCGCCCCGCGGCAGACTCGCGGCGAGGGCCCGGTCCTGGCGGCGCGCGGCGGCGATCCAGGCGGCGTCGACGCGTTGCCCGGGCCAGGCGTAGCGCAGCGCCAGCTCGCTGTCGTCGTGCGGCGCCTCGGCCGACTGCGCGGCGCGTCGGGCCGCATGCGGCGCGTGCACCGCACAGGCGGTGAGCGCCGCGAGGGCACACGGCGGAATCATGCGCATCGGGAATCGCCACCAGGGCATGCGCCTCTCCGCCAGCGTCTGGGCCTCTACTGTAGCCGCCGCCGCGGCACACAGCACACACCGCGCGCTTCAGCCTGGCGTGCTGTCACGCGACGGCTCGTAGCGGTCGACCAGATAGAGGGGACGCTGTTTGGCTTCGACGTAGGTGCGGCCGAGGTACTCGCCGATCACGCCCAGGGCCATGAGCTGGGCGCCGCCGAGGAACAGCACGACCACCATGAGCGAGGGGTAACCGCGTACCGGATCGCCGTAGAGAAGCGCCTTGGCGAACACCCACAGGCCGAACACGAAGGCCAGGGCGGCGGCGGCGAAGCCGAGGTAGGTGGCCAGCTTGAGCGGCGCGGACGAGAAGGAGGTAATGCCCTCCAGCGCAAAATTCCACAGTTTCCAGTAGTTCCACTTGGTCTGCCCGGCGTGGCGCGGATCACGTTCGTACACCACGCTGGCCTGGCGATAGCCCACCCAGGCGAACAGGC
>DAOOVM010000128.1:0-8232 GCA_035370085.1 Rhodanobacteraceae bacterium | reverse complement strand
ACGGTGGGCTTGGCCGAAGTCGTAAAAAAAGCCGGGGTCTCCCCCCGGCTTTTCTACATCTTGGAGTGCTTGAAAACACCCTTGATTTTCGACGAAAGATACTTCCCCGCCGACTCGGCCTTCTTGAGCCCGTCCACCACGTCCTGCGGAACGCCGTCGTAGTGGTACTCGCCGCCGCTCTTGAAGGTGACAGACAGCACCTTGGCTGCAGGGTCGTAGCGGAACGAATCGACCTGTGATGAGTTCTTGACCTTGTGCGGGTCGCCGAAGTGGAGCTTGTGCTTAACCATTTTATCCCTCCTGGTGGTCTTTGTCGTTCAGCGTGTGGCGAAGCGCCTGAATGACCCGGGTGATTTCCGCAGCATTCACCGCGGCTTCGCCGTCGAAGGCGTCTTCCGCGCCATCCGCATCCTCGGCGGCCACATCAAGCACCTTGATCTTCTTGAGGAAGCCGGCCTGGGTCAGCACGACCGACACCCGGTCTTCGTACACCAGCGCCAGTTTGACGGGCACCTTGCCGGCCGCCAGATGATCCTCGACACCCTCGAAGTTCAGGTGGCGATAGTGGAGCTCTCCGCCGTTGTCGGCTTCCTTCAGGTCGCAGTCCTTGCCGAGCGCCCATTCCTCTCCTGCGGAACCCAGCAGCACCTTCGACATGAAAGCGCTGGGCGAGACATCGAAGCGCATCATGCGCAGCCCGATATCCACGCCGCACTGGATCAGCATCGAAGTCACGTCGTCGGCCTTGGAGACTGAACCGGCGTCCACCACCAGCAGCTTGGCGTTCGGGTCGATGTAGGCGTAGGTCGTCGAATCCTTGGCCAGCGCCTTCGGCAGCAGCTCCTGAAGTGCGCGCTCCTTGATCTCCTTCATCTGCTTGCGGGCGGGCTTGTAGCCCTGCTGCTTCTCGATCACGGCGGCCAGCTTCTCGGCGTGCTGTCGCACCACGGCGCCCGGGAGGATCTTGCGCTGCACCTTGAGCGCAATCAGCCAGATGAAGCCAACCGGGTAAACGAAGCGCTCGTCGTGCGCGGGCGTCCATCCGTAGGACTCGGATTCGCTCGCCCAGCAATCATGGAAGCGGAAAGAAAGCAGCTTCTCCTCCAGATCGTCGAGGCTGATGTCGCCGCGGAACGGGAAGGCAATGGCGTTCTTGAAGTACATATAGGGTTTCTCCACCTATGGGTTGTGATGCCGCGCCGTGATGGCGCGGCGCTGGATCAGTTGGCGCTGGTGTTGGCGAACTCGGGCTTGGCACCGTCGCTCGGCGTCGTCACCGTCTCGTAGTTGGTGTCCGGACCGGCTTGGGTCGTGTAAAAGAGGGGCGGCTCGGATTCGACCGGCTGCGCTTCGACATTCCAGCAGGCGTAGCTGAATCCTGCGGCGCCGCCGTCTTCGAAAAAAGGAACGTCCTGACGGGCATGGGCGTGGCCATTGGCGTCGATCACCTGCAGGTTGACGGTGAAGCCATCCTCGGACACAGCAGCAACATGGGCGGCGAGCGGCTGGCCTTCGCGCGGGAACGCGAGCTGCTCATTGGAGGACGGCCAGAACCAGACGACACGGCCAACGGTGGGTTGAGTCATATTCAATTCCTCGTGATGCGCGCGGCACGGACGGCGGGGGCCACGCTGTTCCCGCGGGTGGCGCGCTCGCGCATCGCCTCCCATTTCACAATCTCGGACTCAAAACTGAGTTCTAGGTATTCGCACAGCACCCGGATCGCCTCCCGTGCGCCCTTGCACACGACGGCGCGGTATCCCTCTTCGCAGAGGTGGGCGCGCCACTCCTTCTGGTCGCGGGACTCGCTTCCGGTCATGCTCTTCATTTCGATGTAGAGGCCGCAGTACAGCCCGCGCGAAGCCGGCAAGCAGAGATCCGGGACGCCAGGCTTGACGCCCTCAGCCTTCAGCTTCACCGCCACAGCTTTCGCCCGCGCGCCCCCGTTCGGGATCGCGTGCAGCCAGCGCAGGACGGGCTCGCGCGACTTGACGTGCTCTGCCCACTGAATCACCTCGGACTGCTCGTCGTGCTCGGTGCGGCAGGCTCGCGGCTTGCGGGGCTTCATCGGATTCCCGCGCGCTTCAACCTCAAGGAACTGCTCCAGCGTCATCCTCATGCGCCACCTCTCTGCATCTTTCGTTTCACTGCGTCCTCGGTGACTCGCTCCATTGACTCCAGGTGCGCGACGATTTCCCGGATGCGCCCGCCATTCCTGATCGGGTAAGGACGGCGGCCAGATCCATTGCACTTCGGGCAGTGGCGGCTAGACAGGTGCGACGTGCCGGCAATCAGCTCGAACCCAGTGCCGTGACAGGCCGGGCAGACCGGCGCGATGTGGTAGGCCAGCGACACCTTCGCCAGCTTGATCGCATCCTGCTGGAGCAGCTTCCAGCGCTGCCGCACCGACACCCGCCGGACGATCTGAACGGCCAGCCTCAACGCCTGGCCGTAAGAATCGGCGTCAGCCACGTAATGCAAGCGCACCAGCGCCGAGCGCCCCGGGTCTCGCGCACAGGCCATACCAAGCGCAGTCAGCCAGTCGATGTCAGTGGCGACGTTTTCCTTGAACGCCAGCCGTCCGGAGTTCAGCGCCCGGACGACACGCTCCAGCGGGCTCGCCCGTCCGTCGTCCTTATCCTTCGCGATGGAAACGTGACGGTGGCCGGACATCAGGCAGTCACTCTTGCCGAAGCGGCTTCGCCCATCAGGCCGAAGTAGGCGGCACCGTCTTCGTAGTTGTCGGCCTTGAAGTTTCCCTGCTGGGTGCGCACAGCTTTCAGGAAAATCATGAACATCCAGCCCTGCTCTTCCGTCAAGCTGTGGCCAGTGGCGGCATTGAAGGCGGCCACCGTGGCGCCCATCGAGCGCTCTCCTCCCTGGGCTTGCTTGTCGTAGGCGACGGCTCGGTCTTGCATGTGGGCCAATCCGGCCTCGAGAAATGCCGACGCATGGATCTTGCTGCTCATACCTTCATCGCCTTTCTCAGATCAACAATCCCTTTCGTGTGGGCGTCGATTTCATCGGAGATGAGGGCGAACGCTTCGCTGTGCGACTTCTCCATGCTCTCGATGCGGCGCTCCAAACCCATCTTCAGCGCCGCGTTGTCGCTGCGCACATCTTTGACGACGCCGTTCACAACCCGAAGTGTGTCGCGCGCCACCCCAGCCACCTCGCCCATCAGCCGGAACAGACCGCGCTGCTGCTCCTGAAGGCGCTCCATCGCGTCGTCGATGTCCTTCTGCGCCGGGGTGACGTATCGCTCGACGGCGGATCGAACGGCGCGATCAATGGCATCAAGGTCGGCAGCCGGAGACGGACGAAGCGACGCCTCGGCTTGTTCTACGCGCCACTGCTTGATGGCGTCCTTGATGCGCTCCAGAGCCCCCTCTACCGCCTTTTCAGACCATCGGAAATTTCCGTTTCCGTCTTCGCCGGCCGGATCAATGCCGACTCTTTCCAGGATGTCGGCCAGCGGCTCCTGGCTGACGCGCGTATGGCCGGCGAGCCCCAGCATTTCATTGACGCGCATCGACCCAACCAGCCGCGGCGCGATCCGCTCTCTCTTTGCCTGCATTCAAGCCACCTTCACAATTCCGGCGTCGAACCACCACGCCATCGTTTTCACATAAGCGTCCTGCCAGAACTGGCGGCGCTCATCCCTGGTCATTTCCTTGCCCTGATCGAGACGCGTGTGACAGTCGTAGCAAAGGCCGGCGAGGTAGTAGTCGGGCGCCTTGTGGCCCATCCCTTTGCCCATGTGGGCGCCGTTGGCATGTGCCCCGACGACGGTTCCGTCGTTGTGCTTTCCGCAGCCAAAGCAGCACGGCGCATCACGGAAGCTGTCGCGCAGCTTGTTTGAGCGAAACGTCACACCGCCTCCCACACGCGCTCGGGACGGCCGGAAAGGGAATCGCGCATGACATCCTGGCCGGCGGAGTTCTTCTGCACGCGGATCAACTCGTCGCGCTCCAGTTCGGGAGTTCTCTTGTTCACCTGCTGGGCCATCAATGGCGTGCGAGCGGCGATCTGATCGACGGTCATCGGCCCGAACTTTCGCAGGGCAGCCAAGACAATCTCCCGATGCGAACCGCCAAACGCGTCCACCATGTCGGCCGCAACATGGCTTGACTCCGGGTCGTTCCGACGAACGCCGCCGCGCATCCGCGGGGGCGGCGCCATCGGCGGCTCTTCAAAAAATCCGATCTGCTCCATTACGCCGCGTCCCTCCACGCACGTTCATCACAGCGGGTCTTGTCACAGAACATCACGCCCTGCTCCGCGGCCCACGAAAGGATTTGCTCGATGTAGTCGGAGAAGGCGCCGCGCCCGAGCTTCGTCGTGGTCGGCTCGACAAACTTGTACCGACCGCCAGGCAGTTCCAGCACCTCGGGCTCCAGGTATTGCCCCTTGAAATACTCGTGCCACGTATCCGGCCCAAAGTGCTTGCCTCCGGGCTCGACTTGCTCCGAGATTTCCCCGAGAACGGCCCAGTAAAAGGCGTTCTGCAAGCTGCTCCGGTTCGGCTCTTGAACCGTGACGACAAACCCCGCCGGAGCATCGCGCACCGCCTGAATGGCGCGCTGCCTGGCTACGTCATGCGCCAGAGTGAATGTTCGCTTCCGCATCACTGCGAGCTTTCAGCTTGAGCGACTTCACCGGCCTGAACGAATGGTTGTAGGACGCAGGAACGTCGTAGAACTTGTTCAGGTGGGCGACAAACTGAGACCGGGCGGGCGCATAGCTACGACGAAGCGTTCCAACGCCGGGAATCTTCACGACGTTGGCCGTCGTCAGGCTGGCCACAATCGCCTTCTCAAGCGCATCGGTAGCCTTGCGGGCTTGGCCTTCGGTAAGTTCAGCTCGGGACTTGAACATCAAGACCCAATCCTTGCGGTTCAACAGCGCCATGTATTCCTCCTACAGATGGAGGAATTTTACAACTACAAGTTTTTCTCGCAACTATAACTTTACCTTGGCTGGTTTATGGCCTTTGGATTTCTGCGCGCGAACCTCATCGGCTATCTGCCGCGACCTTGCGCGCTCCTTCTCGATCTGCGCGGCCAGCGCCCGGTACTTCTGCGACTCGCTCGCCACCCAGGCCGAATCTGATGACCGAGCATTCGCCTCCACCCGGGCCGCGCCATACTGAGCCGCGTGCTCGGCGGCCGATAGGTGGCCGGCCTGGCGCCGGTAGGTCCAAACGAGACGGAAGTCGGCGATGAACTGCTCACGGTCAGAACCGGTCACTGTCAAACCCCTTCCCGGTCTTTCCGGCGGACTCCCCAGCACGCCCGGCCGACGCGCTGGGCAGCTCGCCAAGCATGGAATCAAAGCGCACACACGGCCCTGCCCACACCAACGGCGTCATCCCGCATGGATCGCCCTGGCGGTTCTTCAGCCACAACAACTCGGCGAGACCCTTGTCCATCGAGTCGGGGTTATAGACCTCGTCCCGGTAGAGCGCCCAGATCACGTCGGCGTCCTGCTCAATGGAGCCGGATTCCCGCAGATCGGCCATCACCGGGCGCTTGTTCGGCCGGCGTTCAACCTCGCGGTTAAGCTGCGACAGGGCGATGATCGGGCAGCGCAGCTCCTTGGCCAGCGACTTCAACGCGCCCGTGATGACGGTCATCTCGCGCGTGCGGTTCTCGCCGGTGCCGACCATCAATTGCAGATAGTCAATCACCACCAAGCCAAGCTGCCCGGCGGTATCGCGCTTGACCTGGCGTGCCTTCCGGTGCACATCCTCAATGCGCAAAGAGCCCTGCTCATCAATGAAGAGGGGAATGTCATGGATGCGCGACAGGCCGAACTGAAATTTCTCGTGATCGTCCTCGGTCATCTCCCCCCGGATAACCTTCGACAACTCCAGCCTTCCCTCTATTGCGATAGCCCTGTCGATGAGCTGGGCGCTCTGCATCTCCTGCGAGCAAATCAGCGCCGGCACCTCTGCCCGGGCGAAGTTGATGGCTATCTCCAGCGCTAGCGAGGTCTTCCCCATGCCGGGCCGGCCGGCAAGGATCACCACCCACCCCTCATCCAGCCCGCCGTTGACCCGCGCATCAATCGCCGAGAACCCCGTCGGCACGCCCCCGCCTGACTTCTCCCATCGCGCACCTACCGCATCCAGATAGCCCGGCATGAGAGCCGACACCCGCTGCGGCTTGCGCTCGCCGAGCGTCGCCTTATCGGATACCGCCATCACCGCCTTCTGCGCGGCGTCGATCTTCTCGACGGCGGTGCCCGGCCCCATAAGGGTCTCCATGATCTCCCCTGCTGCAGCCTGCAGCGCCCGCAGGTTCGCCTTCTCAACGATGATTTCTGCGTGCCGCTTCACGCCTGCCGTTGTGTATGCGGCGCCGCCGAGTTCCAGCGCCCAGGCGCACACCTCCGGCGAACATCCGCGAGCCTGCATCGCCTCGTACACCGTCACCGGATCGGGCTCCCGCTTCTTCTCGTCCAGCAGCCAACAGATCGTCGCGTAGATCTGCTGCGTCACCTCTCGATAAAAATGCCCCGGGCGCAAGTCGCACTCAATGAACCGCCGCACCGACGAGTCCAACATCAGTGCACCGAGCAAGGACTCTTCCGCCTCGTTTGAAAACAATGGAATCACGCCGCCTCCCGTTGATACTGTCCATCCGCCACTGAGGCAAAGTTCTCGCGCCGCAGGAACCACTCATATGAAACCGTGAAGCCGAAATCACATTTGTCACGCACGTAGCGCCAGAAGGCGCCCCACCTCTCCAGCGTCATCTTCCCGGCCACAGCTACCTTGGTCAGCTCGCTGCGCCTCTCGGTCCAGTCCGCCACCTGCGGGCACAGGTCGCCAATGTTCGCGTTGAACACGTCCACGAACGCCTGCTCTTCCGGCGACCACTGCCCCCATGACAGCAAGCCCTCGTCCTCCCATCGCCGCTGCGACAGCCAGCCATCGGGGTAGATCGGCGTGCGGCCGGTCGCCACCAAGGTCGGACGCCTGCGCGCCTCAATCTCGGCCGCGCGCAGGATGTCGTCGGCCAGCGCCGCGAGGTCGGCATCCGCCTTCGCCGCGCCGCACACCGCCATCCATGCCTTCATCGCCCGGGTCTTGCCATGCTTGTAGGCGAACGTGTCCCAGAACTCGTCGAAGCGGGCCTTGAACTTCGCTGCACCGGGGTTCCCTCGCTTCACCGGCTTGACAGGCGCACTTGGCTCTTCGTCGGTGATTTCTGGCGGCTCCGGAGTCTCAACCCTCGGAGGCGCCTTCTTTGCCGGGCGCCCTGCGCCCAGGCGATACCACTCCTTGTGGCGCTTGTTGATGCCGATCACACACCCATACTGGCCGTCCCACTTCTCGATGACACCCATCGCCTCCAGGTCTTTCAATGCCTCGGTGACGTGGTTGCGCGCGATGCCGCAGAGTTCGCCGAGCTGCGCGGCACTGATATCGTCGCGCTTCTTCCCGTAGCCATAGGTCTTTCGGATCACGGCCAGCAGCACCGACTGTTGCCGGTGCGTGAAGCCGAACCGAAGGATCGCGTCGAACAGTTCGTTGGCGATCCGCAGGTAGCCGTCTTCGAGGCTGGGGGATTGTTCGACCGAGTCGGTCACGCAGCCCCGCCTATTCGCACAGTCCGTAGGCCGAAGAGCACGCCGACGGCTCAATAAAGTCGCTCATGAACGACATCTGACGGCCGCCGCGCCCAGTTTTTGCCCACTCCACTACCGCTTCAATGCGGTTTGCTTGGGCCACCTCGAGGTCGCGCCCGCCATTTTCATGAAGTTCCTTATTGAAGAACGTCGAAAAGCCTTGTTTGCTGGCCTGACTGACAAGCCGTTCCCATCGAGCCTTTTCTTCCAGGTGCTCAGGGAATCGAACGGCGATCTGAGAGATCTCCTCCTTGCCGCAGTTGATGCACGGCATGCAGCCGACCCTGCCCATGCCCTGCTTATAGAGCGGGTTCGGCTCCAGACCCTTGCTGCGGCAGTAGCCGAAAACATCCGCCGCAGTCCATTCGACCAAAGGTCGAAAGGCATACATTCCGCGACCGATGCGCTCAAACAACTTGGCGTTGCGTCTATTCTGGCTCTCGTCGCGGCGGACGCCCTGCCAACTGACAACCTTGTACCCTTGATCAATCAAGTCGATCTGGAATGACACAGCCATGTTGCGCTTCAGCTCCTCGGTGCAGAACTGTGCCTTTCGGCTCGGAAATCGCCCCTTCCACAAGCACAAATCAAGGAACG
>DAOOVM010000127.1:0-8323 GCA_035370085.1 Rhodanobacteraceae bacterium | reverse complement strand
GTGCTCGACCTGGCCGACAGTGCCCTGGCCGTGGCGCAGGAGCGCCTGGGCGCGCGTGCCGCGCAGGTCCAGTGGCGGGTCGGTGATGTACGCGACGCGGCACTGCCGCCCTCGCACTACGACTACTGGCATGACCGCGCGGTGCTGCACTTCCTCACCGACACCGACGCTGCCGGGCGCTACGTGGCGCAACTGCGCCGGGCACTGAAACCGCAGGGGCACGTCCTGCTGGCCGGCTTCGCTCCGGCCGGGCCCGAGCGCTGCAGCGGCCTCGTCGTGGCGCGGCGCAGCGTCGATGAACTCGATGCCCTGCTCGGCGCGGACTTCCACCGCCTCGCCACCGAGCACGAAGCCCACCGTACGCCCGGCGGCGCCGAGCAGGCCTTCCTCTACGCCCTGTACCGGCGCGCCGCCGCCTGAGCCGTCGGTTTGGACTGTGCAAGATGCGCGCCGCGCATTCGCCGCAGTACGTCAATGTATAGTTTGACAGGATGTAGAATCATTGCTATTGCTGTCGCGGCGGGAGGGCGTGGTGTCCACGCCGGGGCGGTTTCGGGGATTCGGGATGGCGAATGGGTCTGCGGCCTCAGCGCCGCACGGGCGCGTGTGGTCGCCCGCAGCCCGGTTCGGCAGCAACACTGCAGAAGCCCATGTCGACCCCGCCGTCACCGCGGCCGGGCAGGGGAGTGTGCGTCCCCGACAGGCTTCGACAGCCGCGCGCCGCGCTGGGCTCCCGTCGCACTGCCGCATCCTGCGCCGCAAGGCCGGACCCGGTGTCGGGCCGGCTCCCGCTGTCGTCTCCACCCTTGCAGTCCACGGGAGAACCAGCATGAGGAAGCGCAGTACTTTGTCGGCCCTGGTCGGCCTGATGTTCGCCGCTGCCGCTGGAGCGGCCGAACCCGGCGCGGCACCGACCCTGGCGGAGAAGCCGACCGTCGGCGACGCCGCCGCCCAGGCGCAGTTCGCCTGGCTGTTGTTCGTGCACGCCATGAAGCCCTCGAACGGCGCACTGACCTTCGAGACCTGGACCGAGCAGTGCCAGATCAATCCCGCCATGGCCGGCTGCCCGGCGCAGGCTGCCACCGCCGGCGCGACCAAGCGGCGCCTGCTGCACGGCAGCGCCCTGGCGCACCGCGGCGCCAAGGCCAAGGTGTCCACCAGCGACAATGGCGTCGAATGCAACCCGATGAGCACCTCGCCCGTGGGCGGCTACCCGCCGCCGGGCAACGTCACCGCCACAGCGCAGTTCTGCGAGGAGGTGTACGTCAATCCGCCCGAGCGCGACTTCGTGGTGCAGAACCAGCTCACCACCCTGACCGGGCAGAGCACCTACGCCAAGGCGCACGGCAATGCCATCACCTTCCCCTGGGACGCGATCGAAGTGAAGGCCGACTGGGTGCCCACCAGCTCCTTCGCCAATCCCACCTTCACCTGCCCCGACACCAGCGGCAAGCTCTACACCGAGACGATCAACGGCACCTGCTATGCCCTGGTGGGCGTGCACATTTCCTCGAAGATCCTGCCCGACTGGGTGTGGGCCACCTTCGAGCCGGCCAGCGACATCACCAACCCCAACCGCTGCGATCCCACGCTGTACGACACCTGCTTCGATCCCTGGGGCACCACTTCGAGCGCGCCCTACGGCAAGGGCAAGACGGTGCCGCAGAGCCCGCAGCTGGCGCAGCTGATGAAGGCGGCCGGCCTGCCCGCGGCCTTCAACAACTACTACCTCACCGGCGTGCAGACGCAGTTCGTCGACGCCGGCGGCAAGCCGATCCCGCTGGGCAATTCCTTCGTGGAATTCAACGCCGGCGTGTCGCCGGGCCAGGCCTCGTGCATCACTTGCCACAAGTACGCCTATTTCGACGGCAAGCCGGTCTCGCCGGAAAACAACTTCGGCGGGCCGCCCGCCGGCTGGGCGCCCGTGGGCTACGCCTGCAACAAGCCGGGCGCCACGGGCAACTGCACGCCGGTCACGCCCGGATCGATCGCCCAGGATTTCTCCTGGATGCTGGGGCTCCTGCCGGTGAAGTGATCGGCGGTCGCTGTGCAGGGCGAGAGGGCCGGACGTTCCGGCCCTTTCGCGTTTCGCCCTGACGCCCGCAGGGAATCGACCGTCGTGCGAGATAGCTTCCCGACGGAATCGCCGTGGCGGATTTCCCCATCAGATCATCGATTCCGACACCGGTCGCGGCGCGCGCCCGGACCTAGGATGGCCGCACCCTGAAGCCCAGGAGGCTGCCATGTCAGTGCTCACCCCCATCGTTTCCCGCCTGCGCAATCCGCGTTCCAGGACCCTGCGTGCAGGCGTCCTGCTGCTCGCCGGCGCGGCCGTGCTGAGCGCGCTGGCGGCGCAGACGCATCGTCACGCGCCGGCACCCGCCGCCGCGACCGTTGAAGAGCCCGTGGTCGCACCGCTGCCGGGGCGCGACTACAGCATGCGCCTGGACCTGCAGCGCGGCCGCGTGCAGTTCTACGCCGACGACGCCCACCTCGCCGCCATCGCGCCGGCCGGGGCGCGCGACTGCACGGCGCGCCTGGCTGCGCTCGATCGCGGGCTGTGGCTGGCGGTGCCGCAGGCGCGCGCCGACGGCGGCAGCGAGCTCGTGCTGGAACCGCTGGGCGCCACGGCGCCGACGCGTCGCGGCGGCGTGACGGTGGCGGCCTGCGGTGCGTCCGGCGCGGACGAGCTGGTGCTCGCACCGGCCCTGCGCCAGCGCATCCTGCAGCGCGGCGGCGGCGTGCTGTTCGTCGACGGCGGTGCGGCGCAGAATGCCGCGGCGGGCGCTGCCGCGTCCCTCGCCAGCAAGGTGCCGTGATGTCCCTGCGTGTTGCCATCCTTGCCTACGACGGCTGCATCAGTTCCTCGGTGGTGCAGCCGCTGGATGGCCTGCGCATCGCCAACACGCTAGCCCACCTGCAGCAGCCGGGGGCGCTGGCGCCGCTGGAGGTGCAGCTGGTCGGCGCGCGCGGCGGTACGGCACGCGCCTCCTCGGGCGTGCGCTTCGACGTGGCGGCGGCGCGGCCGGACGACTTCGACGTGCTGCTGGTGTCGGCCCTGGACTACCGCAGCACCGGTGAGTTGCTGGAGAAGGTGGACGGCCTGCGCGCCGAGCGCCAGCTGCTGCGGCGCGCGGCCGACGCCGGCAAGCGCCTGGTGGCCAACTGCAGCGCCAGCGTGCTGCTGGCCGAAGCCGGGCTGCTCGACGGCCGCCGCGCCACCACGAGCTGGTGGCTGGCCGGGCTGTACCGGCAGCGTTACCCGCGCGTGGATCTGGCGGTGGACGAGCTGGTGGTGGAGGACGGTCCGGTCACCACCACCGGCGCGGCCACTGCCGGGTACGAGGCCACCATGCGCCTGATCGAACTGGCCGGTGGCGAGGCCCTGGCGCAGAACACCGCGCGCCTGCTGCTGGTCGATCGCCAGCGCCAGAGCCAGGCGCCCTACATCAGCCTGGCGCTGGCCGAGACCGCGCGTCAGCCGCTGTCCGAGCGCGCCGAGCGCTGGCTGCAGAAGAACCTGCACGAGAGCATCAGCATCGCCGCCCTGGCCGCGCACTGCCGCGTCAGCGAGCGCACCCTGCTGCGGCGCTTCCACGCCGATTTCGGCGCCACGCCGCTGGAGTACGTGCAGAAGCTGCGCGTGGAGCGCGCCAAGGCCCTGCTGGAATCCACGGCGTTGTCGTTCGAGGAGATCGTCGGCCGTTGCGGCTACCAGGACGTGTCGAGCTTCCGCCGCCTGTTCAAGCAGGTCACCCAGCTCACCCCCAACGACTACCGCGATCGCTTCCGTCTGCGCGGGCGCTGAGGCTCCGCGGCCGTCGGCGCCGGTGGCGCGGACGACGGCCGCCGCGGCTCGGGCGTCCACTGCCGCTCAGCGCGTGCGGGCGTCGGCGCTGGCCTGCGCTGCCACCGCCGCGGCGGGGACGCCGGGCGCAGACAGCATGTGCGTCTGGCGCCAGCCGCCGTAGCGGTAGTAGGCGACGGTGAGCAGCAGCGACACCAGCGAGCCCAGCGGGAAGCTCCACCACACCGCGTCCGCGCCCCAGTGCGGCAGCAGGGCATAGGCGAAGGGAATGCGCACCAGCCACAGCGCCACGAACAGGATCAGCAGAGGCGGTACCACCGCGCCGGTGGCGCGCACCACGCCCGCCAGCACCATCGACACGCCGAAGAACACGAAGGACCACACCACCGTGGCGTTGACGTGCTGGCCGATGGCCAGGGCCACGCTGTCGCCCGGCAGGAACAGGCCCAGGCCGGCGCGATCGAAGGCGTAGACCAGCGCCACCAGGCCGCCGGTCAGCAGCACGTTCACCGCCACGCCGCTGCGCGCCACGCCGTGCACGCGCTGCCACAGTCCGGCGCCGACGTTCTGTGCGGCCATCGACGAGGCCGCCGCCATGATGGCGAAGCTCGGCATCTGAATGTAGTTCCACAACTGCATGCAGGCGCCGAACGCGGCGGTGGTCTGCGAGCCGAAGCCGTTCACCAGCGAATACATGACGATCATGCTCAGCGAGATGACGACCATCTGCAGGCCCATGGGCAGGCCCTTGCCGACGAGGGCGCGCAGGATGGCCGGATCGGGCCGCAGGTAGGGGCCGTCGCCGCGGCGCAGGGCGAGGAAATGTCCGCGCCGGTACAGATGCGCCAGCAGCGCAGCCAGGCTGACGGCATTGGCGACCAGGGTGGCCGTGGCCGAGCCGGCGATGCCCAGGCGCGGCAGCGGACCCCAGCCGAAGATGAGCAGCGGGTTCAGGGCGATGTCCAGTCCCACGCTGAGCAGCAGGAACAGGAACGGCGTCCTGGCATCGCCCGCGCCGCGCAGCACCATCATCAGGAAGCTGTAGCCGAAGAGGAAGGGCAGGGCGAGGAAGATGATGCGCAGGTAGGCCAGCGCCAGCGGCAGGGCGTCGGCGGGCATGCGGATCAACCCCAGCAACTGCGGTGCGATGGCGTAACCCAGCAGCGACACCAGGGCGGCAAGGCCGAAGAAGAAGCCGGCGCTGGTGCCGACCACGCGCTTGGCGCGGTCGATGTCGCGCGCGCCGATGGCCTGGCCGATCAGAATCGTTGCGGCCATGCCGATGCCGAAGACGGTGCCGAGCAGGAAGAACAGGATGGTGTTGGCGTTGGCCGTGGCGGTGAGCGCGGCCTCGCCGAGGTAGTGGCCGACCCAGATCGAATTGACCGAGCCGTTGAGCGACTGCAGCACGTTGCCGGCCAGCACGGGCAGGGCGAAGCGCACCAGGGTGGGGCCGATGCGGCCTTGGGTCAGATCGCGCGGTGCGTGCGAGGGGGCGGCCATGGGGACCTCCGGCGGGGCGGCAAGCGTGCGCGATTTTGCGGGCCGGCGGCAGTGACGCCTGTCACCGCCGTCGGCCGGCGCACGCGGACGGCAGCGCCTGTCGCGCCGGGAAGGCCTGCGCCAGCGCTGGCGCGCGCCTGCTCTGGCCGGCGTCGTGGCCCGGCAGCGGCCGCCCGGTCGGGCCGCGCACTGCCCGCTGCGGTCGGATGGCTGGCTTGAACACGCCGGTCTGCAGTGGTCTTGCAGGGCCGATCTCATCGGCTGCCGGCAGCCGATGCTTCGACCATGGTCGCGGGCAGATGCGGCAAGGCACCACACTATCCTCACGCCGCCCCGCGCAGCGTAGGTGCGCTTTCGGCTGCCGGCAGCACAAGGCGCCGACCCATCCACCGCAAGCCGTGCCTCGGGAGGGATCGATGGCGAGCGATTCTGACGCGTTGGCTTTGCCCGGACGTACGCCGGGTTGGCTGGACAAGGAGCGCAGCATCGCGGCGCCCGGCTACAACCGCTGGCTGGTGCCGCCGGCGGCGCTGGCCATCCACCTGTGCATCGGCATGGCCTACGGCTTCAGTGTGTTCTGGCTGCCGCTGTCCCGGAGCGTGGGCACGACCTGCACCGCCGACATGGGCACGCTGGCCCTGCTGTTCGCCACCGCCTGCGACTGGCCGGTGAGCGCGCTCAGCTTCACCTTCACCCTGTTCATCGTGCTGCTCGGCATCGCCGCGGCGCTGTGGGGCGGCTGGCTGGAGCACGCCGGACCGCGCAAGGCCGGCGCCATCGCCGCGCTGTGCTGGTGCGGTGGCCTGGTCATCGGCGCGCTGGGCGTGTACACGCATCAGCGGTGGCTGATCTGGCTCGGCCCCGGCATCGTCGGCGGCATCGGTCTGGGCCTCGGCTACATCTCGCCCGTATCCACCCTCATCAAGTGGTTCCCCGACCGCCGCGGCATGGCCACGGGCATGGCCATCATGGGCTTCGGCGGCGGCGCCATGATCGGCGCGCCGCTGGCCGACAAGCTGATGACGTATTTCGCCGCCGCTGGCGGTGCCGGCGTGTGGCAGACCTTCCTGGTGCTGGCCCTGGTCTACTTCGGCTTCATGATGGCGGGCGCGCTGGGCTACCGCATGCCGCCGCCGGGATGGCGCCCGGCCGGCTGGGCCCCGCCCGCAGCGGCGCAGGACGCCATGGTCACGCAGCGCCACGTGCACCTGTCCAAGGCGTGGAAGACGCCGCAGTTCTGGTGCATCTGGATCGTGCTGTGCATGAACGTCAGCGCCGGCATCGGCGTGCTCGCCATGGCCTCGCCCATGCTGCAGGAGGTGTTCGGCGGCAAGCTGATCAGCGTCGATGCGGGCTTCAACGACCTCAGCGCGGCGCAGAAGGGCCAGATCGCCGCCATCGCGGCCGGCTTCACCGGCCTGCTCAGCCTGTTCAACATCGTCGGCCGCTTCTTCTGGGCCTCGCTGTCCGACCGCCTCGGGCGCAAGGCCACCTATTTCTGCTTCTTCGTGCTTGGCATCGCCCTGTACGCGTTGACGCCCAGCCTCGGCCACGCCGGCCAGGTGGCGCTGTTCGTCGGCGCTTTCTGCATCATCCTGTCAATGTACGGCGGCGGCTTCGCCACGGTGCCGGCCTACCTCGCCGACATGTTCGGCACGTAGATGGTCGGCGCCATCCACGGCCGCCTCCTCACGGCCTGGTCGACGGCGGGCGTGATCGGCCCGGTACTGATCACGTCGCTGCGCGAGGCCCAGCTTGCCCACGGCGTGGCCAAGGCGCAGGCTTACGACGTCACCATGTACATCCTGGTGGGTTTGCTGGTGGTCGGCCTCGTTGCCAACGCGCTGGTGCGTCCGCTGGCGGACAGGCACTTCATGTCCGACGCCGAGCTGGCCGCCGAGCGCAAGGTGTCGCACGAGCACACGGCGGTCGCCGCGGGCGTCGAGGCCAAGCCTGCGGCCTTCGCTGCGAAACTCGTGCTGGCCTGGCTGGCGGTCGGCCTGCCCATCCTGTGGGGCGTGTGGATCACCCTGCAGAAGACCCTGGTCCTCTTCTGAAATCGACGTCCGCGAATGGAGTGCCCATGTCCAGCGCCGCCCTGCCCATCCGACCGATGCCGCTCAAGGACCCCGGCCTGCCGCCCGTGCAGCGTCAGGCCGTGCAGGCGGCGCTGGCGCGCCTGCAGGACTTGCCCGGAGCCCTGCTGCCGGTGCTGCACGCCGTGCAGGAGGCGCTGGGCTACGTGCCGCCGGACGCCGTTCCGCTGATCGCCCACGGACTCAACCTGTCGCGCGCCGAGGTGCACGGCGTGATCAGCTTCTACCACCACTTCCGCACCCGGCCGGTGGGGCGCCACGTGCTGCGGCTGTGCCGCGCCGAGGCCTGCCAGGCGCGCGGCGCGGCGGCGCTGGAGGCCCACGCCAGGGCGCGCCTCGGCATCGACTTCCACGACACCACGGCGGACGGTGCGCTGACGCTGGAGCCGGCCTATTGCCTCGGCAACTGCGCTCTCTCGCCGGCCCTGCTGCTCGATGAGGAACTGCACGGACGCGTGGATGCTGCGGCCTTCGATGCCCTGGTCGATGCCGCCCGGAGCGACGCATGACTGCCGTCGTCTATGTTCCCGCCGATGCCGCCGCCGCTTCGGTCGGCGCCGAGCGCGTGGCCGCGGCCATCGCCCGTGAGGCGGCCGCGCGCGGGCTGGCGCTGACGCTCAAGCGCAACGGCTCGCGCGCGCTGTTCTGGCTGGAGCCACTGGTCGAGGTGGTCACCCCGCACGGCCGCCTCGGCTACGGGCCGGTGCGCGAGGCCGACGTGCCCGGCCTGTTCGACGCCGGCTTCCTCGATGGCGGGGCGCACGCGCTGCGGCTGGGGCCGGTGGAGGACCTTCCCTACCTCAGGCGCCAGCAGCGCCTCACCTACGCGCGCCTGGGCGTCACCGAACCGCTGGAACTCGCCGACTACGCTGCCCACGGTGGCTGGCGCGGCCTTGAGCGCGCCCCGGCCATGGCG
>DAOOVM010000126.1:0-8412 GCA_035370085.1 Rhodanobacteraceae bacterium | reverse complement strand
GGGCGCAGCACAGCGAGCAGATGACCAAAGTTTCGGCTGCCGCCGTGGCCCAGGCCGCGCGGGTGGGCCAGAAGGAAGCGGAAGCCCGCGAGCTGTCCGCCCAGATCGAACAGAAGGGACGGGAACATGAAGAAGCTCTGCGCGCTGCTTTTGCTGATGCTCGCCGCCGGGTGCGCGACGCCGCCCGCCAGGGTAGTGCCGGCCAGGTGCCCGCAACTGCCCGATCCGCCTCCGATCCTGATGGAGCCTCCCCCGACGCTGGAGTATTTACCGGACTTCGTGCGGGAGGCGCTGACGAAGCCTGCGCTGCGCTGACCGAGCGCTACCTGCTCTGGCAGGATTTCTACGACGGCGTGCGCCGCCGGGTGGCCGAGGTCGGCCATGAGTGAGCGCAAGACGGTAACGCTGACGCACAAGGGATGGCTTGGGGCTCTGCCCGGTGTATTTCGGCGACATCGATAGCGAGGCGCCAGTGGTCGAGCCGCGCTGGGCGTGTGTGCGGTGGCTGGAGAGCGTGAGTGTCGCGCTGTTCGACCTGTGCTCGACCGCCCGCATGTGCCTCAATCCGTATTACGAGCCGGCGTTTCCGCTGATCGTCACCGGCACGTTGGCATCGCCCAAGATCATCAGGTGGGAGGATTGACCATGTTCAACGCCCTGAACTGGTGGCTGGCCTACACGCAGGGGCTGGTCGATGCCTACAAGCGGCGCCTCGGTGTCTCGCTGCGCACGCCCGCTCTGCGGGAGAGTGTTGATCGTCGATTCCCCGAGCGGCCCCTTGATGCCATGTCGCCCAGGGTTGTGGTGGGCGTCGATATGGCTGGCGGCCCAGATCGCTGTGTGTGTTCGGTGGTGGAGTTCCCTGGGGGTCGGGTTGTGGATTCCTGGGAGGTAGGAGGTAAGGATGGCTGAGAAGAAAGACATCCCGTGGGACATGGTGGGCGTCGATTACCGGGAGGGGATTCTGTCCCTCAACGGGATCGTCGAGAAGTGGAACAAGCAGTTCTCCCGGGCGCTGCTCATGCGCAAGGCCGCGCAGTTCGGATGGGCGCGAGACACGACCGCGAAGGTCGCTGCAAGAGCCCACGAAATCGTCGATGCGGCGGAAGCAGCAGGTGTGACAGCCGAGGGTGTGACAGGCGGTGTGTCTGCTGCAACACGGCTACAGGAGCAAATCGTCGTCGAGGGCGCAGCCCAGGCCCAGGCAACCATCGAACTCAAGCAGCGCGGCACGCTCGCGGCGATGTGCGAGACGCGCGACCTGATGCTGGCCAGCCTGCGCGAACAGGTGGCGAACCCGGAAGAGCTTTACCCGCTGATCCGTGAGGCGATTGCCGCGCACGGCGACGCGGGCGATACCAACGCGGCGAAGCGGGTGATGAAGCTGGCGAACGACATCCTGTCGCTGCCGGCGCAGATCGAAATGCTCAAGGACTTGGTTGATATGGAGGCCAAGATTCAGGCGATGCAGCGCAAGGCGTACCGGATGGACGTTGATGGTGGCGGGTCGGGGATTGAGGAACTGCTGGAGAAGCTGGGCCGGTGACGGCCGGGGGTGGTTAATGATCGGCTTGGTCTGTGAAATCTGCGGCGAGCGGTTCGATGTTGCCGGCCATGAAGGCCCGCAGCGCGACAACGAGGCTGCTGATTGGGCAATTGCTCACTCCTGCGGCGGCCGAATCCTGGCCGACGACGGCGAGGTGATCCGGCGCGCGTTTGCGCTGGGCGACATCCGTAAGGCGGTGAGGAGGATTCGAGCGTCAGGGAGGGTGAAATGAAATCGAAGCACGACAAGCGCTGGCGGCGCGCGGTTAAGGCGGAGGCTTGTAGCGGATGACCACGGAAATCGTCGACATCCAGCTGCGAGGACTCCAGCGGCTGCTCGACGATTTCCCCCTCTACGCGCAGGAGTGCTTGAGGATCGTGACGAAGGCCGGCGGCAAGCCGGTCCCGTTCGCGATGAACGTCGCGCAGATGTACCTGCACAAACGGCTTGAGGATCAAATCCAGCACGCCGGCTGGGTGCGGGCGCTGGTCCTTAAAGGACGGCAGCAGGGCGTCTCGACTTACGTGGCGGGGCGGTTCTATCGCAATGCGAGCACGCGCCGCGGCACGAAGGCGCTGATCATCGCGCACGAAGCGCCAGCCTCGAACAACCTGTTCGGGATGGTGAAGCGCTATCAGGAGCACAACCCTCTGGCGCCGAGCGTTCGCGCTGCAAACGGCCAGGTTCTCGAGTTCGGGAAACTGGATAGCGGCTACAAGGTGGCCACCGCTGGCACGAAGGACACTGGCCGCTCTGGCACCTTCCAGCTTGTGCACGCGTCCGAATACGGTATCTGGCCGTTCGCCGACATCCACGCTGCCGGCCTGGGTCAGACCGTGGCCGATCTGCCGGGCACGGAGATCATCAAGGAGAGCACCGCCAACGGCGTAGGAAACGCCTTCCACGACGACTGGCAGGGCGCCGAGCACGGCGACACCGACTACCAGGCCATCTTTGTGCCGTGGTTCTGGCAGTCCGAATACCGCCGCAGGGTGCCGTCCGACTTCGAGATGTCGGAGAAGGACGAGCTTTACATGCGCACCTACGGCCTGACGCTGGAGCAGATGGCATGGCGCGCGGCCAAGATTGCGGGCTTCGGGCCGGAGAAGGCGTGGATATTCGCTCAGGAGTACCCGGCTGTCGCCGCCGAGGCGTTCGTCGCGAAGACCGAAGACCCGTACATCACGGTCGACCTGATCATGCAGGCGGTCAATTCCGAATACATGGACAAGCGCGGCCCGTTGATCGTTGGCGTCGACCCGGCGGAGATGGGCAAAGACAGAACGGCCATCGTGTTCCGACGCGGCCGCGTGGTGTCGCGCATCGAGGTGCATCGCCAGAAGACCACGATGGAGGTGGCCGGCATCGTCGCCCGGATCATCCGAGACCGGGCGCCTGACGCGGTGTTCGTGGATAGCGTCGGTATCGGTGCTGGCATCTATTCCCGCCTGCGCGAACTGGGATTCGAGATGGTGTTCTCGGTGCGGTCTGGGATGAAGGCCAGCAGCCCGGACGACTTCGTCAACAAGCGCGCCGAGATGTGGCACGACGTGAAGCGCTGGCTCGAAGACGGCCCGGTGCGGCTGCCCAACATGCCGGCGCTGATCTCCGATCTGGCTGCACCGAAGTACAGCTACGAGTCCTCGGGCTCAAGGCTGCAGATCGAAAAGAAGAAGGACATGGCCAAGCGCGGCGTCCGATCGCCGGACATTGCCGACGCGCTGTGCCTCACATTTGCCGAGCCCGTGATGAGCACGCGACACGATGAGCTGATCATCGTGAGCGATGGCTACTCCGGACCGGCCTCGAGAGCGGGGTACTGATGGACAAACCAAACAACCACAGCGAGCAGGCTGCGTTTCAGGCCGAGTTCGAGCGCCAGGCGCTGCAGGGCGGCGAGTCTCGCCCCGCAGAAACGGGGTGGGACTACCTTGGACCCGAGATGCAGGCCGAGTTCACGCGATACGTCGGCGAGCGCCGGCAGACCGAGATCAGGTGGCTGGAAGACCTGCGGCAGTTCAAGGGCGTCTATCCGTCGGATGTGATGCAGGCCATCGGAAAGCGTTCAAAGGTGTTCGTCAAGCGCACCCAGACAAAGGTGCGCACGGCCACCGCCCGGATGCTCGATCTGCTGTTCCCGGCTGGTGGCGACCGCAACTACATCGTTGACCCCACGCCGAAGCCGACTCTGCCGCAGGCGGAGCTGCTCAACGTCGTGCAGTTGATCGCCCAGGCCAAGGGCGGGATGCCCGAGCGCGACGAGGTGAAGGCCGCGGTGCTCGACATCGTGAAGCGCCGGTCGAGCGCGATGATGCTGACCATCGACGACCAGCTCACCGAGACCCACTACAAGCGCGAGTGCAAGAAGGTCATCAAGGACGGCAACCTCTACGGCACCGGAATCCTCAAGGGTCCGCTGGTCGAGCGCCGGGTGCGCGTGCGCTACGTGTTCGACGAGAACACCCGGAAATGGACGCAGAAGCAGGAAGCCTACGCGCTGCCGTTCTTGGCCCACACGCCGATCTGGAACTTCTACCCGGATATGAGCGTGACGGACATTGACGACTGCTGGTCGGTCTGGGAGCGCCACATGATGACGCGCCCTGGGCTGTTCGAGCTGACCCGCCGGAAGAGCTTCGACGGCCGCGCGATCCGCGACTACATCCAGTCGAACCCGCGCGGGATGATCCAGGCGCAGGACATCGACACACAGATCCGCCTGCTGGGCGACCGGCAGAACACCCGCACGGTGGACAACGGGCTGTACGAGGTGCTGGAGCGCTGGGGCTGGCTGACCGGCGAGCAGCTTTTCGGGGCCGGCGTCGAGGTGCCGGAGAACAGGCGAGACGAGAACTTCTTCTGCAACGTCTGGATGCTGCCCAACGCCAAGGTAATCAAGCTGTCCATCGAGCCGATTCAGGGCATGGGCTACCCGTATCACCTCTACTACCTGGAGCGCGACGAAACGTCGATCTGGGGGGAGGGCTACTCCAAGCTGCTGCGCGACGATCAGGAGATGCTGAACGCGGCGGTGCGGATGCTGCTGGACAACATGGCTCAGTCGGGCGGGCCGATTATCGAGCGCAACGTCGGGCTGATGGATGCGACGCAGAAGGCCGACCGGGACATTCACCCCTGGAAGACCATCGACCGGACGCGAGAAATGCCAGAACACCCGGCCATCCGCATCCACGAGATCCCGAGCCATGCTACGGAGATCAACGCCATCGTGCAGCTCTTCGAGCAGTACATGGACGAGGACTCGGCGCTTCCGCGCTACATGAGCGGCGAGAACGCCACCCAGGGCGCGGCCGGCACGGCACAGGGGCTGTCGATGCTGATGTCGGCGAGCTCCATCGTGCTGAAGGACGCCGTGGTGAACTTCGACGAGGGCGTGACGCGGCCATTCATTACTGGTCTGTACCGCTGGAACATGCAATACAGCCAGAACCCCGAGATCAAGGGCGACTACGACGTGAAGGCGCGTGGCGCGTCGGCGTTGATGGCCCGCGAGGTCCGCGGCCAGCAGTTGCTGGCGTTCGGCGCCCAGGTTCCGCCGGAGGCGCGCGGTGCGGTGAAGTGGCGCAACTTTGTCGAAGAGCTGGCGAGCACGATGGAAGCCGCCGGCCTCGTGATGAACGAGGAGGAGTGGACCAAGATGCAGCAAGACCCTGCGGTTCAGGCGCAGCAGCAACTTGCGATGAAGACAGCCGAGGCGACGCTGGCGAAACTCACCGCCGAGGTGCAGAAGGTGCTGGCACAGGTCGAGCAGATCAAGGCCCAGGCTCTCGAGACTAAGGTGGGCGCTGCCTACTCAGCCATGCAGGCCGGCGGGGTTGCAGCAAGCAGCCCGGCGGTGGCTTCTGCTGGCGACGAGATCCTGCGGTCTTCGGGCTGGCAGGACGCGACGCCGCAGCAGCCGATGCCGGTCGGTGGCGGCGCGCAGATCCCGCCCGAGCAAGTTCCGTCTCCCGGAGCAGGCCGGCAGGTCGGAATGCACCAAGGTATCGAGACGCCACAGCTTGAAGGAGCCCCGGCATGACGGACCCGCGTGACGACTTGGTTGTGGCGATGAACGCGCTTGCCGCTTACCGCGGCACGGGTGCTTACCGGGCCTTCTACGACGCGCTGCGCGCCATCGAGCGCGTGCACATCGACGACTTCGGCCGGGCCAAGCCCGAGGCGCTTCCGGCGCTCCAGCAGCAATACCGGCAAGTCGTCGCCTTGCGCAAGGCGATGGAGGCCGACGAGCCGGGGGGTGAGATGCCCATCACCTGATCGCACACAGCAGCACCACCCAGCACACAACCCGCTTCGGCGGGTTTTTTCATTTCTGAGCCCGCCATTGCGCGGGCTTTTGCTTTTGAAGGAGCAAGCAATGGCGATTGTGAAGCCCGGCCAGCAGGAGGCCGAAGCGCAAGAGATGGCCGACGCCTTCGGTGAGGACGTGCCGCCCCCGGCGGAAAAGACCGACGACGAAGCCTTTGGCCTGACCCCGCCCGACCAAGCCGGCGGCGAGACCCCGGGCGCCGATTCCGCGACGGTCACGACCGAAGAGGGTAGCGGCGAGGAAGTCCCTCCCAAAGCGCCCGCCGCTGGCGACGAGCTGCCGCAGAAGCCCGAGACCATGACCGCCGAGGCGCCGAATGCTGATGGCGAAGAGGTCATGAGCCCCGAGGACGGGCAGCGCGCAAAGAGCTGGGAGGGCCGGCTGCGCAAGCGCGAGGAAGAGCTGGCCGCCCGCGAGGCGGAACTGAAGGCGATGGAAGAGCGCATGGCCGGTGGCGAAGCTGCCGCCGAGGGCGAGACGGCCGCCGAGGAAATGGCCGAGATGGAATCCCCGGGCGTCGACGCCGACAACGGCATGGCCGGCGGTGAGTTCGAGTCCCCCGAGCAGGCCGTCGCATGGGCGACCGAGAACTTCGGCCCCGAGTTCGTCAAGGTCATCGACCTGATCGTCGAGGCGCGCATCAAGAACGGCATGGGCGATGTGGACTCCCGTCTGTCCGGCCTCCTGCAGCGCATCGAGGACCGCGACGTGCGCGACCACTTCCGCGAGATCGCCCGAGCCGAGCCCAACTTTCTGGCCATTGTGAAGTCGCCCGAGTTTGACGACTGGCGCACTGGCCACGAGCAGGCCGACCACTACGCCCAAGTGATGCAGGACGGCACCGCGGACGACGTGATTGCCATGCTGCAAGCCTTCAAGGACTCGCAGCACCAAGTGGACGGAACCATCGTCGATGACGACGCCGCCGATGGCGTTCGCAGCACGGGCGCCGGTCTTGTCCTGCCCGAAGAGGTGCAGGGCGCTGCCGACGACTACCTGTCGGCCTTCAAGGAATTCGCGTCGGCCGACTGACGCGACCCCATCAACCCATCTTCACCCATTGCCGCCGGGCTCAAGCGCGGCAACGGAGCCTACAGCCACGCGCATCTCAACGCGACCGATACCCGCAAGGGCCGGGCGCCGAGAGAGGCATACGTGCGTCGATAGCTCCGTTCGATGGCCCTGACTAAGCGGCGCGTCCGTGGCGTCTGTGGCTGGCAGCACCACAACCAACCACCCCCATTGAACGGAAGGAAATAGAACCATGACCACCATGTTTGGCGACATCTCGCCGCGCACCGGCGCCTACGCCGCCAAGGAACTGCTGAAGCGCGGCCTGCCCTACCTCGTCCTCGAGAAGTTCGGCCAGGCCAAGGAACTTCCCGGCAACTCCACCAAGACCATCAAGTTCCGCCGCTACAACGCGCTGGACAACACCCCGGTCGCCCTCGTCGAAGGCGTGACCCCGGCGAGCCAGTCGCTGACCGTCACCGACGTGAGTATCACCCTCACTCAGTACGGTGGTCTCATCACCATCTCCGACGTGGTGCAGGACACCCACGAAGACCCGGTGCTGAACGAGTCCGTCACCCTGCTGGGTGAGCAGGCGGCCCAGGTCGTCGAGCGCGTCCGCTACGGCACCCTGCGCGCGGGCGTCAACGTCCTGATCGCCAACGGCGTGAGCCGCAACGCGATCAACACACCGGTCTCCATCAGCGTGCAGCGCCGCGCCGTGCGCGCCCTCAAGCGCCAGAACGCCCGCCCGATCACCAGGATCATCCGCTCGACCGCGGCCTTTGGCTCCGAGACCGTGGCGCCGGGCTTCGTCGCGCTGATCCACCCGGATCTGGAGTCCGACGTGCGGAACCTGCCCGGCTTCGTGCCGGCGGAAAAGTACGGGACCATGACCCCGTGGGAGAACGAGCTGGGCAAGTGCGAGGACGTGCGCTACGTGTCCTCAACCATCTTCGCCCCGTTCGCCGATGCGGGCGGCGCCAAGGCCGGCGCGAGCGGCACCTGCCTCTCCACCAGCGGCACCAACGCCGACGTCTACCCGATCCTGTACCTCGGTCAAGACGCCTACGGCATCGTCGCCCTCAAGGGCGGCTACGCCATCACCCCGACCGTGGTGAACCCGAAGCCGTCCGACTCTGACCCGCTGGGCCAGCGCGGGCACGCCGGCTGGAAGACCATGCAGGGCGCCGTGATTCATTAAAAAGAGTCACCTTCTGCCGAGAGGCAGTCGATACAACTCCGTGAATTGCTGGAATCCCCTTAGAGCCTTGATGGCCACAGCGTAGCCAGGAATGGCAAGCGCGACGGCTTGAGAACATCAAGGATTGGGCAATCAGCAGCCAAGCCTCCAGGCCGGAGGAAGGTTCAACGACTATCCCGGAAGGGAGTAGAGGCCAAGCGGCCTCGAAGTGCGGAGCCCCTGGAGACAGGGTGAAGATATAGTCTCTTCTTCATGGAAACATGAAGAGGGTCAGCGCAAGCGGCTGGCTCGCAAGAAAAGTCTCAATGACGCATGGATGGT
>DAOOVM010000125.1:0-8492 GCA_035370085.1 Rhodanobacteraceae bacterium | reverse complement strand
CCGAGAGGCCGAGCTTCTCCAGACGCCGGTACAGCGCCTGGCGCGACAGGCCCAGTTCGGCCGCGGCCTGGCTGATGACACCGCGCGCCTTGGCCAGGGCCGCCTCGATGGCCGCGCGGTCGGGCTCGTCGCTGGCGCGCGGCGGCGGTCGCAGCGCCACCAGGCCCAGGTCGGCCGGCTGCACCACGCCGTCGCGGCACAGCAGGCGCGCGCGGGCGATGGCGTTCTTCAGTTCGCGCACGTTGCCCGGCCAGGTGTGCGCCAGCAGGGCCTGGCGCGACTCGTCCGACAGCACGGCCGCGCCATCGAGGAAGGCCTCGGCCAGCGGCAGGATGTCGTCGGGGCGGTCCTTCAGCGGCGGCAGCGCCAGCTCGATCACGTTCAGGCGGTAGTACAGGTCCTCGCGGAAGCGCCCTTCGCGGATCATCGTCGGCAGGTCGGCGTTGGTGGCCGACAGCACGCGCACCTTGACCGTGCGCGTGCGGCCCGAACCCAGGCGCTCGAACTGGCCGGTCTCGAGCACCCGCAGCAGCTTCATCTGGCCCGACAGCGGCAGGTTGCCGATTTCGTCCAGGAACAGCGTGCCGCCGTCGGCGTTCTCGAAGCGGCCCTCGCGCGCCTTGTTGGCGCCGGTGTAGGCGCCGGCCTCGGTACCGAAGAGTTCCGCCTCGATCAGCTCGTTGGGCAGCGCGCCGCAGTTCACCGCGACGAAGGGGCCGCGCACGGCCGAGTTGGCGTGCACGATCTCGGCGATGCGCTCCTTGCCGGCGCCGTTGGGGCCGGTGATGAGCACCGGCACGTCGGCGCGCGCCACCTGGCAGGCCAGCTCCACCACGCGCTCGGTGGCGGGATCGGCGAACACCAGGCCGCGCAGGTCGTAGCGACTGCGCAGGGCGTCCTGGCTCTTGCGCCGCGCGCGCTTGATGCGCGCCACTTCGCGCGAGGACTCGGCCAGCTCCAGCAGGTTCTCCACCGTGGCCAGCAGCTTGGCGTCGTCCCAGGGCTTGGCCAGGTAATCGGCCGCGCCGGCCTTGATCAGCTCGACCGCGGTTTCCAGGTGCGTCCAGCCGGTCAGCAGGATCACCGGCAGGTCGGGATGCGCCGCGAGGATGGCGCGGAACAGGGCCACGCCCTCGTCGCCCGAGGTGGTGTCCTCGTGGAAGTTCATGTCGGCGATGACCAGGTCCACGCGCTCGCGCCGCAGGATCTCCAGACCCTCGTCGGGCGAGCGGGCGGTGAGGCTGCGGATTTCGTTGAGCGACAGCAGCACTTCCAGCGCCGTGGTCACGGCGGGGTTGTCGTCGATCACCAGGACGGTGCGCATCGGATCTCGCGGCTGGGTGTAGGGTCGACGGCGCATGCGCGGCATGGATGCCGCGCAGCGCCGGAAGGTTGCATGGTAGCGGAAGCGCGCCGCGCGGCTACACGCTGCGCGTGGCCACCGCCGGCGGCACGCGCGAGGCGCGCGTGGCCGGGCCGAACACAGCGATCTGGCCCAGCAGCCACAGCGCCAGCACGCCGCCGCCGAGGTAGGCCAGCGGCAGGCGCTGCGCCTGGTAGTGGGTGATCAGCCAGTAGTTGAAGGCGTAGGTGAGCAGGGCGCCCGCCGCCAGCCCCAGTGTGGTGATGACGAAGTTCTCGGTCATGAAGTAGCGCAGGATGTCGCCGCGCGTCGCGCCCAGGGCGCGGCGCGTGCCGATCTGCTTGGTGCGCTGCGCCACCCAGAAGCTGGCCATGCCGACGATGCCAAGCGCGGTGATCAGCAGCAAGGCCACGATCACGCCACCGAGGATCACGGCCATGGCGCGGTCACCGGCATAGGCCTCGGCGCGCACGGTCTCGATGGTGCGCAGACGCCCGACGATGCGGCCGTGATTGGCCTCGGCCAGTTTCTGCTCCACGTCCTTCATGACCGCGTCGCGGCGACCGGGCTCGGTGCGCACGAGGTAGCGCGTGGACTTGCCGTAGGGCATGAAGGCCGGCACCAGCGTGCTCATCTCGACCGAGGAGCTGGACATCCACGGCTGCTGCGCGCGCTCGATCACGCCAACGATGGTGCTGGTGGGCGGGTCCTCGTCCATGTAGACCTGCTTGCCCACCGCGTCGCCGCCCGGGAACAGCTTGTCGGCGAGGGCGCGGGTCACGATGATCGAGGCTGGCTGCAGGCGGTCGCCGAAGTTGACCTCGGCCGCCTCCTCGGGCTTGAAGCCGCGCCCGGCCACCAGCTTGAAACCGAAGGTGTCCAGGGCGTGGTCGTCGACCAGGTACAGCGCGGTATCCGCGCTGGAGGTGCGCTGGCGCGGCTGCAGATTGAGTCCCGTGCTCCAGCCGCCTTCGCTCATCGGCACCGAATTGGCCGGGGTGACGTCCGCCACGCCCGGAATGCCGCGCAGCAGGGCGAGGTCGGCCTTCAGCGTGGCGAAGGCATCGAAGTTCTGGCCGAAGCCGGTGCTCGACACCATGAAGGTGTCGGCCTCGTTCATGCCGCTGGGGCGATGCATGCGGTCGAGGCGCTGGCCGATGATGAACAAGGCGTTGCAGACGATGGCCAGGGTCAGGGCCACCTGCAGGCCAATGAGGATCATCGCCACCTTGCTGCGCATCAGCGCGGAGAGGATCGGGCGGATTTCCATAGCGTTCTCCTTACACCTTCAGCTGCGCGGCGGGCTGCACGCGGCAGGCGCGCCAGGTCGGGTACAGACCGGCCAGCACGGCCGAGACCACCGCCAGGGCGATGGTGGTCAGCACCATGGTCCAGTCGAGCTGCGCCACGCTGCGGTACTCGCTGTAGAGCGCGCGCACCGCCACCAGTCCCAGCGCGGTCAGACCCAGTCCGAGCACGCCGCCGGACAGGCCCACCACACCGGACTCCACCAGGAACTGGCGGAATACGTCGGCGCGGCTGGCGCCCAGGGCGCGACGCAGGCCGATCTCGCCGGCCTTGCGCGTGAACTTGGCCAGCAGCAGGCCGATGGTGTTGACCAGGCACACGGCCAGGAAGGCGAAGGCCAGGCCCGTCTGGACCTCCATGTCGCGCGATACCACGCGCTGGTCGACGATCCACTGGTTCACGTCGAGCAGGCGGTTGTTGAGCGGGCGCGGGAAGCGACCCAGCTTCTTCTGCTCGCTGACATAGCTGTTCAGGAAATCCCTGTATTCGGCCAGGCGCGCCGGGGTGTCGAGCTGCACCCACATCTGCAGCCACACACAGTCCGAATTCAGGTAAGCCTCCCAGCCGTCGCCGGGCGACTGCCAGCAGCTGTTGTTGCCGGTGGAACGCTGCTTGAGATCCACCGCGGTGGTCAACGGCATGAAGAACTCGTCCGGGTCGGCGAAGGCGCCGTTGGTCACGTCGTAGTAGCGGAAGCGCAGCTTCCACTCGTCCAGCACGCCGACGATGGTGTAGTCGACGTCGTTCATGCGCAGGCTGCGGCCGGTGCTGTCCTGACCGCCGAACAGCTTCTCGTTGAGCGCGCGCGTCAACACCACCACGCGGGCATGGCCCTCGTCCTGGTCGCGGTTCCACGGGGCGCCGAACTGGAACGGCGGCTCGAACATGGCGAAGAAATCGGCGTAGGTGACGCGCCCCAGCGCCTGGAATGGCTTGAGCTCGCGGTTCTCCGGCTGGATCGGCAGGGACAGCTTGAACATCGCCGCCTGCTTGTCGGCCTTGCGCGCCGACATGAGCGCCATGGCGTCGCGGTAGGTCACCTGGTCGGGCGGGCTGCCGTCGTCGCGCGCCGGCTGCTCGGCGCTCCAGTTGTCGAGCTGGACGTAGTGCAGGCGATCGCTCTTCCAGGGAATCGGGTCGGCGCCGGTGAGGTGCAGCACGGTCAGCGTGGTCATGCTGGCGGCGATGCCAAGGCCGATGCCGATGACCATGAGGGCGGTCAACACGGGATTGCGGCGCAGGCTGCGCCAGCCCAGCTGCAGGTAGTAGGCGATGAGGGACAGGCCCGGCTGCGGGCCGCGGGAGGGAGTGGGGTTCGGTGCGGACATGGCGTCAACCTCGGAACTGGCGTGGCACCGCGCTCAGGCGGTGACGCCCGTGGCGGTGGCTTCGCGCCGCGCCGGCGCGGCCTCCTGCGGCTGGCGCAGGCGCGGTTCGTCGTCCAGGTCGGTGACCTGGCCGTCCATCACGTGCACGTTGCGCTGGGCGCGCGCGGCCAGCTCGGGGTCGTGCGTGACCATGATGATGGTCGTGCCCTGGCGGTTGATCTCCTCCAACAGCTCCATCACGCCACGCGCCATGAGCGAGTCGAGGTTGCCGGTCGGCTCGTCCGCCAGCAACAGGCGCGGCGAACCGGCCAGGGCGCGGGCGATGGCCACGCGCTGCTGCTGACCACCGGACAGCTCGGACGGATAGTGCTTCATGCGCGAGGCCAGGCCCACCCGCGTCAGCGATTCCTCGATGCGCCGCTTGCGCTCGGCGGCGTTGAAGCCGCGGTAGCGCAGCGGCACGTCGACGTTGTCGAACAGGTTGAGGTCGGGAATGAGGTTGAAGCCCTGGAAGATGAAGCCGAGCTTCGCGTTGCGCAGGCGCGAACGCGCGTTGTCGTCCAGGCCGCGCACGTCGACGCCGTCGAGGAAGAACTCGCCGCCACTGAAGGTCTCCAGCAGCCCGGCGATGTTGAGGAAGGTGGTCTTGCCCGAGCCGGAGGGCCCGGTCACCGCCACGAATTCGCCCTCACGCACGTGGATGGAGAAGTCGCGCAGCGCGTGGGTCTCGATCAGGTGCGTGCGGTAGACCTTGGACAGGTGGTTCATGCGGAGCATGTGTTTCTCCTTGCGGCGGCCGGTGGGGACGCGGTGGCGGTGGGGGAGGCAATCGGTCCCGGGGTACGGGACTGTCGGAATCGGATTCGGCGGCGGAGCGTCGGCAAGCGGCAGGCGGGTCCGGCGCGGCTAGCGCGTCAGCACCACGCGCTCCGCCCCCTTGAAGTCGTCCGTGCCGGAGATGACCAGGCGCTCGCCCTCCTTCACGCCGGAGGCGAGCTCCACGGCGTTCAGGCTGGTGGCGCCGACCTGGATGGCGCGGCGCTCGGCCACGTCGCCGTTGACGACGTAGGCCACGCGGCCCGCGCCGCTGTCGACGAAGGGACCGCGCTCCACCGTGAGCACGTTCGGGCGCTCGTCGAGCAGGATGCGCGTGGTCAGCTGCTGGTTCTGGCGCAGGCCGGCCGGCTTGGCATCGGCGAAGCGCACGCGCGCGGTGACCTGGCCGCCCACCACTTCCGGGCTGACGGTGGAAATCTCGCCCTTGTAGCGCTGCGCGCCGTCGACGATCTCGGCCGGCATGCCGATGGCGAGGTCGTGGGCGAAGGTCTCGGGCACCTGCAGCTCGACCTCGTAGGCCGACAGGTCGACCACGCTCAGCAGCGGCGCGTTGAGCCCCACATTGGCCTTCTGCTGGGCCAGCAGCTGACCCACCTGGCCGGCCACCGGCGCGCGCAGCTTGAGTGCATCCACCTGGCGCTGCAGCTCGGCCACCAGCAGGCGCTGGCGGTCCCGCGCCAGGCGCTTGGTCTTGAGTTCGAAATCCAGGCTCTCGCGCTCCAGCGCGGCGTCCTTCTGTGCATGCACCAGGGTCAGTTCGGCCTTCTGCAGGGAATCGCGCGCGCGCGCCACTTCGATCTGCGGATAGGCGCCCTTGTCATAGGCGGTCTGCGCACGCTCCAGGTCGCGCGCGGCGGCCTGGCGGGCGATCTCGGCCTCGTCCACGGCCTTCTGCGTGCCGAGCTTCTGCTTGCGGTGGTCGATCTCGGCGCGCTCGCTCTCCAGCTCCAGTCCCTGCAGGCTGGCCTGCTCCTGCGCCAGGCGGTTGGTCAGCTCGGGGCTGTCCACGCTGCCCAGCACCTGGTCCTTCTCCACCTTGTCGCCGGCCTGCACAGCATAGGTCACTGTGCCGACGGCGGGTGCGTACACGGTGGGGCTGATGGCAGCGACCACCTTGCCCTGGGCGGACACGTCGCGCACCAGGGTGCCGCGCCTGACCTCGGCCACGCGCAGCTGGCTCAGGCTCACCGCGCTGCCGATGCTCAGCACGCGCGCCAGGCGCGGGGCGATGGCGAAGGCCGCCAGCAGCACCACGGCCGCACCGGCGACATAGGCCAGCTTGCGATTGGCCGGCGCCGGCGCGGCATGCATCGGGCGGTCCTGGGCCGAGGTATCGCGAATCATCGTGCACTCCCTGGGGCCGCGGGCGGCGGCCGTCGAGAGCACTTGAGCAACGCTCGTGCCAACGCTATAAATACATGATTAAAATGATTTTTATGGCGAATCCAGGCGCCGGGAACGTGTCCACGGACAGGCCGGCGGACAGGCCTGTCCGGGCGTCCGCCGGATGCGGACGCCGGCGCCGGGCGGCTCCCCGCGCCCGGCACTTGCGACCGCCGCGCGGCGACGCGCATCTATGCCCGCCATGGACGCGCCTTCCGCCTTTGCCATCGACGTGCCCGACAGCCTGCTGCGCCGCGCACAGGGCGGCGAGCTGCGCGCGTTCGAGCAGATCTACCGCCTGTTCGAGCGCCCGGTGTTCAGCCTGGCGCTGCGCCTGCTCGGCGACGCCGAAACCGCGCGCGAGGTGCTGCACGACGCCATGCTCAAGCTGTTCCAGCGCATCGGCCAGTTCCGCCACGAGTCGCCCTTCTGGGGTTGGCTGCGCCAGATCGCCCTGAACGAGGCGCTGATGCGCCTGCGGCGGCGGCGCCACGACGAGGCGGAAACCGAGCTGGAGACGCTGGAGAGCGATGCGCCACCGCCCTGGGTGCACGCCGACGCGCGCGCACTGGAGCAGGCCCTGGCGCGCCTGCCGGCACTCACGCGCAGCGTGCTGTGGCTGTACCACGTGGAAGGCTATTCGCACCCCGAGATCGCCGCGGCCACCGGCAAGAGCGTGAGTTTTTCCAAGTCCCAGGTGATGCGCGGCACCGCCAAGCTGCGCCAGCTGCTGGACCAACCGACGGAGACAGCGACATGTCCGACACCCAGTCTGCAGCCCGGCTGAGCGCCGACGCGGAACTGGCCGCCGCCCTGCACGGCCTGCCGCTGGCGGCACCGGCGCCGGGCGTGTGGCCCGAGCTGGAGGCGGCGCTGCGCGCGCAAGGCCTGGTCGCCACCGCACCGCGGCAGCGGCGCTGGATGCTCGCCGTTCCTGCCGCGCTCGCCGCCGCCCTGGTGCTGGCCGTGATGCTGTCGCGCGTGCCGACCCCGGTGCCAGGCACGGCACCGGCACCGATCGCCGCCGAGCGCACCGACGTGGCGGCACCCGACGCCGCGCCGACGGCCGAGCTGGAGGCACTGCGGCACCAGTCACAGCGCCTGGAGTCTTGGTTGGCCCAGCTGACCCAGGGGGCGACGCCGCTCGACGGCGCCGACCTGATGGCCGCGGCGGAGACCGAGGACCTGATCGGTCTGGTGGATGTCCAGCTCGCCGCCGCCGGTGCGCGCCCCGATGCGGCGGCGCTGTGGCGCCAACGCATCGCCCTGCTGGAAGACCTGGCCGCCCTGCGCACGGGCGCCGCCAGCGCCGATACCTCCCGCTTCGCCCAGGGCGGCGGCCCCACGGCCGCGCCCACCCTGCCACTCTACTGATGAGGCTCCCCACGATGAAAACCCTCACCCTCGCCGTGCTGCTGGCCCTCACCGGCGCGCCGGCACTGGCCGCCGAGCCAGCCGCAACGCCCGGGGCCGCCGCCCAGTCCGCGGCCGCCGCCGACGCGGCCAGCGCCCGCGCCGAGCTGGACGCGCTGCGCAGCCAGATGCGCGATCTGGGCAAGCGCATGGCCGAGCTGTCCCTGAAGCTGGGCGAGACCAGCCCGCGCGCCTATGCCTTCCGTTACCTCGGCGATCCTGACCGTGCCCTGCTCGGGGTGGTGCTGTGGCCGGACCAGCGCGGTGTGAAGATCGCCGGCGTCACACCCGGTGGGCCGGCCGACAAGGCCGGCGTGAAGAACGGCGACATCCTCGTGGCCATCGACGGCAAGACCCTACCCGCCGGCAAGGACCCTGCCGACGGCGCCGTGGCCGCGGCCACGCGCGCCCTGGACGAACTCAAGGTCGACCAGGCGGTGAAGCTCGGCCTGCTGCGCGACGGCAAGCCGGCCGAGGTCACGGTGAAGGCCGAGCGGCGCGAGGCGCTGAACTGGCCGCGCGCCGTCGGCGCGGACATCGCCGCCCAGGGCGACCTGGCCAGGCGCATCGAAGCGGAGATCGCCGCGCGCGGTGACGAGATTGCCGCCGCCCGCGAGGCCGGCGAGGCAGCCCGTCGCGAAGTGGAGGCGCACCGCGGCGAGATGGCGCGGGCGCAGCGCGAAGCCGCACGCGCGGCGCGCGAAGCGGCGCGCTCACTGCAGATCCGCATGCCCTGGTGGGGCCTCAACCTGGCCTCACTGGACAAGGACCTCGCCGCGTACTTCGGCACGGAGCGGGGCGCGCTGGTGTTGAGCGCGCGGGGCGACGCCTTTCCCGGACTGCGCGGCGGCGACGTGCTG
>DAOOVM010000124.1:0-8561 GCA_035370085.1 Rhodanobacteraceae bacterium | reverse complement strand
GGGCCAGGCCCATGGCGGCAAGTCGCAGGCTGAGCAATCGAAGCTGGTTCACGGCAGGCACGCGTGGCGGAAAGATCGCTGCAAACGATAGCACGCGATGCCGATCGAACCGCCGCATGGAACCGGCAACAGGCCGGCGTCCGCTACTGCGCCTGCACCAGAAAGGCGTTGCGGCCGCGCACCACAGTGAGCAGCAGCTGGCGCGGCCGACGCTGGGTCAGCAGTGCGCGCAGGTCCTTGAGATCGCGCAACTCGACCTGGTTCACCGCCACGACCACATCGCCGGCACGCAGGCCGTTGGCCTCGGCGCGGCTGCCGGCGGCCACGCGGGCGATGCTCGCGCCGCCCAGGCCCTGCTGGCGCTGGCGCTCGCCGAGGTCCACGAATGCGGCTCCGGCCAGACGCGGATCGAGTCCCTGGCCGTCGGCCGTGGCCAGCTCCTGGGCCGCGAGGCTGGCGCTGACCATTTCGACCTTGCCATCGCGCAGGAGCTTGAGCTTCACCTCGCTGCCCACGGGCAGCAGGCCCTCGGCGTTGTGCAGGTCGGCCTCGTCGCTTACGGAGGTGTCGTTCAAGGCCAGCACCACATCGCCAGGCTTCAGTCCGGCGCGGTCGGCGGGCGAATCGGCCTGCACGCGCGTGACCACGGCGCCCTTGCCTGGCGCCGTGCCCAGCATCTCGGCGATCTCGGGGGTGAGGTCCTGGGTTTCCACGCCCAGCGAGCCGCGCTTGACGGTGCCGCTCCTGACCAGCTGGCGCATGACGTTGCCGGCGAGGTTGCTGGGGATGGCGAAACCGATGCCGACGTTGCCGCCGGAGGGGCTGAAGATCGCCGAATTGATGCCGACCAGCTCGCCGCGCAGGTTCACCAACGCGCCGCCGGAATTGCCGGGATTGATGGATGCATCGGTCTGGATGAAATTCTGGTAGCCCAGACCCTTGAGCCCGGTGCGCCCCAGGGCCGAGACGATGCCGGAAGTGACCGTCTGGCCCAGGCCGAAGGGGTTGCCGACGGCCACGACGAAGTCGCCCACGCGCAGTTGGGCCGAGTCGGCCACCGCCAGTGCGGTGAGGTTCTGCGCAGGGATCTGGATCACGGCCACGTCGGTATCGGGATCGGTGCCCACCACACTGGCCTTGAGCGTGCGCCCGTCGTGCAAGGTCACGCTGATGTCGTCCGCCCCCTGCACGACGTGGTTATTGGTGAGGACATAGCCCTTGGACACGTCGACGATCACGCCGGAACCCAGCGACTGTTCCACCCGCTCGCGCGGCAGGTTGGGCACGCCGAAGAAGCGGCGAAAGAAGGGATCGTCCAGCAGCGGATCGGTCGCCACGCGCACATGAGTCTTGGAGGAGATGTTGACCACCGCCGGCGTCACCCGCTCCAGCATCGGCGCCAGCGAAGGCAGCGCCTGGCCGTCCACGACCGCCGGCAGAGCGGCCTGCGCGGCCTGCGGGGGCGACAACAGGGATACGGCGCCGGCGCCGGCGAGGAAGGCCACGGCGAGGGCTGCGGCAAAGCGGGAAAAGCGGGGCATGCGGTCGCTCCTGCGGGTGATTCGACCTCCCACTGACCGCGAATCGGCGCCAGGGTTTCCGCCCGGGTGGACTCCCGGCCGCCGGCAACCGGCGCTCACGGCGTTGACTTCGACGGTGCCGAGGCGTAGCGTCAGTGCCCGCTCGCAATCACAAGATGTTGTGCTCGACGCGGAGGGCCTAACCCAATCCTTGGGTTCGTGTGGAGCATGAACCTGGGCAGTGGGGACGGCGTGACAGCACCCCTGAGGCTGGCATTGGCAGCGGTTTTGCGGCCGGAGTCCTGGCTCCGGCGGTCTTGCCGTCGCCGCGCGTTCCCCCGGTTCCGGCGGACATCGGCGTGACACGGGCGTCCCCAGCACAGACCAGTACAAGGACCCGGGAGGACGAGGATCAAATGAGTACGGTGCGACTGGAAGAACTCGCCCGGGGTGCAGTGACGATTCCGCTGCAGCCGGCTTCCTACGACATCTGGGACAAGAAGTACCGCCTGAAGACCAAGCGCGGCGAAATCGTCGATGCGACGATCGACCACACCTACCAGCGCATCGCGCGCGCCCTGGCCGGGGTCGAGGCCACGCCGGAGAAGCAGAAGTACTGGTACGAGCGCTTCGTGTGGGCGCTGCGTCGCGGCGCCATCCCGGCCGGCCGCGTGACGTCCAACGCGGGCGCACAGGAACACAAGCCCGCTACCAGCACGATCAACTGCACGGTATCCGGCACCATCGAGGACTCGATGGACGGCATCCTGCAGAAGGTGCACGAGGCAGGCCTGACCCTGAAGGCCGGCTGCGGCATCGGCTATGAGTTCTCCACGCTGCGTCCGCGAGGTGCCTTCGTCGCGGGTGCCGGCGCCTACACATCTGGCCCGATGTCCTTCATGGACATCTTCGACAAGATGTGTTTCACGGTGTCGTCCGCCGGCGGCCGCCGCGGCGCCCAGATGGGGACCTTCGACGTGTCCCATCCTGACGTGAAGGAGTTCATCCGCGCCAAGCGCGAAGACGGGCGCCTGCGCCAGTTCAACCTGTCCCTGCTCATCACCGACGGCTTCATGCAGGCCGTACACGACGATGCCGACTGGCCGCTGGTGTTCCCGGTCAACGTGAAGGAGCAGGATGACATTGACCTGGCCGACGAAGGCCTCGTGGTCTGGCGCGAGTGGCCGCTGAGCCGGAACTATGTCGTGCGGGACGACGGTCTGGTGGCATGCAAGATCTACGGCCATATCAAGGCCCGCCACCTGTGGGACATGATCATGGTCTCGACGTACGACTTCGCCGAGCCAGGATTCATCCTCATCGACCGCGTCAACGAGATGAACAATAACTGGTGGTGCGAGAACATCCGTGCCACCAACCCCTGCGGCGAACAGCCGCTACCGCCCTACGGCTCCTGCCTGCTCGGGTCGATCAACCTGACCGTGTTCGTGCGCGATCCCTTCGGTCCCAAGGCGCGTTTCGATTGGGAGGAGTACAAGGAAGTCGTGCGCGTCTTCACGCGCATGCTCGACAACGTGGTGGAAATCAACGGTCTGCCGCTGGAGCAGCAGCGCGGCGAGATCCTGCGCAAGCGCCGCCACGGCATGGGCTTCCTTGGTCTCGGCTCCACCCTGACCATGCTCAAGATGCGCTATGGCTCGAAGGAATCGTGCGAATTCACCGAGCAGGTGGCGCGCGACATGGCGGTGGCAGGCTGGGAGGTGGGTCTGTCCCTGGCAAGGGAGAAGGGGCCCGCTCCGATCATGGAGGAGACCTTCCCCGTCACCGGCGACATGCTGCGCAAGCGCCCGGAGATGGCCGCCGATGGCTACAAGGTGGGCGACCGGGTGACCGGTCGCATCCTGCACGCGCGCTACAGCCGCTACATGCAGCGCGTCGCCGAGGTTGCGCCCGAGCTGGTGGCCGAACTGGCCGAGGTGGGCGCGCGCTTCACCCACCACAGCTCGATCGCGCCGACCGGGACGATTTCCCTGTCGCTGGCCAACAACGCCAGCAACGGCATTGAGCCTTCCTTCGCGCACCACTACGCCCGCAACGTCATTCGCGAGGGGCGCAAGACGAAGGAGAAGGTCGAGGTGTTCAGCTACGAGCTGTTGGCCTACCGCGAACTGATCAATGCCAAGGCCATGCCGTTCTCCGGCAATCCGGAGGAGAAGCTGCCCGAGTACTTCGTGGCGGCCGACGACATCACGCCCAAGGAACACGTCGATATCCAGGCAGCGGCGCAGAAATGGGTGGACTCGTCCATTTCCAAGACCGCCAACGTGCCCACCGACTACCCCTACGAAGACTTCAAGGACATCTACACCTACGCCCACGCCCAGGGCCTCAAGGGATGCACCACCTTCCGCTTCAATCCGGCCGCGTTCCAGGGCGTGCTGGTGAAGGAAGCAGACTTGGAAAACACCCTCTACCGCTTCGAGCTGGAGGACGGTAGTGTTGTCGAGGCCAAGGGTAACGACGAAATCGAATACGACGGCGAAATCCACACCGCCGCCAATCTGTTCGATGCGCTGAAGGAAGGTTACTACGGCAAATTTTGAACTGTCCCCGATCGAGGAGCCGGAGGTCCGTATGCAAACCGTAGGTGAGCAACTGAGCAACATGCTCGAGTCCGCCAAGGAGACCGCGCAGGAGATGGGCGCCGCGGTGGCCGAGAAAACCGAAGCCGCCGTGGCCAGCGTGAGCGCGGCCGCCAGCGACGCCAAGCACGTCGTGGAAAAGAAAGCGACGGCCGTGGTGAAGAAGGCCAAGGCGGTCAGGAAGGCGGCGGCCAAGAAAGTGAAGGCGGTCGTGGCCAAGGCGAAGAAGGCCGTCACCAAGAGCAAGCCCGCTGCGAGGAAGGCGGCGAAGAAGGTCGCCAAGAAGGCCACCGGCAAGGTTGCAAAGAAGGCAGCCCCGAAGAAGGCAGCGAAGAAGCCCGCAGCCAGGAAAGTGGCCAAGCGGCCTGCAGCCAAGAAGGTTGCCAAGAAGGCGGCTCCCAGGAAGGCGGCCAAGAAGGTGGCGAAGAAGGTCGTTGCGCGCCGCGCAGCGCCCAGGAAGGTGGCCAAGAAGGGCGCCCGGCGCCGCTGAGCAATACCAGCCCGCCGTCCGCAGAGACGGCGGTGGCGCGATTGCCGTCGGGGCTGCGGCAGCGCGTAGCCTGGTTCCGTCCCGCAGTGAGTGTTAGCGCGGGGCGGAAGACCCACTGCCAAGAGCGCGGGGAACCGCGTTACAGCCTTGCATTACCTCCGCGCCGGACAATGTGCCGGCGCGGAGTCTCTTTCCCAGCGTCCGGTAGAGGACGAGCAGGTGTCGGGGCGGCCCCGGTCAGCTGCGGACGGCAGGGGCGGGGGCTGGCCGAGGCGCCTTCGGCAAGGGCAGCGGTCGTCAAGCCGGCGTGCGCGCAGCGTCGGGATCAATGCAATATCAGGACACGCACATGACCATCAAGATCGGCAAGAAAATCAAGGGCTACAGCGTCAACAAGCCGGAAGAGAAGGCAACATCGGCGGGAATCGCGCCGGCCGCCCCGGCTACGCTGGACCCGCCCAAGGCCGAGGTCATCCAGATGCACGAACAGATCGAGCGCCCCGAGGTGCTGGTCGGTTCGACGTATAAGATCAAGTCACCGTTGTTCGAGCATTCGCTCTACGTCACGATCAACGACATCGTGTTGAACCAGGGCACGGAACACGAACTGCGCCGGCCGTTCGAGGTGTTCATCAACTCCAAGAACATGGAGCACTTCCAGTGGATCGTGGCGCTGACGCGCATCATGAGCGCCGTGTTCCGCAAGGGTGGTGACGTCACCTTCCTAGTGGAGGAGCTCAAGGCGGTGTTCGATCCCCGCGGGGGCTACTTCAAGGCGGGCGGTGTGTACATGCCCTCGATCGTCGCCGAGCTCGGGGCCGTGATCGAACAGCACCTCAAGAGCATCGGCCTGATGCACGACCCCGACCTCAGCGCGGAGCAGCGTCGCCTGATGGCGGAAAAGCGCGCGGCGTACGAGGGGGGCGGTGCACGGAAGAAGAAGGGCGAGTCGGAAGGCGCTGATTCAAGCTCGCTGCGTGCGTCCGGGGACGCCGCAGGGTTCCCCCCGGGCGCCACGCTGTGCCAGAAGTGCAATGCCGTGGCAACCATCGTCATGGATGGCTGCGCCACGTGCCTGAATTGCGGCTACAGCAAGTGCGGGTGAGATTTTCCAACGCGGCGACGCTGGTGAACCCGCTCGCCCCGGTCGGGCCGCGGCAGCTCAGGTCTTGTCGTAGCACTCCCGCGCCTGCCTAAAGTCGGTGGCGCCGGTGGTGGCGTCGTGATGCAGGGCCAGGCAATCGTCGAGGCGGCGCCGCGGCAAGGAGTCTGCCGGCAGCGTGGCCTTGAGCCGCTCCAAGTCATCGTAGACCTTCAGCTGGCTTTCCACGCACGAATAGAAAGAGGCGAGGCGGTCTAGCCGGAAGCAGTATGGGCCGAGGGCGTTCCTGGCCGCAATTCGTCCCGCTTCGGCCGCCTGTTTCTGCCGCAGCCAGCGCTGGTACGGCGTATCGCTGAGATCGGCCGGGGGGCGCGAAAGCACGCCTGGCTGGTCCAGTTCCCTGCAGCATCGCGGCACTTGTATGTCGCCGCGGCCACAGGCAACGGAAGCATGAAGGCGACGGCGATCAGGGCAGGAAGGCGCATCGCGAGTTCCCGGAAGAAGCGGTGGCCCAACGTAACGCGGAACGGCCGCGTTGGGAAAGGGGCAAAGGGCCGGCAGCGGGGTAGTCGCACACGGGCAATTTTCCGGGTACACTGCGCGCGCTGTGTTTGCCGGGCTCACTGAACAATGGTGACCCGATGCTGCCGATCCAGGACCCGCATCGACCCGCTTCCTCGTAACCCGCACACCAGTGAAACGGCCTTCCCAGTTCGGTAGGGCCTTGTTAGCAGTCAAATTTTTTTCGGAGCAAGTCATGTCGGATCGTCAGATCGGTACCGTCAAGTGGTTCAACGACGCCAAGGGTTTCGGCTTCATCAGCCGTGACAATGGCCCGGACGTTTTCGTCCATTTCCGCGCCATCACTGGCTCGGGCTTCCGCACCTTGGCGGAAGGTCAGAAGGTCAGCTTCAAGGTCGTGCAGGGCCAGAAGGGTCTGCAGGCTGAAGACGTCGTCGCTGCCTAAGTGATCGATGCAACAACGCGCCGGGCAGCCCCGCTGCCCGGCGCGTTTTCGTTTGCGGGATTTGCAAACGCCTTGGCGTGAACAGGCTGGGGGTTTTGTGATCGAACTGGTGGGCTTCGACGGGGACGACACGCTCTGGCACAGCGAGGGCTACTACCAGGCTGCGCACGCGGAGTTCGAGCGGATCGTTGGGCGCTATGTGGATCTTGCCGATGCAGCCCTGCACGACCGGCTCCTGGCCACGGAGCGGCGCAACCTGCGGCTCTTCGGTTACGGCGCCAAGGGCATGACACTTTCCATGCTTGAGGCGGCGATCGAGGCGACGGGGCAGGCGATCTCGGCCGCCGATATGCATCGCATCGTGCACTTGGGCAAGGAGGTCCTGGCACATCCGGTGGAACTACTGCCCGGCATCCGGGAGGCTGTGGCCAGCGTCGCCCGCGAGTATCGCATCGTGCTCATCACCAAGGGTGATCTGTTCCATCAGGAGTCGAAGGTCGCTGCCTGTGGCCTGGCCGATCTCTTCCACCGAATCGAGATCGTATCCGAAAAGGATGCAGCGGCGTATCGACGAGTACTGATAGAATGCGGGATCGAGGCCGGGCAATTCGCCATGGTGGGCAACTCCCTGCGCTCCGACATTGCTCCCGTCGTCCGCTTGGGCGGCTACGGCATCCACATGCCCTATGCGGTGACCTGGGCGCATGAGCTCGAGGCGGAGGACACGCCGGATCCGATGCGTGTCCGCAGCGTGACAGACGCCCGCGAGATTCCTGCAGCTGTGCGCTCCCTGGGCCCCAACTGAACGAACTGCCCGACGCCGCCGATCGTGGCGTGCCGGTGCCGCGTCGCCCCGCAGACAGCGGCCCGCCGCCGCCCCGCCCGCAGTCAGTTTCGCTGGACGTCAGGGTCGGCGCGGGACACGGCTCCCTGCGGCGGCACGCAAGCGGCACTGGCTTGCGCGGGTATCTCTGCTAGCTTGCATGCCAATGTCGACCTGCCCAACCGAACCGGGTGCCGGTACGCTGGCTGCCGCACTGTCCGCACAGGGATTCGCCTTCGTGCCCGGACAGATGATGCGCGCCTTGTTGGCACAAGAGCGCGGCCTCGGCGACTGGGACGCGTTTGCCGACAGTTGGAACCGCCTGACGCCTGACGCGTATCTTGCGGCACTGGGCCGGCAGCGGCGGCGCCGCTTCGCGGTCTTCCGCATGGGACCTGAGTCGGCGCCTCGGCGCTTGGAGCATCAGGCGCACTACCAGGCACTCCAGTACAACACGCTGCAGGGGGGGATCGAGCGCTGGTTCGATCCGGTCGAAGCCGATGTGGCCGCGAGCCCGGCGATGGAGTCCCTACTGCGCTTCGGCCATGGCCTGTTCGGATCCCTCGCGGCCACCTGCCGTTCCTCGCGCATCGAGGTGCACCAGTTCCGCATCGAGGCACAGCCAGGTAGCGCCGGCCATCCGACACCGGAAGGAGTTCATCGCGATGGCGTCGACTTCGTGCTGGTGTTGATGATTCGCCGTCACAACATCGCCAGCGGCACGACCACCATTCACGCACCCGACGGCAGCCGACTCGGCGCATTCACCCTGGCGACTCCGCTCGACGCTGCCCTCGTCGACGATCGACGCGTGCACCATGGCGTCACCCCTGTGCACGCGATCGTTCCGGGCGAGCCCGCGTATCGAGACGTGCTGGTGCTGACCTTCCGCGGAGAAGCGGGATCTGCGGTGACGTGACCCCGCCGCGGGCAGGTCGCCCTGCGCCTGCGCGGTGAGCAGGGTAGCGCGTATGCCGAAGCGAAAGCCAACGAAGTCCCACAAAGACAAAGGGCCATCCTGAAGGATGGCCCTTTGAAGGGGACCCCTGGCGGTGA
>DAOOVM010000123.1:0-8564 GCA_035370085.1 Rhodanobacteraceae bacterium | reverse complement strand
CCACGATGACGGCGAAGCCGATGACATGCTCCAGGGTGATCGCCTCCTTCAGCCAGAAGACCGAGAACACGATGAAGACGCTGAAGGTGATGACCTCCTGGATCGTCTTCAGTTCAGCCGCACTGTAGACGGCACTGCCGATACGGTTCGCCGGCACGGCGAGGCAGTATTCGACGAGGGCTATACCCCAACTCACGAGCACGGCGGCCCAGAGCGGGGCCGATTTGAACTTCAGGTGCCCGTACCAGGCGAAGGTCATGAACACGTTGGAAGCGAGGAGGAGCAGGATCGGCGTGACGTAGTTCATGCGAGGTGCACGGCGAGGGGCGGGGGGCGACGCGGGCGGCGACTTTCTTTAGCCCTCTCCCCCGAGCTTGGCTCGGGGGAGAGGGTTGGGTGAGGGGGCGAAGCCATGGCGTTCCTGACAGCGTGAGGAACACCGCGGCCTTGCCCCCTCACCCCAACCCTCTCCCCCAAACGATGAAACTGTTTGGGGGAGAGGGGGCCAAGCTGCGATGATTTTCCGAATCCGAATCTCGAACGCCTACGGCAATTCCTGGTCCATGAAGCGCGATTCGTACAGCAGGCTCTGGATGCGCGCCTCCTGGCCGGACAGGAACTCCAGGCCGAGGTCATGCTCGCCGGCACGCACCACGCGCGCAGCGAGACCGATCACCGTCTCCTGGTCGAAGATCAGGAACACGCGGCAGTCCACGCCGGCACCGAGTTGCCAGTGGCGCGGCTTGCCGACGCGCGCGCCGCCCTGGGACAGGTCCTGCACCTCGGTGAGGAAGCCGTCGTCGCCGATCACCAGCATGGCGGCGGAAAAGACGGCCAGGCGCGGATGGCGGCGTTTCTCGGCGGAGCTCATGCCGCGACGATAGGAGCGCCGCCCCGCGCTTGGCAAGACGACGTGCCGCGAACTGTCGGCCGCGTCACCCGCGCGCCTACTCGCGGCGCAGCACCAGCAGCGGCGAACTGCGCGCCACGCGGCGCGCGCCGAGCCAGCCGGCCAGGGTCACCAGCGCCGCGGCGGCGAGCACGGCCAGCGCGAAGGCGGCAGGTGGCGGCGTCCAGGCGATGCGGAACACGCCGCTGCCGAGGGCGCGGCCGGCGGCAATGGCACCGCCCGCGGCGATCACTCCGGCGATGAGGCCGAGCAGGAGGAATTCGCCCAGCACGGCGGCCAGCAGCTGGCCGCGGCGCGCGCCCAGGGTGCGCAGCAGGGCGCTCTCGAAGCGGCGCTCGTCGGCGCTGACGCTGAGGGCGGCGAGCAGCACGAGGACGCCGGCGGCGAGGCTGAAGCCTAGCACCCAGGTCGCCGCGGCGGCGACGCGGTCGATGATGTCGCGCACGCGGTCGAGGATGGCGTCCACGTCGATGAGCGACAGGTTGGGGTAGTCGCGGCTCAGCGCGGCCAGTTCAGTGGCGTGGCCGCGCGGCAGGTGGAAGCTGGCCAGCACGCTGTGCGGCAGGCTGCGCGCACTGGCGGGGTCGAGCAGCAGGAAAAAGTTCACGCGGAAGGAACTCCAGTCCACTTCGCGCACGCTGGTGATGCGCGCCTCGATGCGCTGCTCGCCCACGCCCACGGTCAGGGTGTCGCCGAGCTTGAGGTGGAACATGTCCACCCACAGGCGGTCGACCGAGGCCTCCGGCGTCGCGGCGGCGGCACCGAACCAGTGGCCCTCCACCAGGCGGTTGGCGGGTGGCAGGGCCTCGCTCCAGGACAGGCGCGTTTCGCCGTTGATCCAGCCGGCCGCGCGGCGGTCGCTGAAGTCCTCCGCCCGCGGCGCCTTGCCGTTGATCGCCAGCAGCTTGCCCACGGCCAGCGGCAGGGTGTTGAGCTGGCGTGCGCCCAGGGCGCCGAGGCGCGTCGCGACGGCGGTGGCCTGCTCCGGCTGCAGGTTGATGAGGAAATGATTGGGTGTGTCCGGCGGCAGCTCGCGCCGCCAGGTGTCGAGCAGGCCCGGCCCGACGATGGCCAGCAGCATCAGCGCGGTGAAGGACAGCGCCAGGGTCGTGACCTGGATCAGGCTCAGGCTGCGCCGCCGTGCCAGGTTGGCCAGGCCGAAGCGCAGGGCGCCGGGCAGGGCGGAGCCGCCGCGGCGCAGCAGCCACAGCAGCAGCAGGCCGGCCAGCAGGGCCAGCCCAACCACGCCGAGCAGGCTGCCGGCGATGGCCGAAGCCACGGCGCTGCTGCCGGACTGGCTGCGGATCAGGGCCACGGCCACCAGCGGCGGCAGCAGGTAGAGCAGGTCGAAGCCGCGCGGCGCGCTGTCCAGGTGACGCTGGAACACCCGTACCGGCGGCACGTCGCGCAGGCGTGCCAGTGGCGGCAGGGCGAAGCCGATCAGCACGGCCAGGCCGACGCCAATCGCGGCCAGGGCCGGTCCCGCGTCGGGCGGCGGCGGCGCGGCAGGCAGCAGCTGCTGTGCCCACAGCAGCACGGCCTGCTGCAGGCCCAGCCCGGCCGCGGCGCCGAGCAGGCAGGCCGGCAGCGCCAGCATGAGCAGCACCAGACCGAGCGTGGCCAGCACCGTGTGGCGCCCCGCGCCGAGGGCGCGCAGCAGGGCCACTTCGTCGATCTTGCGGCGCGCGTAGCGCTGCGCCGCCAGGGCCACGGCGATGCCGCACAGGAGCGCCGCGAGCAGGGCGGCGAGGCGCAGAAAGGCTTCGCCGCGCTCGAAGGCGCTGCGCAGGTTCTGCTGCGCCTCGGCCACGGTCACCAGCTCGGCGCCGTCGGCCAGCCGCGGGCGGACCCAGTCCTGGAAGCGCGCCAGCGCGGTGCGCTCGCCCGCCAGCATGAGGCGGTGCCGTGCGCGGCTGCCTTCACCCAGCAGGCCGCGCGCACGCGCCTCGTCCAGGGCGACCATCAGGCGCGGCGCCAGGGTGAAGAGCTGCCCGCCGTCGGGCTGGCGCACGATCTCGGCGGCCACGCGCAGCGGCGTGCCGGCGAACTGGAGGGTGTCGCCGACGCGCAGGTCCAGCGCCACCAGCAGGGCGTGGTCGGCGTAGGCGCTGCCCGGTGGCGGAGCGGCGGCGTCGCGCTCGCTGCCGTCGGCGCCGCGCACGCGCAGGGTGCCGCGCAGCGGATAGGCGGCGTCGGCGGCGAGCACCTGGGCCAGTCGGCTGCGGTCGGCGGCGAACACCACGCTGGGGAACTCGGCGCTGGCGCTGGCGCGCAGGGCGAGGCGCTGCGCCTCGGCGGCATAGCTCGGATCCAGCGATCGGCGTGCCGCCACGCCGAGGTCGCCGCCGAGCAGTTCGGCCGCGCTGGCCAGCAGGGCCTGCTCGACGCGCTGCCCCAGGGTGGCGACGGCGGTGAGCGCGGCCACGGCCAGCAGCAGGGCCGCGCCCAGGGTGCGCAGCTCGCCGTGGCGCAGTTCGCGGCGCAGGCTGCGCGCGGCGAAGGCGAGGAGGTTCATGCGCCGGCCGCCGCGGCGGCCGGCGCCGTCACGATGCGTCCGGCGTCCAGGCGCAGCAGCGCATCGCAGCGCGCCGCCAGGGTCGGATCGTGGGTAACCAGCACCAGGGTGGTGCCGTGGCTGCGATTGAGGGCGAACAGCAGATCGCTCACCGCGCGCCCGGTGTGCGCGTCGAGGTTGCCGGTGGGCTCGTCGGCGAAGAGCAGGCGCGGCGCATTGACGAAGGCGCGCGCCAGCGCCACGCGCTGCTGCTCACCGCCGGAGAGCTGGTGCGGGTAGTGGTGCAGGCGATGCGCCAGGCCCACGGCGTCCAGGGCATCGCGCGCCGGGCGGCGCGCTTCGGCGCGTCCGTCCAGCTCCAGCGGCAGCATCACGTTTTCCTCTGCCGTGAGGGCCGGCAGCAGGTGGAAGCTCTGGAACACGAAGCCGACCAGGCGCCGCCGCAGCGCCGCGCGACCTTCCTCGTCCAGCGCGCCCAAACGCTCGCCGGCCAGCACGACCTCGCCGCGCGTGGGCGTGTCCAGCCCGGCCAGCAGGCCCAGCAGGGTGGTCTTGCCCGAGCCGGAGGCGCCGACGATCGCCAGGCTAGCGCCTTGCGCCACGGCCAGGTCAACCCCATCGAGGATCTGCAGCGGCCCGTCCGGGCCGGGCACGGTCTTGCTGATATCGTTCGCGCGGAGAAGAGGTTCGCCGGTGGCCTGCATGCGTCGTTTCCTGGTGATTTTGTTGCTGTTTCCACTGATGGCCCTGGCGGCGCCCGCACCGCGCGGTCCGCTGCTGGTGCTCGGCGATTCCCTGTCCGCCGCCTACCGTATCGCGCCCGAACAGGGTTGGGTGGCCCTGCTGCAGCGCCGCCTGCACGAGCGCGACGCCACCGAGTTACTCGTCAACGCGTCCATCAGCGGTGAAACCACCGCCGGCGCAGTGGCCCGCCTGCCCACCCTGCTGGCCGAACAGCGCCCGCGCCTGGTGCTGCTGGAACTCGGCGCCAACGACGCACTGCGCGGGCTGCCGCTGGAGGAGATCCGCGCCAACCTGCGCCGGCTCGTGCGCGACACGCGCGCCGCGGGGGCGCAGGTGCTGCTGCTGGGTATCGAGATTCCGGTGAACTACGGACCGCAGTATCGCGACGGCCTGCGCGCTGTGTATCGGGACGTGGCGGCCGAATTCAATGTGCCGCTGGTCCCGTTCCTGCTGGAGGGCGTGGCGCAGGACGAACGCCTGCTGCAGGAGGACGGCCTGCATCCGCGCGCCGAGGCGCAGGCGCGCGTGCTCGACAACGTCTGGCCGGTGCTGGCGCCGCTGCTGGCGCGGCGCCGCTGAGGCCGACGCGCCTTCACGGCCCGATCACTGCCCGGCCGGCATATTTCACGAAAGTGAAGACCGCACCAGCCAGCGGTCGACGGAGCGCCCCATGAAGCCTCGCGAAGAGCAGGCCGGCCTCATTCTGCTGGTCGAAGACGACCGCGGCATCGCCGGCATGGTCGGTGAATACCTGGAACACCGCGGATTCGGCGTGGACTACGCCAGCGACGGTCCGCGCGGCCTGCGCCTGGCCGCCGAGAACAGCTACGACGTGATCGTGCTCGACCTCATGCTGCCCGGCATGGACGGCCTGGACCTGTGTCGGCGCCTGCGCCAGGAGGTGAAGAAGTCCACGCCGGTACTCATGCTCACGGCGCGCGACACGCTTGACGACAAGCTCACCGGCCTCGATGCCGGCGCCGACGACTACCTCGTCAAGCCCTTCGAGATCCGCGAGCTGGAGGCGCGCGTGCGCGCCCTCATCCGTCGTGACCGCCGCCTGGTCAGCGCCGAGACCCTGCGCGTGGGCGACCTCAGTCTGGACATGGCCACCCTGCGCGTGCAGCGCGCCGGGCAGGATCTGGTGGTGTCGCCGATCGGCCTGAAGCTCCTGTCCATCCTCATGCGCGAGTCGCCGCGCGTGATCAGCCGGCGCGACATCGAGCGCGAGATCTGGGGTGACACCCTGCCCGATTCCGACACCCTGCGCAGCCACCTATACAACCTGCGCAAGATCGTCGACAAGCCCTTCGACAAGCCGCTGCTGCACACCGTGCACAGTGCCGGCTACCGCATGGCCGACCTCGACGCCGAGGTGCCGGCCGGCCGCGCCGCGGTGCCGGCCTGACGCAGCGGCCCCGCTGCCCGCCCCGCGCCCGGCGTCTGCCGGGCGCGGGCTTGTGCCGCTAAGCTCGCGACACCCCTCCGATCGGCCAACGACCCATGCGCCTGCGCTCCGGCATCCGCCGCAAGATCTGGGTGGTTTTCGTGCTGCAGATCGCGGCGATCAGCTTCGCCACGATCGTCGGCGTCTACGGCGCGGCCATCGTGCTGGAGGACGTACTGATCAAGCAGGCGCTCAAGGACGAGGCCGGCCACTACTTCGAGCGTCTGGCCCGCCATCCGCAGGCTGAACTGCCCGACACCTACAACCTGCGCGGCTACCTCGTGGCCGCCGGCGCCCCGCGCGACGGCCTGCCGGCCGACGTGCGCAGCCTCGGCCCCGGCTACCACCGCATCGTGCGCGACGGCAAGGACGCCCTGGTGTACGTGTCGCAGGGCGCGCCCGGCTGGCTGTTCCTCGTGTTCAGCCAGGAACAGGTCAATCGCCTGGCCCTGCTGTTCGGCTTCGTGCCGCTGACCCTAGTGCTGGTCATCATCTACGTCACCACCTGGCTCACCTACCGCGCCTCGCGCCGCGCCCTGTCGCCGGTGATCGCCCTGGCCAACACCGTGCGCAGCTGGGACCCCAAGCACCCCGACCTCGAGGCGCTGCAGCCCGGCCGCCTCGGCGGCGAAGGCGACCACGACGTGGAGGTTCTTGCCGGTGCGCTGCACGGCTTCGCCAGCCGCATCGACGAGTTCGTCGAGCGCGAGCGCAATTTCACCCGCGACGCCAGCCACGAGCTGCGCACGCCGCTGACCGTGATCAAGGTGGCGGCCGACGTGCTCGGCGACGAGTCCGCCCTGTCCGACTTCGGCCGCCGCTCGGTGCAGCGCATCCAGCGCGCCGCCCGCGACATGGAAGCGCTGATCGAGGCCTTCCTGATCCTCGCGCGCGAGGCCGATACCGGCCTGCCGGCGGAGGACTTCTCCGTCAACGACCTGGCGCGCGAGGAAATCGAGCGCGTCGCCCCGCTGCTGGAAGGCAAGCAGGTGGCCCTGCGCCTGGTGGAAGAGGGCGAGCTGCACCTGCACGCCTCGCCGCGCGTGCTGTCGGTGCTGCTTGGCAACCTGCTGCGCAATGCCTGCCTCTACACCGAGGCCGGCACCATCGTGGTGTGCGTCGGCCGCGACTTCCTGCGCGTGCAGGACACCGGCGTGGGCATGGATCCCAACGCCCTGGAGCGCGCCTTCCAGCCCTTCTTCCGCGCCCCCAGCAGCCAGCGCGGCGGCCACGGCGTGGGTCTGACCATCGTCAAGCGCCTGTCGGACCGCTTCGGCTGGCCGGTGGAACTGCAGAGCGAGCTCGGCGTCGGCACCACGGCGACGATCCGCTTTCCCGCCTCGCCGCGCCAGGCGACGTCCGGCGACGCGGCCTGAGTGCCGCCTTCGCCGTCGCGCCGGCCGCGGCGCCGGCGCACGCTGGCTATACTGGCCGCCGTCCCCGCCGCCGCGTGCCGCCATGTCGCCTTGCCTGCGCCGCCTTGCCGTCCTCCTCGCGAGCCTCGCCGCCATGTCTTCCGCCACCGTCACTGCTGCCGCGCCGCGTCCCGTGCTGGTGATCCACGGCGGTGCCGGCGTCATTTCGCGCGACCTGACGCCCGAGCGGCGCCGCCTGGTCGAAGCCGATCTGCGCGCGGCGCTCGACGCCGGTTACGGCGTGCTCAAGGCCGGCGGCAGCAGCCTGGACGCGGTCAGCCGCGCGGTGGTGGTGCTGGAGGATTCGCCCTGGTTCAACGCGGGCAGGGGAGCGGTGTTCAACCACGACGGGCGCAACGAGTTGGACGCGGCCATCATGGACGGCAGCACGCGCCGCGCCGGCAGCGTGGCCGGCGTGCACCGCGTGAAGAATCCCGTGCTGCTGGCGCGGGCGGTGATGGAGCGCTCGCCCCACGTGATGCTGGTCGGCGACGGTGCCGAGGCCTTCGCCCAAACGGTCGGCGTCACCCTGGTGGACCCGTCCTACTTCCGCACCGAGGAGCGCTGGCAGCAACTGCAGCAGGCCCTGCAGGCCGAGGTCGCGAAGCAGGAGGCCGCCCTGCCGCCGGCCTTTCGCCACGGCACCGTCGGCGCCGTGGCGCTGGACGCGCAGGGCAGGCTCGCCGCTGCCACCTCCACCGGCGGCATGACCAACAAGCGCTGGGGACGCATCGGCGATGCCCCCGTGATCGGTGCCGGCACCTATGCCGACGCCCGCTGCGCCGTTTCCGCCACCGGCTGGGGCGAGTTCTACATCCGCACCGTGGCGGCGCGTTCGATCTGCGCGCGCGTGGCCTGGAAGAAGGAAAGCGTGGCCGCGGCCGCGCAGGCGGTGGTGATGGATGACGTGCCCGCCCTCGGCGGCGACGGCGGCGTGATCGCCCTCGACGCCCACGGCAACTTCGCCATGCCGTTCAACACCGAGGGCATGTTCCGCGGCTGGATCGACCGCGACGGCAAAGCCCACGTGGCGATGCTCAAGGGGGAGTAGGGCGCGCGGGACTGTCGGCGCCGCCCGGGCCAGGCCGGCGGGGTCTGGTTCAAAACATCCAGTTGACCCCCGCCGCCGCGGCCCAGCCGGCCACCAGCTGTTCGCCGTTGACGCGGCGCCACAGCGGCTTTTCCACGAAGGCGTAGAGCTGCAGGCCGGGGCTGAGGCTCACGTCCAGGCCGGGGCTCAGGCTCAGACTGCGCGCGCCGCTGTCCTCGGGGGCCGCCTCCACGCCGCGGTCGCGGCCGCTGCACCGCGCATTGAGCTGCAGCAGACCGAGCGTGCGCGCGCCGAAGGCCCGCGACAGACCGGCATCGAACTGCAGGGTGTTGCCGGGTGCGTATCCGGCGTGCTGCGCCGGCGCGGACTGCGTCGTGGCCTGGGCGAACCACGCGCTGTCCGTGCCGAGACGGCCGTTGGCGTAGATGCCGAGGATGGCGTCGGTGGTGCCGCTGCCGGGTTGCAGGTTGCGCTCGTACTCC
>DAOOVM010000122.1:0-8578 GCA_035370085.1 Rhodanobacteraceae bacterium | reverse complement strand
CCTACACCCCCATCGTTGCCACCCTCGTCTACATCCTGTCGCCCGATCGCCGGCGCGTGCTCATGATCCACCGCAACGCGCGCCCCGGCGATCACCACCTGGGCAAGTACAACGGCCTGGGCGGCAAACTCGACCGCGACGAGGACGTGGTGGCCGGCGCGCGGCGCGAAGTGCGCGAGGAGGCGGGCATCGAGTGCACGCGCATGAGCTTGCGCGGCACCGTGTCCTGGCCCGGCTTCGGCAAACACGGCGAGGACTGGCTCGGCTTCGTCTTCCTGGTCGAGGCCTTCGAGGGCACGCCGCTGGAGCACAATCCGGAAGGCACGCTGGAATGGGTCGACGTGTCCGGCCTCATGGACCTGCCGCTGTGGGACGGCGACCGCCACTTCCTGCCGCTGGTGTTCGACGCCGACCCGCGCGCCTTCCACGGCGTGATGCCCTACCGCGATGGCAAGGCGGTGGACTGGCGCTACAGCCGGCTGTGAGCGCGCCTAGGGCGCCGCGACCGCCGCGCCGATCCCGGCGGCGAGGGCGCGGCAGCGCGCCTGCGCGGTGAGCGTGCGCGGATGGTCCTCGCCCAGGGCCGCACGCAGCACGCTCCAGGCCTGCTCGCTGAAGCGCAGCGCCCCGAGGCGGTCGCCCGCGGCCTGCGCCAGCTCGGCGCGGCGCATGTACACATCGGCTGTCTGTTCGGCGCGATAGATCGGCGCTGCGCCCACCGCATCCAGGGCGCGGGAAAACTCCTGCTCCGCCTCGGCGGCGGCGCCGCGACGGGTCAGGGCCGTGGCGAGTTCCAGGTGGGCCGTACCCACCTCGGCGAACGCCGACGCCGAGGAGAAGCGCGCCAGCGCGGCACGCGCCGCGCGTTCCGCACCGGCACCGTCGCCCAGGGCATTGAGCGAACGCGCCAGCGCGGCGTCGACGTTGGCGACCAGCAGCGGCGCGCCCCCCGTGGCGACCAGGCCCTGCCGCGCCTCGCGCAGCACGACCAGCGCTTCGGCGTGGCGGTGCGAGGCCGCAAGGATCACTCCCAGGCGGAAGGTCAGGCGTGCGCGCAGGGCGGGGTCGTAGACGTCGCGGCGGTGCTCCAGGTCGGCGCGCACGGCGGCGATGATCTCGCCCATGCGCAGGTTGGCGGCATCCGGGCTCTCGCTCATCAGGCGCTCGAGGTAGCGCGAACTCGCGACGAGCGAGGCGACCTCGGCACGCGCGATGGACTCCGCCCGCAGCGCACGCGCGCGCTCGTAGGCGAGCCAGCTCACCAGCACCATGAGGGCCAGCGCGGAGGCGCCCGCGACGGCCACGGGCACGCGGTGACGCCGCACGAACTTGCCCAGCAGGGTGTACCAGCGCGCCCGCGCCGCCGTCACCGGGCGCGAGGCGAGGTGGGCGGCGACATCAGCGGCCAGCTCCAGCGCGCTGGCATAGCGCTGGGCCGGATCCCAGGCGGTGGCGCGCCCGGCGATGGCGTCGAGGTCGCCGCGCAGGGCGGCCACCTCCGCGCGCGCGCCACCGCGGCGCGCCAGCACGCGGCTGGGCGCTGGAAGGTCGCTGGGCCCGGCGGCGACGTCGCGCTCCGGCACGGCGCCGGCCAGCAGTTCGTAGAGCACCAGGCCAAGGCCGTGCACGTCGGTGGCCACGGTGAGCGGCCCGGCGCGCCACTGTTCCGGGCTGGCGTAGGCGGGCGTCACGGCGAGACTGTGGCGCGTGGCATCGCCCTCGGGCGCCAGCAGGCGGGCGACGCCGAAGTCCAGCAGGACCGGGCGGCCGTCGGCGCGCACCATCACGTTGCCCGGCTTCAGATCGCAGTGCAGCACCAGGCGCTGGTGAGCGTAGTGCACCGCTCGGCACAGGGTCTCGAACAGGGCGAGGCGCGCGCGCAGGCCGGGGCGCCGCGCGGCGCACCACTGGTCCAGCATTTGCCCGTCGATGTACTCCATCACGAGGTAGGGCTCGCCGCCGGCCGTGGTGCCGCCGTCGAGCAGGCGTGCAATGTGCGGATGCTCCAGCGTCGCCAGCAGGCGCCGCTCGCGCTCCAGCCTGGCCCGCGCCGAGGCGTGGGCCAGGCCGCGGATCAGCTTGACCGCCACGCGGCTGCGGAAGGCGCCATCGTCGCGCTCGGCAGCCAGCACCGCCCCCATGCCGCCCTCGCCGATCTGTCCGAGCACGCGATAGGGACCGACGCGCTCGGGTAGCGCGCCCGCCCGCGCGACTGCGTCCTGCGCCAGGCGACCGACGCGGCCGCGCAGGGCATCGTCCGGCTCCTCGCCGAGCTGCAGCATGGCGTCGAGTTCGGCGCGTTCGCCCGCATCCGGGCAGGATGCGTCGAGGAAGGCACCGCGCTGCGCCGCCGGCAGCGCGGCGGCCGCGTCGAACAGCTGCCGCAGCCGACCGGCCACGCTCAGGCCCCGAGGCGTCGCCGCAGGAAGGCGCGGCCGAAGGCCAGGTCGCGCTCCACTGTGGCCACGGAAACCTGCAGGGCCAGCGCCGATTCCTCCGCGCTCATGCCGCCGAAATAGCTGTGCACCACGGCGCGCGCGGCGCGCTCGTCCTCGCGCTCCAGCGCCTCGATGGCGACCTGCAGGTCGAGGAAGGCCTGGGCATCGCCCACGCTGACATCGTCGGCCGCCCCGAGGGTGATCGCGGCAAGCCCGCCGCCGCGCTTGTCCGCCTGGCGACGGCGCGCGTGGTCCACCAGTACGGCCTGCATCTTCAGCGCGCCCAGCGCCAGGAGATGGGCGCGCGACTCGGGCGTGCGTCCACTGCCCAGCAGGCGCAGCACCGCCTCATGCACGAGGGCGGTGGCGCTGAGGCTGTGCGCCGGGTTGCGGCCGACGTGTCCCTCGGCGATGCCCTTGAGCTGGGCGTACAGCGCCTCGTCCAGGGCGACCGTGGCCGCGGCATCACCGCTGCGCGAGCGCTCGATCCAGTCGGAAGCGGTGTCGGCCAAGGGCGGAGCGCGGCGTGAGGGAGTCGCCCGCGAGTTTACGGGAATGCCAGCAAACCCGCCCCGAGGAACCGCCATGGCGCATCGTCGAAGTCCCCCCGCCCGCCTTCTGCCGGGCCTCGCCTTCGCCGGCGCGGCTCTGGCCGCCGCCGCGGCGCCCTACGAGCTGCATCGCGCCCGCCTGGCCGCGGGCGGCGACAGCGCCAGCGGCGGTTCCTACCACCTGGTCGGTACCGTCGGTCAGGCCGAGGCCGCCGACCGCGCCAGCGGCGGCAGCTACACCCTGAGCGCCGGTTTCCACCGCCGCGCCGGCGTCACCGCGCCGGACGATCGCCTTTTCACCAACGGATTCGAACTCGCCCCGAGGACCCTGCCATGATGCTGCGCCGCTGCCTATTCTCCTGTCTTTCCGCCCTCGCCCTGTCCGGCACCGCGCCGCTGCGCGCCCAGCCGGCCTTGGACAGCGCCTTCACCTTCCAGGGAGAGCTGCGCAATGCCGGTACCCCGGCGCAGGGCCTCTACGACTTCGAAGTGGTGCTGTACGACGACGCGAACGCCGGGCATGCCCTCGACACCCTGCATTTCGACGATGTCAGCGTGAGCGACGGCCTGTTCACCCTGCCGCTGGACTTCACCGATGCGCCCTTCTCCACGGCGAGCGCCTACTGGCTCGAAGTGCGCGTGCGCGACGGCGCCTCGCCCGACGCCTACACGCCGCTGTTGCCACGCCAGGCCGTGCGCGCCACGCCCTATGCACTGACGGCCGTGAAGGTCGCACCGGCCAGCATCGGTGCCACTGCCATCAATCCCAGCGAAGTGCAGCGGCGCGTCAGCGGCAGTTGCACCCCCGGCACCGCCATGGGCAGCGTCGGCGCCGACGGCAGCGTGGACTGCCAGGCGGTGGGCGACATCACCGCGGTGACTGCCGGCGGCGGACTGCTCGGCGGCGCCAGCAGCGGCAATGCCACGCTGTCGGTGAACACAGCCGCGATCCAGGCCCGTGTCAGCGGCAGTTGCCCCGCAGGCTCGTCCATCCGCGGCATCGATGCCACCGGTGCGGTCACTTGCGAACCCGACCGCGCCCTCTCCGGCTACCAGGTGATGCACGAGACGTTCAGCTTCGGCGGCGGCTCCGCCGGAACCGCTTCCGTCTACGGCCAGGCGGTGTGCCCGGCCGGTGCGCGCGTGCTCAGCGGCGGGTACGACACCCACTGCGCCGGCGTCTACATCGGCCGCAGCTACCCGGGCGCACCGACGACGCCCGGCCGCGACGGCTGGCTGGTGTGGATGATCAAGCCCAGCGGCGTCGGCTGCTCCAATCCCACCCTCGACGTCTACGCCATCTGCGCCACCCTGCCCTGAGTACAGGGATGTACGAATGCCGGAAGGACAGGAGTCCCTTCCGGCGGAGTACAGGGATGTACGAATGCCGGATGGACAGGAGTCCCTCCCGGCGCCGTCGGGCAGGCACACGCCAGCCCGACCGCACGGGGCGGCGTGTCCCCGAAATCAGGTACGCCGGACGCGGGAACGCCCGCCACGGCGCTGCATCGCTGCCGCCATGGCGCGCCGCAGCGGCCCGCCGGGAGGCCGCTTCACGACTGTTTGCCCGCGCCCGGGGCGCTCTTGCGGCATCGCAACAAAAGTCCGGCTACACTGCGCCGATCGTACTGGCCGGATGCGCCCGATGATGCTGTACCAGCTCCATGAACTGCAGCGCTCGCTGCTCTCGCCCCTGACCTACTGGGCCGAGGCCAGCGCCAAGATGTTCTCCGCACCCTCCTCGGCCCTGTCGCACCTGCCGGGGGCGCAACGCTGGGCCGCCGGCTGCGAGTTGATGTACCGGCTGGGCAAGGACTACGAGAAGCCCGAGTTCGGCATCCGCAGCGTGACCGCGCACGGCCACGAGGTGCCCATCGTCGAATACGCGGTGCTGAAGAAGCCGTTCTGCAATCTGATCCGCTTCAAGCGCTTCACCGACGACGAGCCGACGCTCGATGATCTCAAGGACGATCCGCCGGTGCTGGTGGTGGCGCCGCTGTCCGGCCACCACGCGACCCTGCTGCGCGACACGGTGCGCACCCTGCTGCAGGACCACAAGGTCTACATCACCGACTGGGTCGACGCGCGCATGGTGGCGCTGGGCCAGGGCCCGTTCCACCTCGACGACTACGTCGCCTACATCCAGGAGTTCATCCGCCACATCGGCGCCGACAATCTGCACGTGATCAGCGTGTGCCAGCCGACGGTGCCGGTGCTGGCCGCCGTGTCGCTGCTGGCCGCGCGCGGCGAAACCACGCCGCGCTCCATGACCATGATGGGCGGGCCGATCGATCCGCGGCGCAGCCCGACCAAGGTCAACGACCTGGCCACGACCAAGCCGCTGTCCTGGTTCCAGCACACCCTCATCCACGAGGTGCCGCAGCAGTACCCGGGCCACGGCCGCCGCGTCTACCCGGGCTTCCTGCAGCATGCCGGCTTCATCGCCATGAATCCGGGTCGCCACGTCATGTCGCACTACGACTTCTACGAGGATCTGATCAAGGGCGACCTCGGGGACGCTGCGGCGCACCGCAAGTTCTACGACGAATACAACGCCGTGCTGGACATGCCCGCGGAGTACTACCTCGACACCATCGCCACGGTGTTCCAGCAGCATCTGCTGCCGCGCGGCCTGTGGGATGTGGCCGGAGAACGCGTGACGCCGGCGGCCATCCGCGACACCGCGCTGTTCACCATCGAGGGCGAGCTGGACGACATCTCGGGCCTGGGACAGACCGAGGCCGCGCACGCCCTGTGCACGGGCATTCCGGCCGAGCACCGTCGCCACCTGGTGGCCCAGGGCGCCGGGCACTACGGCATCTTCAGCGGTCGGCGCTGGCGCGAGCTGGTGTATCCGGAAGTGCGCAACTTCATTCGCCGCCATGCCCAGGCTTCGCGCCCGCGGGCCTCCGGTGCAGCGAGCATCACGCCTCTGCGGCGCCGCTGAGGCGTTTCAGCCGCCCCAGGTCACCACGCGGTTGCGCCCCTGCTGCTTGGCGGCGTACAGCGCGCGGTCGGCGTCATCGATGAGGGCCGCCGGCGTGGCCGTCGCCTGCGGGCGTCCGCTGGCGACACCGATGCTCACGCTCAGCCGGTGCACGCCGCGCGAGTAGGCATGCGGCAGGTCCAGTGCCGCCACCGCCGCGTGCAGTCGCCGCGCGCACAGGCTCGCCTCGTCGGCGCCGGTCTCGGGCAACAGCACGACGAATTCCTCGCCGCCGTAGCGCGCCAGCAGGTCGCCGGAGCGCCGCAGGGCCGCAGCCAGCGCGCCGGCCACCCGCTGCAGCGCCTCGTCGCCGGCGAGGTGGCCGTAGCCGTCGTTGTAGGCCTTGAAATCGTCGATATCCAGCACCAGCAGCGACAGGGCATGGCCGTGGCGCAGGGCGCGCTGCCATTCGGCCTGCAGCGCGGCGTCGAAACGGCGACGGTTGGCGATGCCGGTCAGGCCGTCGAGGTGGGACAGGTGCTCCAGTTGCGCGTTGGCCTCCTGCAGGCGCACGTTGGCCTGCTCCAGCGCATGCGATTTCTCCTCGACCAGCAGGTTGGTCGCGCGCAGGCGCTGGTTGGTCATGGCCAGGTGGATCGCGCCGGCCATCTGTTCGGCCAGGGCCAGCAGCACCTCGCGCCGCGCCTCGTCGAAGGCGCCCACCTGAGCCGCTTCGAGGTTGAGCAGGCCGAGCAGGCCGCCGTGGAAGCGGATGGGCAGCACGAACTCGGCCACCACCGCGGGATTGCCCATGACATAGTCCGGATCGGCCCGCACGTCGGGCACGAATTCGGCTTCGCCGCGACGCAGGGCGCGGCCGACCACTCCCTGGTCGAGCGGCCAGTCCTCGCCGCAACGCGCGGCGAACACCGATGCGCCGGCCATGGCGGCCAACACCAGACTCTGCCGGTCGGCGTCGATCAGCAGCAGGGAGCAGTTGAGCACATCGAAGCGCGCGGCGACGAAGGCGGCGATGCGCTGCAGGGTGTCGCCCAGATCGCCGCCCTCCAGGGCCAGACGCGACACCTCGCTGGTGGTGCCAAGCAAGAGCACGCGGCGCTGCTGCTCGGCGTTGAGCCGCGCGGCGACCATCATGCCCGCCACCTGCTCGGCGACGGTCACCAGCAGGTCGCTGGCGGCGGCGAAGGCATCGGTCTGCAGACTCTCGCAATTGAGCACGGCCATCACCTCGCCGTCGTGGCGCACCGCAGCGCACAGTTCCGAGCGCACGCCGACGAGGGTTTCGACGTAGTTGGGATAGACCGCCACGTCCGGCACGTTGACCACGCTGCCGTGCGCGGCCACTTCGCCCACCACGCCGCTGCCCAGCGCGCGGCTGTAGCCGATACGCAGTTCGGTGGGCAGATCGCAGGCCAGCGCCGCGCAGACGAAGCGCCGCCTCGCGGCGTCGATGTAGGCGCACGCCACCAGCTCGCAGCGCAAGTGGGACTTCAGCGCCTCCACCACGCGCTGCAGGCGTTGCTGCAGTGGCAAGTCCTCGCGCGCGATGCGGGCGATGCGGTGGATCAGCACCAGTTGGCCGCGTTCGCCCGCGCCGCCGCTGCCGCTCGACTCCTGGCTGGCCATCACCCGCCCTCCGGCGCCCTGTGTACCGCCTTCCCTCGTACCTGCAAGCGCCGGGCCTGCGGCGCTACCCGGCAACGGTAGCACAGGCGGCGTGGAGGTCCCGAGCGGCCAGGGCCGAATGCGGGAAATCGCAGAACAGCGCATCCACGCCCTGCGCGAACGCGGCGGCAAGTTCCGCCTCCGGCGAGGCGAAGGGCGCGGGCGAGGTGTCGTCGCGAAACGTCCAGGCATGCACCTCCAGGCCGGCCGCGTGGGCCTGCTCCACCAGGCCCGTGGCGCGGCCTGCACCGTCCCACAGCAGGTACTTGCCCGGCGCGATCCCGCGCGCCCAGACGGCGAGCTCACGCAGCCGGGCCGCCCGCTCGGCCAGCGCCGCGGGCAGGCTTTCCAGCAGGGCGTAGCAGGGATTGCCGCAGCGATCGTGCGCGGCGCGCAGCACGACGTGGTCGAAGCACTGCAGCCAGACTGGCGCCGCGGGACCGGTCAGCGCGCGCGACTCCAGCTCGCGGGCGAGCGCGGCGACCGGGTCCAGACCCAGGGCCACAAAGTACTCGGGGTGCTTCAGTTCCGGATACACCGGCACGGGCCGACCACGCTGCGTCGCAGCGGCCGCCGCCAGGTCCAGCACCTGACCGAAGCGCGGCAGGATGTGCTGACCGTCGTGCACCGGGGAGCGCTGCGGCCAGGGCTGCACGGCGCGCAGGCAGTCCAGCTCCGCCGCATCGAAGTCGCCGACCCACCAGTCGCGCTGCCCGGCCAGTTCACGCACCCGCGCGGCGAATTCCGCGCGCTGCGCCACATCGGTGCTGCGCGCCAGGCCGAGATCGTGGCGCGCATAGAGCACGCCGTCGCGGCTGAGCACCAGGTCGGGCTCGATCACGTCGGCACCCTGGGCGAGGGCCAGGGCGTAGCCATCCAGGGTATGTTCGGGCCGCAGGCCACTTGCGCCGCGGTGGGCGATGATGCGCGGCGGGGTGCCGTCGAGGGTGTTCCAGCGCGTCATGGCAGGCACTCCG
>DAOOVM010000121.1:0-8638 GCA_035370085.1 Rhodanobacteraceae bacterium | reverse complement strand
GACAACGGCATCAAGTTCTTCTCGGCCGACGGCGAGAAGCTCGACGATTCAGTGGAGGCGGCGATCGAGGCCGAACTGGACGCCCCGTTCGCCACCGTGCCTTCCGAGCGGCTGGGCAAGGCCGCGCGCCTGAACGACGCGCCCGCGCGCTACATCGCCTACTGCCGCAGCACCGTCGCGCCGGACTTCAGCCTGCGCGGCCTGCGCCTGGTCCTGGACTGCGCCCACGGCGCGACCTACCAGGTGGCGCCCGCCCTGTTCACCGCCCTCGGTGCCGAGGTGCTGGCTCTGGGCGCCGAGCCCGACGGATTCAACATCAACCGCGACGTCGGCTCGACCCATCCGGCGGCGCTGCAGCGCGCCGTGATCGCCCAGGCGGCGGACCTCGGCATCGCCTTCGACGGCGACGGCGATCGTGTGCAACTCGTGGATGGCCAGGGTCGGCTCGTGGACGGCGACGATATTCTCTTCGTGCTCGCCAGCGCCTGGCAGGCGCAGGGGCGCCTGCGCGGCCCGGTGGTCGGCACGCTGATGACCAATTTCGGACTCGAGCAGCGCTTCGCCGCCGCCGGCATCGGCTTCGTCCGCGCCCGCGTGGGCGATCGCTATGTGCTGCAGCAGCTCAAGCAGCACGGCGGTACGCTCGGCGGCGAGACCTCGGGGCACATCCTGTGCCTGGATCGCGCGACCACCGGCGACGCCATGGTCTGCGCCCTGCAGGTGCTCGAGGCAATGCGCAGCGCGGGCCAGGATCTGGCGCACCTGTGCCGCGGCTGGACCCGTCTGCCGCAGACCACGGTCAACGTCCGCGCGGCGGGCGCCGCACGCGCCCTGGAGTCTGCCGCGGTGCAGGCGGTGCGTGCCGAGGTCGAGCGTGAGCTGGCCGGTCGCGGACGCCTGGTCTTGCGTCCCTCCGGCACCGAGCCGCTGGTGCGCGTCACGGTGGAGGCGGCCGATGCGACCCTGGTCGATGCGCTGGTGCGTCGTCTCGCGCAGGCCGTAGAATCCGCCGCGGCCTGAACGTCCTGCGGGGAGCCGGCGCGCCCCCTTCCGAGCAGTTCCATCACAGCGTGCGCGGCTCTGGTGCCGTCGGCGCGGAGCGATCCATGAACGCCATTCCCACCCTCGACATCCGCCGCTACGACCGTGACCGCGAGGCCTTCGTCGCCGAGCTCGGCGCGGCCTATCGCGAATGGGGTTTCGCCGGCATCCGCGGGCACGGCATCCCACAGAGCCTGATCGATGCCGCCTACGATGCATTCAAGCGCTTCTTCGCCCTGCCGACCGAGGTCAAGCTGCAGTACCACCTCAAGGGTAGTGGTGGCGCCCGCGGCTACACGCCCTTCGGCATCGAGACCGCCAAGGATTCGAAGTATCCCGACCTGAAGGAGTTCTGGCACATCGGTCGCGAGATTCCGCGCGATTCCCGCTTCGCCGAAGTGATGCCGCCCAACGTCTGGCCCGCGGAAGTCGATGGCTTCCGCGAGCACGGCTATGCGCTCTACCAGGCCCTCGACCAGCTTGGCTCGCGCGTGCTGTGTGCCCTCGCCCTGCACATCGGCCTGCCCGAGGACTTCTTTGCCGACAAGACCAACGTCGGCAACTCCATCCTGCGTCCGATCCACTATCCGCCCATCACGACGCCGGACGTTCCCAACGTGCGCGCCGGAGCCCACGAGGACATCAACTTCATTACCCTGCTGGTGGGGGCGAGCGCCGCCGGGCTGGAGGTACTGTCGCGCAAGGGGGAGTGGGTGCCGTTCACGGCCGAGGCAGACACCATCGTGGTGAACATCGGCGACATGCTGCAGCGCCTGACCAACCACGTGTACCCATCCACCACGCATCGCGTTGTGAATCCTCCCGGCGAGGCCGCGCGCCAGCCGCGCTACTCCGTGCCGTTCTTCCTGCACCCCAACCCCGACGTTTCGCTGGCCGTGCTGCCGAACTGCGTGAGCCCGGACAATCCGAGCCGCTATCCGACGCCCATTTCCTCGCACGAGTACCTGCTGCAGAGGTTGCGCGAGATCAAGCTGATCTGAGCGCGGCGGGCCCGCCGTCGGCCATGCACCGGCGGGCGGCGGCGCGCAGCCTAGTCCAGTACGCGGAAATCCTTGGAACGGCGCTGCACGAGGCGCAGCGCCAGGCGGTCGGGCAGGGTGGTCACGAGCGCCTTGATGGCGCGGTTGACGCGCCCGGTCACGTGCACGATCTCGCCGCGTTCGGTCGCGTCCACTCCTTCGCGGGCCACGGCGTCCGCGCCCATCCACATCCACGACGGCATCTTCGACACGATCGCGCGCGCCCCGGTGACGTCGTGGAACTCGCTGTAGGTGAAGCCGGGACAGACCGCGCAGACATTGACGCCGCGCGCGCCGTTCTCCAGCGCCAGTGACTGCGAGAACTTGATCAGAAAGGCCTTGGAGGCTGCATACAGGGTGTGCCCGGCCGAGCCCGGCACATGGCCGGCGAGGGAGGCGATATTGGCGATGCGTCCGTGTCCGCGCTCGCGCATTCCGGGCAGCAGCAGGTGGGCCAGATGGCAGGGCGCGGTCATCAGCACCTGGATGAAATCCGCGTGGCGCTGCCAGGGTTGCGACAGGTAGGCGCCGGGCACGCCGTAGCCGGCATTGTTCACCAGCCAGTCGATCGTGATACCGCGCTGGTCGATGTCGGCGCACAGGCGCTGCGGCGCCGCGGGATCGGCCAGATCGGCCGGCAGGCAGACGGCGCGCACGCGGTGCCGGTCCTCCAGCTCGCGGGCAAGCTCCTGTAGCCGCTCGCCGCGGCGCGCCGTGAGCACCAGGGACATTCCGCGGGCGGCGAGCTCCCGCGCAAACGCCGCGCCGATGCCGGCGGATGCGCCGGTGACCAGGGCCCAGCGGGTGGGAGGGGCGTCGGAAGCGGGGCGCATGGGTCTCCTTCAAGGCGATTGCGGTGGTCTGGTTCGGCAGTGGCCCCGTCGGACGCAGCGCCATGATTCCGAGCATTGCGCGTACCTTAGCGCATGGCTATTCTTCGCCGCCTTTCGTCGGGACCGCATCATGCGCCGCACCCTCGTCGCCGCCAACTGGAAGATGCACGGCAGCCGCGCATTCGCGCGGACCCTGCTGCACGATCTGCTGGCCGGCGCGCCACGGGCTGCCGACGTGGCCGTGTTCCCGCCCGCGCTGTACGTGGCCGACCTGGTGGAGCAGTTCGCTGCGCGCGGCATCGACTTCGGCGTACAGGATGTCAGCGAACACGCGCAGGGCGCCTACACCGGTGAGGTCGCCGCGGCGATGGCCCGCGACGTGGGTTGCCGCTACGCCCTGGTGGGGCATTCCGAGCGGCGTCAGTATCACGCCGAATCCGATGCCCAGGTGGCGGCGAAGTTCGCGCAGGCGCAGGCGGCCGATCTGTGGCCCGTGCTGTGCGTGGGCGAGACCCTGGCGCAGCGCGAGGCGGCGCAGACCGAGGCGGTGATCGGCGCGCAGATCGACGCCGTGCTGCAGCGCTGCGGCGTCGCCGCGTTTGCCCGGGCGGTGGTCGCCTATGAACCCGTGTGGGCGATCGGTACCGGGCGCACCGCGACGCCGCAGCAGGCCCAGGCCGTGCACGCCTTCATCCGTAGCAAACTGGCCAGGGCCGATGCTACAATCGCGGACTCGCTGCGGATCCTTTACGGTGGCAGCGTGAAATCCGCCAACGCGGCCGAGCTGTTCGCACAGCCGGATGTGGATGGCGGGCTCGTCGGCGGCGCCTCACTGGTCGCCGCCGAGTTTCTCGCAATTTGCGCGGCGGCGCGGTAAGGCGCGACGCCGGAGCGGAGCAGGCATGCTGCTGACGGTCTTCAACGTTTTCTACATCCTCATCGCCATTGCGATGATCGTGCTGATCCTTCTTCAGCGCGGCGCTGGTGCGGACGCTGGCTCCGGTTTCGGTGGCGGCGCGTCGGCAACGGTGTTCGGTGCGCGCGGCTCCGCCAACTTCCTGTCGCGCACTACCGCGGTACTGGCCGGTTTGTTTTTCTTGCTCAGTCTCGGCATGGGCATCTACCTCGGGGCCACCGGCGGCGCGAAGCGGCCGGGGGATGACCTGGGTGTGATGTCCGGCGCTGCCGCGCCCGCCGCAGTCACCGACAAGGCGCCCGTTGCGCCGCCGGCCTCCGGCGACGTGCCACAGGCGACCGCGCCGGCGACCGCGGCTCCCGCCGCGGACAAGCCTGTCGTGCCGGCCCCCGCGTCCGAGCCTGCCCCGGCTGGGGTGAAGGGTGGCAAGGCGCAAGCCCAAGGCGACCAGAAAGCGAGCGAGAAGAACAAGTAGTTGGAACACCAAGCCCAGATGGCGGAATTGGTAGACGCACTACCTTGAGGTGGTAGCGACGCAAGTCGTGGAGGTTCGAGTCCTCTTCTGGGCACCAACATTTGTTCCGGTCGTTGCAGCGCAGGCTGTGCGGCCGCTGAGGCACCGCCAGCCGGTGCGGAGGTTCATGTCCCGTGCTCGCCGAATATTGGCCGATCCTGCTGTTCCTCGCCGTGGCGACCGGGCTGGGCCTGGTCCTCCTCGCCGTCGGCTCCGTGCTGGGACCCAAGAAGCCCGCAGCCGAGAAGCAAACCGCCTACGAGTGCGGTTTCGCCGCGTTCGAGGACGCGCGCATGAAGTTCGATGTGCGCTACTACCTCATCGCCATCCTGTTCATCATCTTCGATCTGGAAATCGCCTTCCTGTTCCCCTGGGCGGTGGTCTTCAAGCAGATCGGCATCGTCGCCCTCATCGAAATGGGGCTGTTCCTCGCCCTGCTCGTGGTCGGCTTCGTCTACGTGTGGAAGAAGGGAGCCCTGGAATGGGAATGACCGATACCCTCAGCCAGGTCATGCACAACCCGGTGCCGATCGGCCGGGTCGACGACATCCTGCGCCCCGAAGGCGACAACCCGCTGCGCGAGCGCGGCTTCGTCACGACCAGTGTCGACGCCCTCGTCAACTGGGCTCGCACCGGCTCGATGTGGCCGATGACCTTCGGCCTGGCCTGCTGCGCGGTGGAGATGATGCACGCGGGCGCTGCGCGCCTCGATCTGGACCGCTACGGCGTGGTGTTCCGCCCCTCGCCGCGCCAGTCCGACGTGATGATCGTGGCCGGCACCCTGGTCAACAAGATGGCCCCGGCGCTGCGCAAGGTCTACGACCAGATGCCCGACCCCAAGTGGGTAATCTCCATGGGCAGTTGCGCCAACGGCGGCGGCTACTACCACTATTCCTACGCGGTGGTGCGCGGTTGCGACCGCATCGTACCGGTGGACGTGTACGTTCCCGGCTGCCCGCCGACGGCGGAGGCGCTGGTCTACGGCATCCTGCAATTGCAGAAGAAGATCCGCCGCACCAGCACCATCGCGCGCAGCTGAGGGCAGGAGCACGACATGAGTGAAACCACGCCCGCGAGTCTGGCGCAGCACCTGGGTGCCCGTCTCGGCGACAAGATCGTGGCCGTGCAGGAGTCGCGCGGCGAGACCACCGTGGAAGTCCTGCCGGAGAACTGGCTGTCCGTGGCGACCGCGTTGCGCGACGCGCCGGATTTCCGCTTTGAGCAGGCCGTGGATCTGTGCGGTCTCGACTACCTCGGCTATGGCCAGGCGGAGTGGGATACCACCGACGTGTCGAGCGAAGGGTTTTCGCGCGGCGTGGAAGGGCAGGGGCCCGGCCGTTTCCGCTGGAGCGAGCGCCCCGAGAGTGGCCACCGCGAGCGCCGTTTCGCCGTGGTGGTGCACCTGCTGTCGCAGACCTACAACCGACGCCTGCGCCTGCGCGCCTACTGCGTCGATGACGCCTTGCCGCTCATGCCCTCGCTGGTCGGCGTGTGGCCGGGCCTCAACTGGTTCGAGCGCGAGGCCTTTGATCTCTTCGGCATCGTGTTCGACGGACATCCGGACCTGCGCCGCATCCTCACCGACTACGGCTTCGTCGGCCACCCGTTCCGCAAGGACTTCCCACTGATTGGCAACGTCGAGGTGCGCTACGACCCTGAGCAGGGCCGCGTTGTGTACGAGCCGGTGAGCATCGACCCGCGCGTGGGCGTCCCGCGCGTGTTGCGCGACGACGCGCGCTACGCCACTGCGCGCGACGAAGCCGCGGCGGCCCGGGCGGAGAAGTGACCATGCAGGAAATCCGCAACTACACCATCAATTTCGGTCCGCAGCACCCCGCGGCGCACGGCGTGCTGCGCCTCGTGCTGGAGATGGACGGCGAGACCGTGGTGCGCGCCGATCCGCATGTCGGCTTGCTGCACCGCGGTACCGAAAAGTTGGCCGAATCCAAGCCCTTCAACCAGTCGATCGGCTACATGGATCGGCTGGACTACGTCTCGATGATGTGCAACGAGCACGCCTACGTGCGCGCCATCGAGAAGTTGCTGGGGGTGGAAGCGCCGATTCGTGCGCAGTACATCCGCACGATGTTCGACGAGATCACGCGCATCCTGAACCATCTCATGTGGATCGGTTCGAACGCGCTCGACCTTGGCGCCATGGCGGTGTTCCTTTACGCCTTCCGCGAGCGCGAGGAACTGATGGACTGCTACGAGGCGGTCTCCGGCGCGCGCATGCACGCGACCTATTACCGCCCCGGCGGCGTCTACCGCGACCTGCCCGAGCGCATGCCGCAGTACCGCGAGTCGCGCTGGCACAAGGGCAACGACCTCAAGCGCATGAACGAGTGGCGCGAGGGGTCCATGCTGGATTTCCTCGAGGCCTTCTGCCGCGATTTCTACGCCAAGGTCGACGAGTACGAGACGCTGCTCACCGACAACCGCATCTGGAAGCAGCGCACGGTCGGAATCGGCGTGGTCTCGCCCGAGCAGGCCATGGCCTGGGGCATGAGCGGTCCGATGCTGCGCGGCTCCGGCATCGCCTGGGACCTGCGCAAGAAGCAGCCCTATGCCTGTTACGACAAGGTCGATTTCGATCTGCCCCTCGGCACCAACGGCGACTGCTATGACCGCTATCTGGTGCGCGTGGAAGAGATGCGCCAGTCCAACCGCATCATCGAGCAGTGCGTGACGTGGCTGCGTGCCAACCCCGGCCCGGTCATGCTGAAGAACTTCAAGGTGTCGCCGCCCTCCCGCGAGGAGATGAAGGACGACATGGAAGCCCTGATCCACCACTTCAAGCTGTTCACCGAGGGCTACTGCGTGCCTGCAGGGGAAACCTACAGCGCGGTCGAAGCGCCCAAGGGCGAGTTCGGCGTGTACCTGGTGTCCGATGGTGCGAACAAGCCTTTTCGCGTGAAGCTGCGCGCGCCGGGCTTTGCCCACCTTTCCTCGATGGATGCCATCGTGCGCGGCCACATGCTGCCCGACGTGGTGGCGATGATCGGCACCTACGACGTGGTGTTCGGCGAGATCGACCGCTGATCCGCCGCACCGGAGCGAAACCATGAAGGCAACCGGCAATTACGAGCAGGTGAAGGACGTCGACCCGCAGGTCGCGCTCGCCGAGCACACGCGCCAGCACATCGACCATTGGGTGGCGAAGTTTCCGCCTGACCGCAAACGTTCAGCGCTGATCCAGGCCCTGTTTGCCGCGCAGGAACAGAACGGTGGCCACCTCACCGACGCCCTCATCACGGCGGTGGCGAAGTACCTCGAGCTGCCCGCGGTGTGGGCCTATGAGGTGGCCAGCTTCTACTCGATGTTCGAGATGCAGAAGGTCGGCCGCAACAACGTCGCCATCTGCACCAACATCTCCTGCTGGCTCAACGGCGCCGAGGACGTGGTACGGCACTGCGAGAACAAGCTCGGCATCAAGCTCGGCGAGAGCACGGCCGACGGCCGCATCTACCTCAAGAAGGAAGAGGAATGCCTCGCCGCCTGCTGCGGCGCACCGATGATGGTCGTCAACGGCCACTACCACGAGAACCTGACCACGGAAGCCGTGGACCGGATTCTCGACGGCCTGAAGTGAGGCACGCCATGGCACAGCACAGCACCGGCCCCGTCGGCCCTGCCCCGCAGGACCATCAGGTCGTCTACACCACGCTGCACTTCGACAAGCCCTGGGCCTACGAGAACTACCTCAGGGTCGACGGGTACCAGGCGTGGCGAAAGATCCTCGCTGACAAGCCCGATCCGGCCGCGCTCATCGAGGAGATCAAGAAGTCGGCCCTGCGCGGCCGCGGTGGCGCGGGTTTCCCCACTGGCCTGAAGTGGTCCTTCATGCCGCGCTCGGCGCCCGGGCAGAAGTACATCCTGTGCAACTCGGACGAATCCGAGCCGGGCACCTGCAAGGATCGCGACATCCTGCGCTTCAACCCGCATGCGGTGATCGAGGGCCTGGCCATCGCCTGCTACTGCACCGGCTCCACGTTGGCCTACAACTACTTGCGCGGCGAATTCCACCACGAGCCTTTCGAGCACTTCGAAGAGGCGCTGAAGGAAGCCTATGCCGCGGGCCTGCTGGGCAAGAACATCCAGGGTAGCGGTATCGACGTGGACATCCACACCGCGCTCGGCGCCGGCGCCTACATCTGCGGCGAGGAAACCGCGCTGATGGAGTCGCTGGAAGGCAAGAAGGGCCAGCCGCGCTTCAAGCCGCCGTTTCCGGCCAATTTCGGCCTGTACGGCAAGCCCACCACCATCAACAACACCGAGACCTATGCCTCGGTGC
>DAOOVM010000120.1:0-8727 GCA_035370085.1 Rhodanobacteraceae bacterium | reverse complement strand
GACGATGCGCGATAGCGATGTTCCGGTGAAGACGGCAGCGGGCCAGCGCGAGATTGCGCAGCGCCAGCTCAAGTTGCAATCCAAGACCCGCTCGCTGCTCATCGCAGTGCACGGCGAACACTCGGTCGGACAACTGCGCCAGCAGTTTCAGGCGCTCGGCGACGTGGGCGCGATCCTGGAGGAACTCAGCGGCCTGGGACTGGTCACCGCGGCCACGTCCGCAGTGGCGGGTGGCAAGGTGCCGGCGCCCACGGTCGCGGCGAACGAGGAAGTGCCTGCGCCGCAGCTGGCCAAGCAGTTCATGAACGAGACTGCCGTCGCCGCTCTGGGCCTGCGTGCCTTCCTGTTCACCCTCAAGCTGGAGCACTGCTATACCGCCGAGGAGCTGCGCGGCCTCCTGCCCGAATACCAGCGCGTGCTGGGCAAGGCCAAGGGTGAGTTCTTCGGCACGGCCATGGCGGCCCGGGTGGAGGGCATGCTGCGGGGCGCCTAGGGCGGTCCGGACGCCGTGTCCGGCGGCGCGTCAGCAGGCCTGGCCGCGCCGAGTGGCGGCATGCGTGGGATCGGGCGGGCGCAGGTCCGGCGGCGCCACGGCAAGTTCTTCCAGGTGGCGGTCCAGCCCGATGTCGCAGCGCACCAGGCGGCGCGTCCGCGTTTCGGCCAGCACGGCGTCGTTGGGATTATCCTGCAGCGCCTTGCGCGTGCGGTGCCACAGGTGCACGGCCTGGCCGCCGAAGCGCAGGTCACGCCGCCGCAGGCCGGCGTGGAAGGCGCGCGCCGCCAGCTCGTTGTCCTCCCGGCCCCAGCCGACCATCGCCTCGTTGAATCCGTTGAGGCGCAGCAGGTCCGCGCGCCAGAAGCCCCAGTTGCAACTCTTGATGCCGGATTGGCTGATGCGGGGGCGGCCGGCGAGCTGCCGCAGCAGCGGGTTGCGCAGGGTGTGGCGGCGACGCTCGATGCCGCGGGCGAAAAAGCCGAGATCCAGTTCCCCGCGGGCCAACATGTCGCGCGTGCGCGCTTCCCCGGCGAGCACGCGCGAGCCCTGCACGAAGCAGCCGGGACGGGCGAAGGCGCAGTGGTCGGCGAGGAAGTCCCGCTGCGCCACCATGTCGCCGTCGATCAGCACCAAGTACTCGCCGCGCGCAGCGGCGATGCCGCGATTGCGTGCGCGGCTCATGCGCGCGCCGCGGTCCTCCTGCCACAGGTGGACCAGGCGCGCGGGAAAGTCCTGCGCCAGCTCGCGCAGCAGGGCGGCGGTGTCCGCGCCCGAGCCGTCGTCGCTGACGATCACCTCGTCCGGCAGCCGGCTCTGGCGTGCCAGGCCGCGCAGTACCAGCCGCAGGGCCTCGGGCCAGTTGTAGGTCAGCACGACGACGCTCACGCGCAGCCCCTCTCCTGGCGCGCTGCGCTGGTCCGGCGCGGTCGACGGCCGGTGACGGTTCGATGTGGGCATGGTGCGTGAACCCTGACTCCGCTGGCGTGGGACGTGCGGCCGCTCAGAGGCGGTAGCCGCGCTGCAGCAGCCACAGCTTGATGAATTTCTGCCGCACGTAGTTGGACTTCACGTAGGCGTAGACCAGCCCGCGCCAGCCGTCGAGGAAACCAGCGCGCAGGAAGTAGCCGCGCAGGAAACGCCAGGCCGGGTTCAGCAGGAAATTGCCCAGGTGGGCGCGCCGGCCCTCCCGGTGCATGTGCTCGGCCATCATGCGGGCGTAACGCTCCAGGCGGCCCAACTGGTCGGCGAGGGAGCGGTAGGCGTAGTGCGCCAGGTCGCCGCGCAGGGTCTTCACCGCTCCGTCGACGCAGACGTGCTCGTGGATCTCCCGGCCGCTGCGCCAGCCGCCGCGGCGGCGGTCGAAGAGCCGCAGCACGCGGTCCGGATAGGCATTGCCGTGGCGCAGGAAGGCGCCGAAGTACTCGGTGGCCCGCGGGAAGCGGTAGCCCGCGGCAGGAAATCCCGCGTCGCGCTCCGCCTCGATCTCGGCGCGCAGGGCCGCTGTGATGCACTCGTCCGCGTCCAGGCACAGCACCCAGTCGTGACGGGCCTGGGCCACGCAGAAATCCTTCTGCGTGCGGTAGCCGTCGAAGGGGCGCACCAGCACGCGCGCACCGCGGGCCGCGGCGAGCTCGCGCGTGGCATCGGTGGAGGCGGAGTCCACCACGACCACCTCATCGCAGAACGCCAGTGAATCGATGCAGGCCTCGATGCGGTCGGCCTCGTTGAACGTGATGATGCAGGCCGACAGTCCGGGCCTGGGGGGGGTCGAAGTCATGGTCTGCGCAGTCGAGGGGAGGGGAAGCGTCGCGCCCCGTTGTGACAGGGCGTCGACGCCGGGGTTCCCGTGCCGGGCACGCGACGGCCCGCGGGGGCGGATCGTCGCGCAGTATCGCCTGCCGATGCCAGAATGTGCCCGGCATGAATGCATTTGTGCTCTTTGCGACGGAACGCTACGGCCTGCCGGTACTCGAGCCCCTGGCGCGGGCCCTGGCGGCAGCCGGTGGCAGCGCCTACTGGTTCGGCGCCGGTGGCGCGCGGGGACTGTCCCTGCCCGGTGCCGAGCCCCTGGCCAGCGTGAGCGCTGTGCGCGCGCTGCGCCCGCGTGCGGTGTTCTGCGCCGCCAACTGGGTGCCGCACTTCTTCCCCGGCGCCAAGGTGCAGGTGTTCCACGGCTTCAACGTGGCCAAGCGCAGCGACGACCGCGGCCACTTCCGCATCCGCGGCCTGTTCGATCTGTACTGCACCCAGGGGCCGGCGACCACGGCGCCGTTTCAGGCGCTCGCGGCCCGCCACGGGCACTTCGCCGTGGCCGAGACCGGCTGGTGCAAGCTCGATCCCCTGTTCCGCGCCGCCGGGGTGGACACAGCGGCGCTGCGCGACGGGCACGGTGGACGTCCGGTGGTGCTGTATGCCTCCACCTTCACCCCGGCGCTGAGTTCTGCCGCCACCCTGTACGAGGAGATCGCGCGCCTGGTGGCGCGCGGCGACCGCTACTGGCTGCTCAGCCTGCACCCGAAGTGCCCGCCCGGGCTGGTGGCGCGCTACCGGGCGCTGGCCGGCGCCAACGCCCGCCTGGTGGAGCCCGAGGAACTCGTCGCGGCCGAGGCGGCCGCGGACCTGCTGGTCTGCGATACGTCCTCGGTGATCGCCGAGTGCGTCGTGCTGGGCAAGCCGGTGGTGACCTTCCGCAACCGACGTCCGCAGCCCTGGATGTTCGACATCACGGCCGTGGCGGACCTGGACCACGCGGTGACGCGCGCCACCTATCCGGAGGCTGCCTGGCGCGAGGCGTTGCGGCGCGAGGCGGCGCGCATCCACCCCTGGCGCGATGGGCGCTCCAGCGAACGGGTGATTGCCGCGACCGCGGCCCTGCTCGACGGCGCCCTGGCCGCACTGCGGCCCAAACCGCGCAATGCCTGGCGCAAGCTGCGCATGCGCTGGCAACTGGGCTGGCTCGGTCGCGCCGGCTGAGCGCCGCGAAGATCGCCCGCGCAGCGGCTACACTGCGCCGCCCTCCCGCCTGTCGCCGCCCCCGTGTTCAGCGCCCCGACCCTGCCCAAGACCCGCGTTCCGCTGTGGCTGCCGCTGTGGCTCGGCATCGCCCTGCTGGCCATCTTCCAGCACGGGCCGCTGCCGCTCTACTCCACGCGGACCCTCGCGGTGGCCTGGGAGATGTGGCAGCACGGACAGTGGCTGGTGCCGCACATCAACGGCGTCCCCTACAGTCACAAGGTGCCGCTGCTGTTCTGGCTGATCCATGCCGGCTGGGCCGTCGGCGGCGTGGGCGACGTGTGGCCGCGCCTGTTGGAAGTGCTGATCGGTGCGGCCTGGCTGCTGTCGGCCACGCTCCTGGCGCGGCGCGTGTTCGTGCTGCGCCGGGAGGTGGCGGCCATCGTGCCCTGGTTGCTGATCGGGCTGTCCTACGAGTTCCTGTTCGGTCTGCAGATCATGTACGAGGTGCTGCTCGCCCTGTGGGTGGCGGCGGCGCTGTGCTGCCTCGCGCCGCGCCCGCGCTGGGGCCTGTTCGCCCTGTGCGTCGGCGCGGGCCTGTTGACCAAGGGGCCGGTGATGCTGCTGCACGTGGCCTTCCCGCTGCTGCTCGGGCCCTGGTGGAGCGCGGTGGCGCGCGCCGACCGTCGTGGCTGGTACCTGCGCGGGACGCTGGCCCTGCTGGGCGGCTGCGCCCTGCTGCTGGCCTGGGCCTTGCCGGCCGGGTTCGCCGGCGGCGAGGCCTACCGCAACCAGCTGTTCTTCATGCAGACCGCCGGGCGCGTGGTGGACAGCTTCGACCATGCCCGCCCGCTGTGGTGGTACCTGCCCGTCATTCCGGTCCTGCTGTTCCCGTGGATCGGCTGGCCGCGGCTGTGGGCAGCGGCGCTGCGCTGGCGCACGCCGCTGGGCGACGGCGAGCGCTTTCTCGTCGCCTGGCTGCTGCCGACCGTGCTGGTGTTCAGCCTGGTCTCGGGCAAGCAGGTCTACTACCTGTTGCCCCTGTTGCCCGGCGCGGCGATGGCGCTGGCGCGGCTGCTGGAGCGCGCCGAGTTCGGTCAGGGGGCGCGGCCCTGGCTCGGCGCTTGGCCGCTGGGTCTTGCGACCCTGGCGGGCGGTGTGGCGCTGCTGCTCCTGCCCTGGCTGGCGCAGCACGGCCGACTGCAGTCCTTCTGGCTCATCGATGCCGCCCAGGGCAGCGCGCTGTTCGGCGCGGTGTTCCTCGTGCTGGGACTGTGGCTGGTGCTGCCGCGGCGCGACGCCGGCGTGGAGCTGCGCCGCGTCGCGCTGGTGGCCCTGCTGGGCACGGCGGCCGCGCACGCGCTGTTCGCGCGCACGCTGTGGCACTACTTTGATCTGCGACCCGCCGCCGAGGTGCTGGCCGAGGCGCAGGCCGCAGGTCGCCCGCTCGCCAACGTCGGCACCTACGAGGGGCAGTTCCATTTCCTGGCACGGCTGACCGGGCGCGTCGAGCCGCTGCGCGTGGCCGACCTGCGCGCCTGGTCCCTGGCCCACGCGGACGGCCTCATCGCCACCTATGCGAGTCGCCTGGCACCGTCCGACCTGCACTACGCGCGCCTGGTGCAACCCTTCCGTTCGCGCTGGCTGCTGCTTTGGGACGCGCCGGTGCTGGCCGCCCTGCAGGCCGGTGTCCTGCCGCCCGAGCCGCGCCAGCCGACGCGCCTGGCGCCGCCGGACTACTGGCGCTACCGCGGCCTCGGAGCCGGCCTGGCGCCGCAGATCGAGGAAGACGAAGCGCCCTGATCGGAGCGGCCGGCGGCGGCGCGGCGGCGCCCGCGCCGGTGCGTCCGCGCGAGCGCCGCTCGCGACCCTGCGTCGCCCGGCGGCGTCTGCGGTATGCTGCTTCGTCGTTTTTTCGCAACAGGTGATGCATGGCCGCGGGACATGTGCTGGTCGTGGATGACGAACCGGACATCCGCACCCTGGTGAAGGAGATCCTCGAGGATGAGGGTTTCCGCGTCAGCGTGGCGGAGAACGCTGCCGCCGCGCGCGAGGCGCGCCGCCAGCAGCGACCGGACGTGGTCCTGCTGGACATCTGGATGCCCGACACCGACGGCATCAGCCTGCTGCGCGAGTGGGCCGAGCGCGGCGGCCTGCCGTGCCCGGTCATCATGATGAGCGGCCACGGCACGGTGGAAACCGCAGTCGAAGCCACCCGCCTGGGTGCCTATGACTTCGTCGAGAAACCGATCTCGCTGGCCAAGCTGCTCCTGACCATCGAGCGCGCGCTGGAGAACAGCCGGCTCAAGGCCGAGAACGAGGGCCTCAAGCGGCAGATCCCCGTGCCGCTGGAGCCGATCGGTGCCTCGCGCCCCATGCAGGCCCTGCGCACCCAGCTCGAACGCCTGGCCGCGCACGACACCTGGCTGCTCATCCTGGGTGAGCCCGGCACGGGCAAGGAGTCGCTGGCGCGCTGGCTGCACGAGAAGGGAGCGCGGCGCGAGCGGCCCTTCGTCACCGTGGCACCGGGCAGCATCGCCCGCGAGCACGCCGCCCAGGCCCTGTTCGGCGCGGAGGACGGCGGTGCCGTGCAGTACGGTCTGCTGGAACAGGCCAACGGCGGCACCCTGTTTCTCGACGAGGTGGCGGAGCTCGACGCCGAGCTGCAGCTGCGCCTGTCCGCCACGCTCGACCGGCGCAGCCTGATCCGCTGCGGTGGACGCGAGGCGGTGCCGCTGGACGTGCGCGTCATCGCGGCCAGCGCGCAGGACCTCGCCGCCCTGGTCGCCGCCGGGCGCTTCCGCGAAGAGCTCTACTACCAGCTCAAGGTGGTGCCCCTGGCCGTGCCCGCGCTGCGCGAGCGCAGCGAGGACCTGCCCGAGTTGCTGCGCTATTACACCGACTTTTTCTCCAACAGGGACAAGTTGCCTTATCGGCATTTTCCCGTCGCCGTGCAGAACCGCCTGCGCCACTACCCCTGGCCCGGCAATCTGCGCGAGCTGCGCAACCTGGTGCAGCGCCTGCTCATCCTCGGCTCGGGCCAGGAAGTGGATCTGGCGGAAGTGGAGCAGGCCCTGGGCGCCGCCGCCGCGACCGCGCCGCGCGCGGCGTCGCGTGGCGAGGAGGCGGTGATCGATTTCGCCCTGCCGCTGCGCGAGGCGCGCGAGCAGTTCGAGCGCGCCTACCTGCTGCGCCAACTGCAGGAAGCCGGCGGCAGCGTAGGCAAGCTGGCCAAGGCCGTCGGCATGGAGCGCACCCACCTCTACCGCAAGCTGCGCGACCTCGGCGTCGAGGTCAAGGCCGCCGTGCGCGAGGATTGACGCGGCCGGGCGCCGCGGGCGAGGCTCCAGTCTCAGACACGACGCCGGCGCCGCTCCGCCGTGCGCGCCGGTCCAGGGGAACTGCACGATGTCCGACCCGCCGGGAGCCACCACCTGGGCGCCGGTGCCAGGCGCGCCGTCGCCGTCACCGCTGCCGCGACAGATCGCCGGCTACGAGATCCTGCGCCTGCTCGGCGAGGGTGGCATGGGTCGTGTGTACCTGGCGCGCGAGGCGCATCCGCCGCGCGAGGTGGCGCTCAAGCTGGTGCGCGGCCTCGACGGTGAGGCACTGGCGCGCTTCCGCCGCGAGGTGGAGCTGCTGGCGCCGCTCGAGCATCCGGGCATCGCGCGCCTCTACGCGGCGGGCGAAGCCGACTTCGGCGGTGTGCGCCTGCCCTGGCTGGCGCTGGAGTACGTGCAGGGCAGCGACCTGCTCGCCTACGCGGGCGAGCACGACCTGGACCTGCCGGCGCGCCTGCGCCTGCTGATTGCCGTGTGCCGCGCCGTGCACTATGCCCACGGCCGCGGCGTGGTCCACCGCGACCTCAAGCCGGGCAACGTGCTGGTGGGCGCGGACGGGCAGCCGAGGGTGCTCGATTTCGGCATCGCCCGCCTGCGTGGCGAAGGCGGTGCCGGCATGACCCAGCTCGGCCAGGTGCTGGGCACCGTGCCCTACATGAGCCCGGAGCAGCTCGCCGGCGATGCGCGTGCGGTGGACGTGCGCAGCGACGTCTACGCCCTGGGCGTGATCGCCTATGAGCTGATCGCCGGTCGTCATCCGCATCCCCGACTGGGGCAGTCCAGTCTGTTCGAGGCCCTCGACATCGTGCGTCGGGCCGCGCCGCCCACGCTGGCCAGCGTGCTGCCGGCCGCGCGCGGCGACCTCGACGCGGTGGTGATGAAGGCGATGGCGCCGGAGGCCGAGCGGCGCTACGCCTCGGCCGCGGAATTCGCCGCGGACCTGGAGCGGGTGCTGACCCACCGCCCGGTCGAGGCGCGCGCGCCCACCCTGGGCTATCTGGCCGGACGCTTCGCGCGGCGCCACCGCGCCCTCACCGTCGCCGCGGGGCTGGTGCTGCTGGCGCTGTGCACGGCCACGGCGGTATCGCTGCGCTACGCCTGGGCCGAGGCGGCGGCGCGGCGGGAGGCGGAGGCGCGCGCGCAGGAGCTGGCAGCGGTCAACGCCTTCATCGAGCGCATGCTCACGTCGGCCGATCCCGAGCACGCCCAGGGGCGCGACCTGCGCGTGCGCGAGATTCTCGATGTCGCCGCGGCCGACCTGGACGGCGCGCGCCTGCCGGGCGCGGTGGCGCGGCGCGTGCGCCAGACGCTGGGCGTGACCTATCTCGGCCTCGGCGACGCGGCGCGCGCCGCGCGCCAGTTCGACGCCGCATTGATGCCCGGCGACGCCGCGGCCGATGCCCCCCTGCGCGACGAACTGGTGCTGGGGCGCGCGCGCAGCGCCATGGTCGGTGGCGACTATGCGGCCGCCACCCGCAGCCTCGATGCCCTGCAGGAGCGCGCGGACGCCCTGACGCCCGAACTGCGTGTCGCGGTCGCGGAGTCGCGCGCCGAGCTGCTGCGCGAGCGCGGCCAGCCCGGCCAGGCGGTGGCCGCCCTGCGCGTCCTGCTGCCCGAGGCCGAGCGCGTGCTCGGCGCGGACGCGCAGCGCACGCTTGGCCTGCGCCTGCAGCTGGCCTCGGCGCTGCAGCTCGACGGCGAGTACGCCGCCGCGCTGGAGGTGGTCAGCGCCGCCGCCGCGCAGCACGAGCGCGTGCTCGGCGCCAGCCACCCGCAGACTCTGTTTGCGCTCAACCAGCTCGGCGTGGTGCAGAACAAGCTGGGTCACGCCGAGGCGGCCGAACAGGCCTTCCGCCGCGCCGCCGAAGGGCGCCGCGCGGTGCTGGGCGAGTCCCATCCGGCCACGGTGATGAGCCAGCTCAACCTGGGCTCGTTCCT
>DAOOVM010000119.1:0-8831 GCA_035370085.1 Rhodanobacteraceae bacterium | reverse complement strand
GCCGCATTCGCTGCCCTTTTTTTTGGAGTTCGTATGGAAACTGAGGTCACTCAGCAAGCCAGCATTGGCAATGACGTTGCGGCAGCGGCCGAACAACTCAGCGGCGGCAGTGCCACGCCTCCGCCCACTGCGGCGGCCACGCCAGAACCGCCGCTGGAACTTCCCGGCGGCAAATGGAGCGACGAGCACAAGCAGCTGTTCGGCTCGCTCGCCACCATGCAGGACGGCCGCAAGTATCAGCAGTTCCTGCTCGACGCCTACAAGTCGATGCAGGGCGACTACACGCGCAAGACGCAAGAGATCGCCCAGCAGCGCCGGCAGTTCGAGCAGTACCAGCAAATCATCCAGCCGTTCGCGCAGCACTGGCAGCGCGCTGGCATGGCGCCCGAAGCGGGGTTGCAGCAAATCCTCGCCTGGGCGCAGCACGTATCGAGCAACCCGAGGCAGGGCCTCGTGGAACTCGCCAAAACCTACGGCGTGAATCTGCAAGAGCTGATTGAAGAACAGCCCTTCGTGGACCCGACCGTAGCCGCATTGCAGCAGAAGATCGGCCAGCTTGAGCAACACCTGCAATCCCAGCAGATGCAAGCGCAGCAGGCCCAGCAGGCACAGATTCTTGAGCAGATCAAAGCCTTCGAGGCTGCGCAGGACGAGACCGGAAATCCGAAGTACCCGTATTTCCAGGATGTCGGGCAGGAAATGATCGCGCTGTTGTCGTCGGGCCACTTCCAGACGTTGGAAGACGCCTACGACTACGCCACCAATGGCAACCGCGAGATTCGTGCCCGCATTGCGGAAGAAGCGGCGAAACGTGAAGCGGCCAAGCGTGCTGCCGAAGCCGCCAAGGCGGTTGCCCCTGCCAAGACTGTGACCAGCAAGAGCGGCGGCAACGCCACTCCTCCAAAAGCCCGTTCGCTGCGCGAAGACATCGAAGCCGCAGCGCGCCAACTCTCTAGCTGAGGATCACGACAATGGCAGCTCTGAATATCGGTGACCTGGTTGTCACCACCCTCCGCAATCGTGCGGATTTCATCTCGGACAACATCAGCAAGAACAACAGCTGGTGGACCTACCTCAAGCGCAAGGGCAAGATCAAGAAGGCCTCCGGCGGCCGTGTCCTGACCGAGCCCCTGCTGTACGGCAGCAACAGCTCCGTGCAGTTCTACGACAACTACGACACCTTCACCCCGCCGACGACGCAGGAAATCATCGACGCGGCGGAGTTCAACTGGAAGCAGCTCGGCGGTTTCGTGTCGATCTCCGGCAAGGAGCGCTTCATGAACCGCGGTGAGGCGCAGGTGTTCGAGTTCGTCGAGGTGCGCATCAAGCAGCTCATGGCGCAGCTCTCCAACACCCTGGGCTCCTCGCTGTTCTCGGACGGAACTGGCAGCGGCGGCAAGGAGCTGGGCGGCCTCAAGCTGCTGATCGCTGATGACCCGACCGCGGCCGGCACCGTGGGCGGCATCAGCCAGTCGGCCAACACCTTCTGGCGCAACCAGTACAGCTCCGCGGCCGCCACCGACAAGAACAACATCCAGAGCCGCATGAACGCCATGTGGCTGTCGTGCATTCGCGGCGCCGACAAGCCGGACCTGATCCTGGCCGATTCGGTCATGTACACGGCCTACTGGGAGTCCCTGCAGTCCCTGCAGCGGTTCACCAGCGCCGACGAGGCGCAGGCCGGCTTCATGACGCTCATGTACCAGGACTCGGCGGTGCTGTACGACTACAACTGCCCGGCCAAGCACATGTACTTCCTGGACGAGGAGTCGATCTTCCTGCGCTGCGCGCCGGATCGCATCTTTGAGGTCGCCGACAAGCGCACCGTAACCACCGCCGACTATGATGTCGTGCCGGTGTGGTTCGCGGGCAACCTCGTGTGCAACCGCCGCGCCGGTAACGGCGTGATCATCGCTTCGTAACCTGACGGAGCCGGGGCGGGCAACCGCCCCGGTATCTCATTGGACAACATCATCCTTCCCGCCAAGCCGGTCGAGCGGCTGTCGCCGATTGACCAGCAGATTTGGAACGAGATCGCGCCAAGGCGGCCGCAGCCCATCGTGACCTTCATGCTGCAGGCGCAGCGCGACGAAGAAGCCAGCGAACGCTTGGGGCGGCCTGTCTACAACGATGCCGTCTATGTCGCCGTCAAGGTGCCCGACGAAAAGGACTACGTGTCGCGGCCCGCCAGCGACGAGGACAAGCGCAAATGGCCCGAAGCCTGGGCGCAGTTCGAGGCGACGCAGGGCAAGGCAGGCACGCACCTTCGCGCGCTGCCTGGCATCACGCCGGCGCGGTTCCGCGAGTTTGTCGAAATGGGCATTCGCACCGTCGAGGAATTGGCCAAGTTCGAGGGTGAGCTGACCGAAGCACAGGGCGAGCTGCGCGGCATCGCCAAGCGCATCCTGACGGCCATCAAGCCGCGTTACAGCGTGGTCGAAGGCAAGCTGGAGCGCGTCGCATGAAAGTGAGCCCTCCCTATCAGCGAGACGGGCGCTACTTCGAGCTTGTCGAAGTGGACCAGTACATGAGCTTCGAGCGCGAGATTCCCCCGCCGCCCAAGCCGGACAAGTCGGAGAAGCGCCGTGGCAATGACCCTCAAACAAATCCTTGACCAGGTGTTCGGCGAATCGGGGTTTGAAATCCCCGACGTGTACGTGAACAACCCGAACCCCAACGTCCTGCAGGCGTACTACATCGCCAATCGGTCGGCCAGGTCTTTGCGGGATATCCGGCTGCAGCGGGATGGGTACAACGTCGGCCGCCATTCGGTGACGATGACGACGGCAAAGACGTATTCATTGCCTACCGATTTCTTTTCATACGTTCCGGACACTGCGACACTGGACGGGACTGCAATCAAGGTCGAAGTCCCAACATCGCCCGACACATGGGCCTATTTGCTCGCCCTTGGCGGGCAGCTTGGCGGTCTGTTGTATGTCCGCTTCTTCAACGATTCCATCAATGTCCTAAACCCGCAGGCTGGCGGAACGCTGTCGTTTGAATACCAGCGGTATGCGCCCGTCGTTGATGGCACATCCGGAGCCTACAAGCCGCAGTTTGAGAAAGACACGGACATCTGGGACCGCGACGAGGACTTGCTTTCACTTGACATCAAGTGGCGATTCAAGCGTGAGAAAGGCTTGGACTGGGAAGGCGACCTGCAAATCTTCAACAAGTACGTGAATGCCTTGCGGGCGCGAGACGCCGGGTCAGAGTCGATCATGCCACCGCGCTTCTTCGGGCCATCCGAGCCGTATACCAACCTGTGGGTGCAGAACTGATGGGCGCTCTCGGCCTATCCGCGCCCGTCGGGGGGTGGAATGCCCGCGATTCGTTGGAACTGATGCCTCCCACTGATGCGGTGCGGATGGAAAACCTCATTCCGGATGCGGGGTCTGTCCGCTCGCGTGGAGGGTCGGAAACCTTTGTTTCCGGGCTCGGCGGCGCTGTCGAGTCCTTGGTAGCGTTTTCCGCGCTCGGCGTGCGCAAACTCCTGGCGTGCGCGAATGGTGCCATCGTGGACATTACCAGCGGGGCGGCGTCCTCGCTGGCCACCGGGAAGGCCAACAACCGCTGGCAGTACGCCCATTTCAACAACAAGGCTGTTCTTGTCAACGGCGCGGACACGCCGCTGGTGTATGACGGAACCAGCCTTTCGGCCATCACGGCAACAGGCCCCACGTTGACAAGCCTTGTCGGCGTGGTGGGCTTCAAGGGCCGCGCGATCTACTGGGAGAACCAGGATGCCAAGTTCTGGTACGCGGCGGCCGGCGCCTATCAAGGCACGCTGACTGCGTTCGACTTGTCATTGGTCGCCAAGAAGGGCGGCCATGTCGTGCAAATCCTCACCTGGACGCGCGATGCTGGCGACGGCATGGACGATATGCTCGCCATCCTGTTCTCGACTGGCGAGGCGGTCATCTACCAGGGCACCGATCCGGGATCGGCGCTCAATTTCTCCATGGTTGGGCGCTACGACATTGGTGCCCCTTTGTCGATTCGCTCCCACACGCGAGTTGCCACGACCGAAGTCCTATTCACGGATGACGGCATCCTGACGCTCGATGAGGCGATCAACAACGCTCGCGTGAACTCGGACATCAACTTCGGCGGCAAGATCGCCCGCGCCTGCAAGGCCGCCGCCGGCACCTACCGCGACAACTTCGGCTGGGACGGTGTGTACTACCCGGCCGGAAACCTCTACATCGCCAACGTACCGGTCAGCAGCTCAGCGTCAGAGCAGTTCGTTCGCAACACCAACAACGGCGCTTGGTGCAAGTTCACCGGCTGGGACGTGCGCTGCCTGACTGTGCACGCCGACAAGCTCTACTTCGGCACGTCGGACGGCAAGGTAAAGCAGGCGGATGTGGGCCAGGACGATGACGGCGAGTACATCGACTACACCTGCCTCACGGCCTACATGAAGCTAGGGCAGCCTGGCCTCAAAGCACAGCTCACGTCGGTTCGCATGGTCACGAACAACAAGTTCCAGCGGGCCATGGACGTCCTTGCCTACTACGACTACGGCGCACGCGACGTACACCCGATGTCGGACCCGCCAGAACAGGTGCAAGCGCAGTGGGACATCTCCTACTGGGACACCGACTACTGGGCAATGCCCCTGAATGATCCCGCCTCGCAGGAGGCCCTGCCGGCCCTGCGCAACTGCAATGCCTTCGGCTTCGCTGTCGCCCTTCTGGTGCGCTTCCGGTCTAAGGTCCAAAGGCTCTACTGGTATTCCTCCACCCTCATCTTCAAGCAAGCCGGAGTGAACTGACATGCCATGGTCTGGCTCTACCTTCACGCGATCCAATGGCACCTATACAGGCGCCACCGTTTGGGCTCAGGACGCAGCCGCTGGGGTAAAGATTCAGAGCGGCCGACACGACACGCACGATCAGGACTTGGCCGCCGGCATCAATGCCTGTCTGAAAAAGGACGGCGGAAACACCGTCACGGGCAACATCAATTGGGGCGGCTTCAAGGTCACAAACCTCGCGGCAGGATCGGATGCGACCGATAGCGCAAGGTTTGGGCAGACGGTTACCGCCGCATCCATCAACCCGACGACAAATGTCCTTACGCTCAGCCGCGCGGATGGGAACATCACGGTTGACCTTACGCCAATCGTTGTGGGGGCGTCATATGGGTCTCTAGCCAATAAGGGGTCAAGCGAGACTATCACGGGGAACTGGACGTTCAATTCCGGATTTTCTACTGCGTACATGTCAATGTTCGCACCGTCTAGCGCGTACCTTGCCTACTTCTTCGAGCTGACAACTGACAAAGAGCTGACAATCTATTCCGAGGCGGACCCAATGGTTCGCGCGTTTCGGCTCAAGGACGGATCGGGATGGATCAGCAACAAGCAGATTTGGACCGCCGGGAATTTCGACCCGACAACGAAATCCGACGTTGGGCATACGCACGCAATAAGTGGACTTTCCGGAGTGGCCATCTCAGGCTTGTCGGATGGCCAGGTGCTGCAGTACAGCTCCGGTGCTGGTGCCTTTGTCAATCGAGACTTGGCCTCTCTGTCCGGCGTCGTCCGTACAGTCACAGCAACGAGTCCTGTCTTGGCTGGAGGCACCGCGACCGATGTTGTGATCTCTGTGCCGGCTGCCTCGGCCTCCACGTCGGGCCTGATGTCCTCGGCTGACAAGGCCAAGCTCGACGGACTGCCCTCTGCTGTGGTGGCGAGCTTCAACGGCCGGACCGGTTCGGTGGTGCCGGCAGCCAATGACTACAAGTTCCAGCAGCTTGCAAATGTCGTGATTGGCACTGCAACGCCTCCGACGACCATGGACGAGTATTCCATTTGGATTTACAACCCAACGACGCCGACTACGGACAGGAAAATCTATATGCTCTGGAATACCGGCAGCGGAAAAGTCTGGCTCCCGATTGCGAACAACACCTAAGCCATGGGCCGCATTCGCCAGCGCGTCGTCAGGCTGGAAAACCTCGAGTACATCCCTGCAGACGCCGCCGTAATAACGACGGCGCCAGACGCTACGTTGCCTAACGCTAGCGTACTCCAGCCTGGCGCCGGGACCGTTGTCACACTTGGGGCGGGAACAGTCCAGGTGGGCATAGCTGCGGGCGGGGTTAGCTATGCCAACATCCAGGCCGCATCGGGAAACACGGTGATTGCCCGCGCCGCGGCGACGGCAGGAACGGTCGGGGAAGTGGCACTTTCGGCGGCAACGCTCCTCGGCAGGGGGTCTAGCGGTGACATTGCACCCATCACGCTAGGCACAAACCTGTCCATGTCAGGGACAACGCTTAACGCCTCGGGCGGAAGCGGGTCAACCGACCTTGCATCGCTAGCAGCTGTTGGCGTACTGACTCCTTGGAGGTAGGCAATGAGCGCAGCACCTATTTTTTTCGGAACCGTCCGAGCAATCGGTGCCGGAACAGTCCCCAGCACTGCCGATACGTCGCTTACCGCGCCGACGAACGTCACGACCATACTCACCGCCGCGACCGCTGGGACGAAGATCGAGCAGCTTCGACTGACGCAGATCGCCACGACCTCGGCGGCAGGGCTGGTCAACCTTTTCCTCTATGACGGCGCGGCCTATCACCTGTTCGACCAGTACGCCTTCTCGGCGCTCACTCTTTCCACGTCGGTTCGCCTGACGCCCGTTGACCTGTACTACGCCAACTTGATCTTGTCGTCGGGCTGGAGCCTGCGCGCCAGTGTCAGCGTGGCGGGCGGCGCGAGCGCTTTCAAGGTGTTTGCGTTCGGCGGGGACGCGTAATGAATCGCGGGCTTTTCCCGGGGTGGAATCGCGCGGCCAATGGTGTGATGTATCCGTCGTCGAGACTGGCGCTCTCTGGGTCGTTGACCCTAGCCAACGTGTTAAATGCGGAGTTCGCTGGACAGATCATTGTAGACGGCGGCTTGCCGCCGTACCGCGTATACCTCACCGGCTCGCCGCCATTGGAGCTAAGCCTTTCCGCGCGGCTGATCGACAGCGCGCGATGGGCCATCGTCCCTTCGGGCTTTGCCGCGACAAGCGGGACATATGCCTTCACGGTGGCGGTGGACTCTGGCGACGGGCAGACTGCCACGAGTGATCAGAGCTTGACTGCAGTCGGGGGAAAGAGTCCGAGCTCCATAAGCGGCAACACGCTATGGCTCGATTTCAGCGATCCGACGTACACATTCAAGGATTCTGCCTGCACAACGCCGGTGGCGTCCAACAGCGATGTGATAAAGGGCGCCATCAATAAAGCCGGGGTAGGCGGAAATTTCATTACTGGCGGGACATTTATCACATGGGCAACAAGCGCGCAAAACGGTAGGGCCGTGATGCGGTGTGCATCGGCATCGGCTAGCTACCTAGCTGGAAGCGCTATAAGCACCTATTTCACCAATGCGCAGGCCACGCTCATTGTGGTCTGCAAAACGTCTGGCATCACGCACAGCGGAACGATTTCTTACAATATGTACAGCATCGCCAGCGATGGCGGCAATTACTTCGGATTGCATTTCACTACGGCAACGTCCGCGCGTTTCAACAGCTACAATCTGGACGGGGCAGAAAAAAAGGCGCAGACGGTAGCGCCTCAGGATACTTGGTACGTTGTGCTCTGCCAGCACATCGGCGGGAACATCATATCGTCAGTCAACGGAGGGACGAAGACATCAACCGCAAGCGGAAATACCAGCTCGTTGGCTAGTGCATTGCGCGTTGGCAACGGCCTTAACCAAGTCGGAGCTTTAGACATCGGCGAAGTGGTCGGATTCAACAGCGCGATCAGCGACAGCGACCTTGACGGCGTGATCACATGGCTGAAATCGCGCTGGGGGATTTCGTGAGCCGCACCTAACCTACGACCGCGGCCACCCTGCCGCCGATCACCCTGGACGCCGATCACGCCGCCGCCCTGGCCCGCCTGCTGGCGCGCACGGGCGAGACGCGGGCCGCGCTGGTGCGGCGGCTGATCCGCGAGGCGGATGCCCCTGTGGATCGGCCGAATTGCGGACCGGAACGCATTTTGCGGACCGGCGATTGAGCCGAAAAATCATGTAAGTAATGGTGCCGGTGGAGGGACTCGAACCCACACTGTGTCGCCACAAACGGATTTTGAGTCCGGCGATGCCCACAGCAGGCCGACCGGGCGGCCCTGTGTCGCGTCCTGCGGGTCTACCTCGAACACGTCGCTGCACAGGTGCCGCGGCAGGCGGGGGAAGCAGAAAGCGGATTGCGTGGTCACGTCGCGGCCTCGATGTAGCGGTCGCTCCCGTCCGCGCACAGTCCAGTGTGCACCGGCACGCGGGGTGGGTAGCCGTTCGGCCAGCGCTCCGCGTCTGCGGCCATGGCGAGGTAGCGCAGGCACGTCTCGCGGCGCGGACAGATCGGATCGTCTGGCCCGAGTCCGAAGCGGCCGACGCAGCGGGATTTGTTGAAGGGAAGGAAGTGCGTGGTCATGGGGTCCTGGGCGGCTGTTACACCATCAAAGTGCAGGCGTATTACGTACGCCTGCGGAAGTGCCGTCTATCTGGTGTTAGGCCGCAGGCTCATCCGCGCCGGAACGCCTGCGCTCGCGTAATCATCCCCGCCTTCTTCGCCCCGCTCTTGATCTTTTTCAGTTGGGCTTGCGCTTGTTCCAGCGTTATCTCGCCAGTTCTAACGCGCCCCATTAATGCGAGACGGACTTCCTTGCTGTCGGCAACAGTCCCGCTCGCCTCGGCATCCTTGACCGCTTGGCGCTTTTCCAGTGCCGCTTCAAATCGGGTACGAGTCATTTCGTTCTCCTTAGCCAGCGCCCTAACAATTCATTCAAGCCGACGCCGCTTCGCGGCGCGGCTTAATTCA
>DAOOVM010000118.1:0-8856 GCA_035370085.1 Rhodanobacteraceae bacterium | reverse complement strand
GCGCGATGCGCGCGAACAGGGCGTCGTAGTTGCGCAGGTGCTCGAACATCTCGATCGACACGCAGCGGTCGAAGGCGGCGCCGTCCAGTTCCAGGCGATTCACGTCCTGGGTGAGCACGCGCACGTTGGCGAAACCGCGCTCGCGGCAGCGCGCCTCGATGAACTCGCGCTGCGGGCGCGAATTGGACACGGCGGTGATGCGCGCGCGCGGAAAGCGCTCGGCCATCCACAGCGTGAGCGAGCCCCAGCCGCAGCCGAGTTCCAGGATGTCCTGGCCGTCGGCGAGTTCGGCGCGGGCGCCATACAGGGCCAGCATGGCCTCCTCGCCCTCATCCAGGCTCTCCGTGCCGCGCGGGAAGTAGCCGCTGGAGTATTTCAGCCGCTTGCCGAGGCACAGTTCGAAGAAACGCGGCGGCAGTTCGTAGTGCTGGGCGTTGGCGGCATCGGTGTGCACGGCCAGGGGGCTCTCGCGCAGGGCGTCAAGACGCGCGCGGGTGCGCTCGTGGGCGGCCTCCATGTCGCCCGCGCCCTCCTCGCGCAGGCGCTGCGCGCACAGGCGGCGGATGCCCAGGCGCAGCAGGGCGTCGGGCACCAGGCCGCGCTCGGCCAGCCCGAGCAGTCCGGCGGCGGGGCGGTCCTGCGGCAGTTCGAGGGGCAGGCTGCTGCTGTGGTTCATGGCGATCGGCCTTTGGGAAACCAGGGGATGAAGGCGCTGGTGCTGCGCTGGTAGGCACGGTAGTCGTCGCCGCGCGAGCGCAGGGCCTGCGCCTCGACGTAGGGGATGCCAGTCACCCAGCACAGCGAGGCGAGCATCAGCACGGGGCCGAGCCACGCCAGCCAAGCCAGGGGCGAGCCCAGCGCGAGCAGCACGTAGGCGAACCAGTGGGTCCACTCGAAGAAGTAGTTGGGATGGCGCGACCAGCGCCACAGGCCCTCGCGGCAGGTGCGGCCGCGCTGCGCCGGGTTGCGGCGGAAGCGCGCGAGCTGCAGGTCGGCCAGCGTTTCCCCCGCGACGCTCAGCGCCCACACCGCGACGCCGGCCAGGAGGGCGACGCTGGGCTGCGCGGTCGGGTTGCGCGCCACCGCGTAGAAGGGCAGGGAGAACAGCGCCGTGAGCGCGGCCTGGGCCTGGAAGAAGGCGAAGAATTTGCGCTGGTCGTCGCCCCAGTAGGCACGCAGATGGCGGTAGCGGCCGTCCTCGTGCTCGGTCAGCACGCGCGCCAGCAGGTGCATGCACAGGCGGAAGCCCCAGAAGCCGCCCAGCACGGCCACTGCCACGCGCGGCAGCAGGCCGCCGTCGCCCACGGTGGCGTAGAACAGCGCACTGGCGCTCATGCAGGCGGCCCAGATCGCGTCGACGATGCCGGCATTGCGCGTGCGCCGCTGCAGCCACCAGCCGCCGAGCATGGCGCTGGCCGCCGCGGCCCAGACGATGAGTACGGGCGTGGCGCCGCTCATGCGCGCGCCTGCGCCGCCCAGCGCCGCGCCAGCTCCAGCAGCAACGGCAGCGCCAGCGCCCAGGCCAAACCCAGGGCGAGCGCCGCCCACAGCGGCGCGGCAAAGCTGACCGCCTCGGCGCGCGCGGCGCCGAGATAGGCCATCGGGGCCCCGACCGCGCCCAGCGTGGCCGCCAGCGCGCGATGGCGCTGCAGCACGGCGAGCGAGTGGTTGAGGGTGAGGGCGAAGGCGGCCCAGAGCACGAAGATCCACAATGGCGCCAGCGGCAGACCGGCTGGCGCCAGCGCGTAGTGCGCCAGCCCCGTGGCGGCCAGAGCGCCATCGAGCAGCGCGCCGCAGGCCAGGCAGGCCGCCACCAGGCGCAGATCGGTCGCGCGCGAGCGGGCGTCGGCGAGCTGCCAGGCCGCGAAGCCGAGCAGCACCACCAGGCCGCTCCACCACAGCCCGCGTGCGGCGCCGAACACGCTGGCGCACCAGGTCAGCTGGTACAGCACGGCGTTGAGCCAGAGCGGCCTCATGCGCGCGGCGACCCCTGCGGCGAGGGCGCGCGCCAGCCGGGCTTGGCCAGCACCAGGTGGCTCACGCCGATCGAGCGCTCGCGGAAACCGCCCTCGCAGTAGGCGAGATAGAACTCCCACATGCGGATGAAACGCTCGTCGTAGCCCAGGGCGCGCACCTCGGTCAGGCGCGCCAGGAAGCGCTCGCGCCAGGCCTTCAGGGTGAGGGCGTAGCTGTGGCCGAAATCCTGCTGCTGCACCAGCCCCAGGTCGCTGCCGCGCGCCATGGCGCCCAGCATGGCCGAGACCGAGGGAATGAAGCTGCCGGGGAAGATGTGGCGCTTGATGAAGTCCACCGCGCGCAGCGCCTGCGCATAGCGGTGGTCCTCGATGGTGATGGCCTGCACCAGGGCCAGTCCCTCGGGCTTGAGCAGCCGACCCAGCGTGGCGAAATAGGTGTCGAGGTACTGGTGGCCGATGGCCTCGATCATCTCGATCGATACCAGCTTGTCGTACTGCCCGCGCAGATCGCGATAGTCCTCCAGCAGCAGGCTGACGCGCTCGCCCAGGCCGGCCGCCGCGATGCGCGCGGCTGCCAGGGCGTGCTGCTCGCGCGAGATGGTGGTGGTGGTGACGTGGCAGCCGTAGTGACGCGCCGCGTGCACGGCGAAGCCGCCCCAGCCGGTGCCGATCTCGACCACGCGGTCGCCGGGTTTGAGGTCCAGCTTGCGGCAGATGGCGTCGAGCTTGCGCGTGGAGGCGCTGTCCAGATCCTCGCGCTCGTCGGCGAAGAGGGCCGAGGAGTACATGAGGTCGGCGGACAGGAACAGGCGGAAGAAATCGTTGCCTAGGTCGTAGTGCGCGGCGATGTTGCGCCGGCTGCCGGCGCGGGTGTTGCGCTGCAGGGCGTGCCAGGCGCGGAGCGCGAGGCCGCCGAGGCGCGCCAGTCCCCCCTCCATGCCGTCGAGCAGGTCACGGTTGCGCACCAGCAGGCGCACCAGGGCGACGGGATCGTCGCACTCCCACAGGCCGTCCATGTAGGCCTCGCCGGCGCCGACGCTGCCATTGGCGGCGACCGCGCGGTAGAAGGCCGGGTCGAGCACACGCAGGTTCACGCGCAGGCTTTCGCCGTGTGCGTCGGGCGTGCCGAGCTCGACCTCGCCCAGGGCATCCTGCAGGCGCAGCCGGCCGCCGTGCAGGGCGGCCATCTGCGCCACCAGGCGCGCACGCAGGGCGCGCTCGAGGGCGCCGAAGGCGGGCAGCTCCAGCGCGGCGGACTTGGCGATGTCGTTCATGGGTGGACTCGCGAGCGGGAAGGGTGGTCGTAGACGGGCGTACGCCGCAGCCACAGGCGCAGCGCCTGCCAGTGGATGGCCGCGACGACCTGCACGGTCATGGCGGGGTAGCGCCACAGCACGCGCGCCAGGCCGCGGCCGTCCAGCGGGCGCCGTCGCAGTACCAGAGTGGCGTCGAATTCGCGCGCTTCGCCACGCAGCACGTCCATGTGCACGCGCAGCTCCTCGCCCGGGGCGGTGAAGGCCCAGGCGTAGTCGCGCGTCAGTGGCAGGAAGGGCGAGACGTGGAAGGCCTTGGGGAAATTCCAGTGCAGGGCCGCGCCGCGACGCTGCGCCGTGTCCACCGGCAGCACGTAGGCGTGGCGCTCCTGCCACGGCGTGTTGGTGATCTCCGCGACGATGCACTGCAGCGTGCGGCCGTCGGTGGCGTAGCAGTAGTAGAAGCTGACCGGATTGAAGACGTGGCCGAAGTAGCGCAGGTGAGTGAGCAGGCGGATCGGCCCGTCTGGGCGCAAGCCCGTGTGCGCCGCCACGCGCCGGCGCACGGCCTCGTCCAGCGGCAGCTCGGTCGGACCCAAGTAGTCGCCGCGGCGGAACTCGCCCAGGGCGCGCCCGCGTGCCGACCACAGCCAGCGGCCGGCGAACAGCGTGTCGAGTTCGGCCAGGTCGACGAAGAGCAGGGCGATGCGGTAGCGGAAGGCGTGGGCGTGCGGGGCGTGGCGACGATGGCGCACCCAGCCCTCGTAGATGGCGCTGTGCCGCGGCGGGCCGCCGTCGCAGCGCGCATGCGCCGCGCGGCCCGGCGCGGCGAGGGGCGCAGCGGGCGCGCCGTCGAGGCGCCGTCGCAGGGCTGCGCTCACGCCGCGGCTCCCTGCAGGAGGCCGTCGCTGTCGCTCCCGAGGGGGGCGTCTTCGGGCGCGGCGGTGGCGCTCCAGCGCACGCCCAGCTGTGCGGCCACGTCCACCGCGCTGCGCATGCCGTCTTCGTGGAAGCCCCAGCCCCAGTAGGCGCCGGCGAACCAGGTGCGCTGTTGCCCCTGGATCTCCGCGCGGCGCGCCTGCGCGGCCACCGAGGCGTGGCTGTAGACCGGATGGTGGTAGCGCATCCGGCGCAGGATGCGCGCCGGGTCGATGGCCGCGGTACGGTTGAGCGTGACCAGCAGCGGCTCGGGCGCCTCCAGCGACTGCAGCAGGTTCATGCAGTAGCTCACCGTGCACACCTCTTCCGCCGCGCGCGGCACCAGCGCATTCCAGGCCGCCCAGGCCTTGCGCCGGCGCGGCAGCAGGCGCGCGTCGGTATGCAGCACCGTGTCGTTGGCCTGGTAGGTCATGGCGCCGAGGATCTCGCGCTCGCACGGCGTGGCGTCCGCCAGCAGGGCCAGCGCCTGGTCGCTGTGGCAGGCCAGCACGACCTGATCGTAGCGCTCGCTGCCCGCGAGGCTGTCGATCTGCACGCCCTCGGCGTCGCGGCGCACCGCGCGCACCGGACAGTCGGCGCGCTCCTGCACGGTCCAGCGGGCGCGCAGGGCGCGCACGTAGCTGGAGGAGCCCCCGCGCACCACGCGCCACTGCGGGCGGCCGCTGATCTGCAGCATGTGGTGGTTGGCCATGAACTGCACCAGGTACTTCGCCGGGAACTGCAGGATCTGCGCCGAGGGCGAGGACCACAGGGCGGAGGCCATGGGCACCAGGTGGTCGTCGCGGAACAGGGCGCCGTAGCGGTGTTCGGCCAGGTACTCGCCCAGGGTCGGGCCGGGGCCCTGCATCGACAGCAGGGCGGGCGCCTCGCGGTAGAAGCGCGCGAGGTCGCGCAGCATGCCCCAGAAGCGCGGCGAGGCGAGATTGCGGCGCTGGCAGAACAGCGTGTCGAGCGAGGTGGCGTTGTACTCCAGTCCGCTCGCCTCATTGCGCACGGCGAAGCTCATCGTCGTGGGCTGCGAGGCGACGCCGAGCTCGGCGAACAGGCGCGACAGCAGCGGATAGTGCTGCGGGTTGAACACGATGAAGCCGGTGTCGACCGCGTAGTGGCGCCCCGCCAGCTCGATGTCGTGCGTGTGCGTGTGGCCGCCGAGGTAGTCGTTGGCCTCATACAGCGTGACCGCGTGCTCGCGCGCCAGCAGCCAGGCGCTGGCCAGGCCGGCGATGCCCGATCCGACGACGGCAATGCGCATCAGGTCCCCCCGCGGCGCAGGCCGGCCGGCACGGGCTTGAGATCCCACACCAGGCCACACAGGGCGAGCAGGCGCAGGCCGTAGTAGGTCAGGTCCAGCTCCCACCAGCGGAAGCCCTGGCGCGCCGAGCCCGGGAAGTGGTGGTGGTTGTTGTGCCAACCCTCGCCGAAGGTCAGCAGCGCAAGCAGCCAGTTGTTGCGGCTGTTGTCGCGCGTGGCGAAGCGGCGCGTGCCGAAGCGGTGCGCCAGTGAGTTGATCGTCACGGTGGCGTGGAACAGCGCCACGGTGGACACGAAGAAACCCCAGATCAGCAGCTGCGCGCCGCTGGTGCCGAGTTCGGGATGGCTCGCGCCGAGCCAACGCCCGACGAGGAACAGGCCCAGGGCGAGCAGCACCGGGACCAGCACGTCGAAGCGGTCGATCAGACGCAGCTCGGGGAAGCGGCGCAGGTCGGGGATCGCGCTCCAGTCGGTGCGGAAGCCGCGCCGCGTCAGGAACCAGCCGGCGTGGCTCCAGAAGAAGCCGCGCTGCGTCGGTGAATGCGGGTCATGCTCGGTGTCGGCATGGCGGTGGTGGTGGCGGTGGTGCGCCGCCCACCACAGCGGGCCGCGTTGCACGCTCGCGGCACCGAGCACGCCGAAGAGGAATTGCACCGTGCGGGAGGTACGGAACGCCTTGTGCGAAAAGTAGCGATGGTAGAAGCCGGTGATGGCGAACATGCGCAGCGCGTACAGCGCCAGCGCCGTCCACAGCGCGACCGCGGACACGCCGACCCACAGCACGCCCAGGCAGGCCAGGTGCATGCCCAGGAAAGGCAGCACGCGCAGCCAGTCGATGCCGTCGTCGTCGCCGGCCTCCGAGGTGTCGACGGCGGCACCATCGAACCAGCCCAGTACGCTGGCGAGGGCGCGGCGCAGGCGGGAATCGGGCAGGGCGGGAGGCGGTGCGTTCATGGGCCAGAAGACGTCTCGACAAATGTGAGTGTGTGGCGCGGGCGGTGAGACCCGAGTGAAAGGCCACGCCGCACACCCGGAGTCCGTCCGGCGCCGGCGCGGCGACGCCGGGGAGTACGCAGGCCGGTGCGAGGGTGGATGCGCCGATCGACGGTCGCCTGGTCGCGCCGAAGCACTCGCTCGGCGCGCGGCGATCGGCGCAAGCGGGCGCACCGCGCAGGGACGGGTCGCCGCGCCGCGCGCGCGCCGGGCCCGTCGGACTCTACAGGCGCAGTTCGACCGCGGTCTTGACCGAATTGGCGATGAAGCAGCCGGCGTGGGCGCGCTGCTGCATGGCGGCGTAGTCCTCGGCGCTGGGCTGCTTGTCGCCGCCGAAGCGCACCGTGGGCGACAGCACCGCGCGCGTCACCGCCATCCTGCCGTCGGCGTCCTTCTCCAGCACGCCGATGGCGTGGTCGACGTAGCTGTCCACGACGTAGCCGCGATTGGCCGCCACGGCGAGAAAGGTGAGCATGTGGCAGGACGACAGCGCCGCCACCAGCAGTTCCTCCGGATTGCTCGCCGCCGTGTCGCCGCCGTAGGCCGAGGCGGCGGAATTGCGCACGGTCTGTCCGCCCTCGAAGCGGATGTCGTGCTCGCGTGCGTAGTTGCCGCGCTCGAAGGGGCCGCTGCCGCGCGACCAGGAGAGATCGATGGAATGTTCCGACATGGCGCGCTCCTCGTGCTTTGACGTCGTGCCGAGGCTTGCGGCAAGGTTTCCCGGTGCGCCGCACTCCTCCCCGTCCCAAGCCTAGCCCAAGCGCCCTGCGGCGCGACAGGCTGAACGCGCCGCGCCACGGCGTGGCGCGCGTGCTGTCCAAGCGTGGTTACTGTTCGCGCAGCGAGGCCGAGGCCCTGGTCCGCGCCGGCCGCGTGGCGCTGGACGGGCGCGTGGTGCGCGATCCGCAGGCCCCGGCCCACGCCGACGCGCGCCTGGCCGTGGACGGCGTGGCGGTTGCGACCGCCACGCGCGTGTACCTGGCACTGAACAAGCCGCGCGGCCTGGTGACCACAGTGCGCGACGAGCGCGGCCGCGACACGGTGTATCGCTGCTTCGACGGCACCGGACTGCCCTGGGTCGCGCCGGTGGGTCGCCTGGACAAGGCCAGCGAGGGCCTGTTGCTGTTCTGCAACGACCCGGTCTGGGCGGCGCGCGTCACCGCCCCGGAGGGCCACGTCCTCAAGACCTACCACGTGCAGGTGGACGCCTTGCCGACGCCGGAGTTGCTGGCGCAGCTGCAGGCCGGCGTGGTCGACGAGGGCGAGCGCCTGGCTGCCCGTGCGGCGCGCGAACTGCGCCGCGGCGCGCGCCATGCCTGGCTGGAGATCGTGCTCGACGAGGGGCGCAATCGGCAGATCCGCCGACTGCTCGAGGCCAATGGTGTCGGCGTGCTGCGCCTCGTGCGCGTGGCGATCGGCGGCGTGCGGCTGGGCGACCTGCGCAAGGGCGCCTGGCGTCCGCTGCGGCCGGAGGAGGTCGCGGCGCTGGCGCGGACGGACTGAAGCGGCGGGTGCGCGGCGCAGGGGCCCCGGTTCGGCGGCTCGCGCCGCACCGGGACGGGGGCAGGCGGGGGTCGGAGGGGAGGAGCTGCCTGCCCCCGCAGACTAGGGTCTGCGCGGTGGCGCAACCATGCGTGCGACTACCTAGACGGCGCGGCGCCTCAGGAACCGCTGGCGACGTGCGGCAGGTCGCGCAGGCGCGGCGGCAGCGGCGCTGCGGCGAAGCGCAGTTGCTGGCGCTGGCGGGCGTCGGCGGTGGCGGTCTGTGCCGTGCCCGCCGGCGCGGGATCCAGGCCCTGGGCGCGGCGCCAGGCGCGGATGCTTTCCACGCTGCGCTCGTCCAGCACGATCTGCACGCCCACGGCGGCGCTCATGCTCTGCGCCAGGGCCACGCCGCCGTCCAGCAGGCCGAGCAGGGCCAGGCCGAGCGCGGCCAGGCGCCGGCCGTGCGGGCGGCGGAGGACGGCGGGCGGGATGGAGCGCTGCGGGGACATGGGCGAACTCGGGCCGGGGCGGTTGGCCGGTGTGCTGCGGTGGCGCAGCGTTCCAGCGTGGACACACCTTAGGCCGCGGCGCCCGTGCGCAGTATTCGTGCGATCACCTACGACGGCGCCGCCAGCGCGCCGCTCTTGATGCAGGTCAAGCGCGCCGGTCGAGCGCGGCGCGGCGCGGCCGGCGCCCCGTCGGGCTCAATGAGGCATTAGGAAAAATGTCCACGTCGGCACAATTCGGAAAGTGCCCATGGCGGGGCGCGGCACGCGCCGGCGGCGCCGTGGCCCGCGCCACGCCGAGCGGGGAAGGCGGCAGGTCGATCGGTTGCGGGCGGAGTCGCCGCGGCGGCGCGGCTCAGGTCGGGGTGCCGGATTCGCCCAGCAGCAGCACGTCGCGTACCAGCTCGGCCAGGGCCTCGGCGCGCATCTTCTCCATCACCTTGCTGCGGTGGA
>DAOOVM010000117.1:0-8857 GCA_035370085.1 Rhodanobacteraceae bacterium | reverse complement strand
TTGACGATCTTGCCGCCGCCCGCGCTCAGCATGGCCGGCACGGCGGCCTGCGCCATGTGCAGCACCGTGCGCACGTTCAGATCGAAGAGGAAATTCCAGGTCTTCTCGCTGGTTTCATGCACGGCTTCGCCCATGCGGAAGCCGCCGGCGATGTTGCACAGCACGTCGATCCGGCCGAAGCGCTGCAGGGCGGCGCCAACCACGGCCTGCGCCTGCGCGGCGTCCAGCAGGTTGGCCGCGGCAAACAGCCGGGCCGGCGCTTCCGCACCGAAGGCCTGCGCCAGCGCTTCGGTCTTCAGATCGACCAGCACCAGATTGTCGCCCTGGGCGGCGAAGGCCTGCGCCACGGCCTGACCCAGATTGCCGGCGGCACCGGTGATGAGGACGGTACGGCGAGACTGCGCCATGGAGAACTCCCGGAGTGCAAAGAAGACCGCGAGGTTAGCAGCCGCGACGGCAACCGTGTCCACGGCGACGCGGGTCGTCAGCCCGCCGCTGGTCAGGTCATCTGCGTCCGCCGGTGCCGGCGATCAGTCCACGATCTCCGCCGCCGCGGCATTCGTCTTGTCGAGAAACAGCCGCTTCGAGCCCGTTTGGCACAGTGAAACGATGTCGTCGAGCGCTCGTAGACGGTATTCGATCTGCAGATTGTGCACCTGGCGGGAGTCGCCCCGCACGATGGTCCAGTCGCCGATGTAGTCCACCCCTTGACCGGTGACTTCAAACCAGAGGCCGCTGCCCGACACCGGATACACCAGGCCGTTCTTGGCCCCGGTCACCACTTCGCGGAAGTAGTAGCGACCCGCGGCCACGTTCACGACGAAGTAGCACGAACTGCCCTGCCGACCGCTGCAGCGATGCATCAGGATGTGATCCGTGGAACCGGTGCTCTGCAGGAGCAGGTCGCCGCCGAATCCGTCCGACAGGTTGCCGCTGACGTTGGCGACGACGAAATTCTCGGCGCCCGCCCGGGCACACGCCGGGGCCGCCGGCGCAACCTGCCATGCGCTGCCCAGGAGCAGCCATGCGATCAAATGACGTCCCACGCGTAAGCTCCCAGGTCGAGAACCCTGCTTGCCAACGCCTCGATCGCCGCATCTTCGTTGCGCGCCATGCCGCGCACGTTGCGCGACATGCGCCGACGCGCCTGGCGGGTGAAGAGTTCGGCAATGCGTACGGCCGACTCGGCCTCGGCGTGGCTCTCGCGCACGAGGGTGTCGGCACGCGAGAGCACGCACAGGCCGACGAACAGGTCGATGGCGAGGTCGGCGATGCGCTTCTGCGCGTGCTGCTGCTCGGCCACTGCCTTGCCGTGCTTCTTCAGTAGCGCGTCGGCCGCCTGGGACAGCTCCACCGCGTACTTCTCGTACGCATCCGCCGCCTTGCGCAGCGTCGGGTGCAGCTCGCGCAGTATGCGGTCGGTGCCCACGCCGGTGGCCTCGCTGGCGCGGCGGCGCGCGTAGCCGGCGAGCACGCCGAAGCCCTTGATCGGATCGTTGAAAATGCTGCCGACGGCGCTCTTGACTTCCGCCAGGGTGCTGCCGACCTCCTTCAGGCCCGACAGGGCGATGTACAGGCGCAGGATCTCGTTGGTGCCCTCGAAGATGGACAGGATGCGTGCATCGCGGGTGACCTGCTCGTAGGGAAACTCGCGCATGAAGCCGTTGCCCGCGGCAATCTGCAGCGCCTCGTGCGCGGCGCGCTGGATCGCCTCACTGGCAAAGACCTTGCTGATGGCCGCCTCCACCGAATAGTCGGTGACACCCGAATCGATGTAGTGCGCGACCATCCACACCGCGCTCTCGGCGGCGAAGCAGTCCACCGTCATCTGCGCGATCTTCTCGCGCACCAGGCCGAACTCGGCAATGGGACGACCGAACTGCTTGCGCTCCCTGGCCTGGGCCGTGGCGAGCTTGATCAGGGTCTTCATGCCGCCGACGGCACCGCCGCCAAGGCCGGTGCGGCCGTTGTTCAAGATGGCCATGGCCACCTTGAAGCCCTTGCCCACCTCGCCCAGCACGTTCTCGGCCGGCACGCGCACGTCGCTGAAGGCCACCGTGGTGGTGGACGAGGCGCGGATGCCCATCTTGTCCTCGTGCGGGCCGTGGCTCACGCCGGGCCAGGCCGCCTCGACGAGGAAGGCGGTCATCTTGCCTTCCGGCGTGTCGGTGCGGGCGAACACGGTGTAGAAATCGGCGATGCCGCCGTTGGTGATCCAGATCTTTTCGCCGCTGAGGGTCCAGCTGCCGTCGTCGTTGCGCACGGCCTTGGTGCGCACCGAGGCGGCATCGGACCCGGCGCCGGCCTCGGTCAGACAGAACGCCGCGATCATCTCGCCGCTGGCCAGGCGCGGCTCGTAGCGCGCCTTCTGCTCGGGGGTGCCGAACAGCAGCAGGCCCTTCATGCCGATGGAGCTGTGGGCGCCGATGGTGAGCGACACGGAGCTGTCGTGGCGCGAGGTCTGCGACAGCACGCGCGCATAGGCCGCATTGGACAGGCCCAGTCCGCCGTGCTCCTCGGGAATGATCAGGCCGAACAGGCCCATGTCGCGCAGGCCCTGGATGAACTCGGCCGGCTGTTCGGCGGCGCGATCCCAGGCCTTGAAGTCGGCGTGCTTGTCGGCCAGGAAGGCGTCGATGGCGTCGGTCATCGCCACCAGCATCTCGCGGTCGCGCTCGCGCATCTTCGGGTACGGGAACAGGTTCTCCTCGACGATCTCGCCGAAGAACAGGTTCTTGGCCACGCTCTGGTCGCGGCGCAGGGTATCGGCGCCGGGGGCGTCGGAGGCGGTGCTGGCATGTGCGTTCACGGCGTCACGATCCCGTCGGGGTGGTGCCGCAGTGTCGGCGCCGGGTGGCCCGCTGCGCAAGCCGGCCGCGGGACGCACCGCACGCCACGGGCACGCCGCCCGCAACGGCGTGGGACGCGGCGCCGGCGTGGCCTCAGCGCCGAGCCTTCTTCTTCGCGGCAGCGGCCTTGGGCGGGGCCGCCGCCGCGGGCTTGGCGTCACCGATCACGCTCTTGAGCGGGCACACACTGAACACCGGGCACTTCTTGCAGCCGACGGCGAGGGCGACGGGGCACAGGGTCATCACGGCGGACTCCAGGGGGCGTGGCCGCATTCTACGCGCGCCGCCGTGACCTTCGGCGACTATCCGGCGCGACGGGGCTTGGCTATGGTCGCGGCTTTCCGCACGAGGAGCCGCCCATGCCGCTGTCACGCCGCCTGTCCGCCTGTTGCCTGTTCCTGGCGCTGACCAGCTGCCCGGGCTTGGCCGCGGCCACCGATGCGGTCAACGTCACGACGAAACCGACCAGCTTCGAGCAGGCCGTGCGCGGCACCACGTCCCTGCCCGGCTTCGTCCACGTCTACGCCGACGCTGCCCAGGGGCGCGTGCTGCTCGGCATCGGCGCCTTCGACCAACCCTTCCTGCTGGTCACTTCCCTGCCCTGGGGCCTCGGCTCCAACGACATCGGGCTCGATCGCGGCCAGCCGGGCAACGTGCACGAGGTGGAGTTTCGCCGCTTCGGCAAGCGCGTGATGCTGGTGGAGCGCAACACGCGCTACGTCGCCCGCGCCGATAGCCCCGCGGAGCGCCTTGCCGCGCAACAGGCCTTCGCCGAGTCGGTGTTGTGGGCGGGCGACGTTCTGGCCACCACCGCCGGCGCCGCGGCGGAGACGCTGGTGGACTTCTCCTCCTTTCTCGCCAGCGACCGCCACGGCATCGCCGATCGCCTGGAACAGACCAAGCAGGGCAAGTACGCCATCGACAAGGAGCGCAGCGCCGCCCTGCCCGAGGCCAAGAGCTTCCCGGACAACACCGAGCTCGAGGGCCTGCTCACCTTCACCGGTCCCGGCGAGGGCGCCTTCGTGCAGCAGGTGGCGATGGACCCGCACGTCCTGTCAGTGCGCCAGCACGTGAGCCTGGTGCGCCTGCCCGGCGCCGGCTACGTCCCGCGTGCCTACCACCCCGCCTCGGGCGGCTTCAGCAGCGGCTACTTCGATTTCGCCCAACCGCTCGGCGACAGCCTGGACGTGCGCTGGCAGCCACGCTTCCGCCTCGAGAAAACCGATCCCACCGCCGCGCGCAGCCCGGTGAAGAAGCCGATCGTGTTCTACCTCGACCCGGGTACGCCCGAACCGGTGCGATCGGCGCTGCTGGAGGGCGCCAACTGGTGGAAAGCGGCCTTCGAGCAGGCCGGATTCCAGGACGCGTTCCGCGTCGAGCTGCTGCCGCCCGGCGCCGACCCCATGGACATCCGCTACAACGTGATTGCCTGGGTGCACCGCGCGACGCGCGGCTGGTCCTACGGCGCGGCGCTGTCCGATCCGCGCAGCGGCGAGATCATCAAGGGTTCCGTCACCCTGGGCTCGCAGCGCGTGCGTCAGGACATCCTCATCGCCGAGAGCCTGCTCGCCCCCTACGACAAGCCCGATGCGTCCGCACTGGCCGGTCAGGCCCAGGCCGTGGCCCTGGCGCGCCTGCGCCAGCTGGCCGCGCACGAAGTGGGGCACGCCCTGGGTTTCGCCCACAATTTCGCCGCCAGCCGGCACGGCAACGGCTCGGTGATGGACTACCCACACCCGCTGCTGCGCCTGGAGGGCGAGCGCATTGCCCTGGACCAGGCCTACGGCAGCGGCGTCGGCCCCTGGGACGTGTTCCTGGTCAAGCACGCCTATGGCCAGTTTGCGCCGGGCGAGGAGGCCGCGGCCCTGCAGCAGCTGCGCCGCAACATCGCCGCCGCGGGCTACGCCTACGTCAGCGATCCCGACGCGCGCACGCCGGGCCAGGCCCATCCCGACGGCCTGTTGTGGGATTTCGGACCCGACACCCTCAAGACCTTCGACACCTTGCTGGCGGCACGCCGCACGGCCCTGGCGCACTTCAGCCTGGGCGTGCTGCCGCCGCAGCGCCAGCTGGGCGAGCTGGAGGCACGCCTCGTGCCGATCTACCTGCTGCATCGCTACCAGACCGAGGCCGTGGCGCGCCTGCTCGGCGGCGCGCGCTACCGCTACGGCGAGGCCGGCGACACGCCCGCGGGGACCACGCCGGTCGCCGCCGAGGACCAGCGCGCCGCCCTGCAGCGCCTGGTGCGCAGCCTGTCGGCCGAGGAGCTCGTGCTGCCAGCGAGTGTGCTCGACCTGCTCACGCCCCCGGCCAACGAGTACCAGCGCACACCCGAATACTTCGCCACACGCAGCGCGCCCCTGTTCGACGCGCTGAGCGCGGCCGAGGCGGCGAGCGCGCAGACCACGCAGTTCCTGTTCGATCCCGCACGCCTCAACCGCCTCGCCTGGCAGCACGCGCGCGATGCGCGCCAGCCCGGTCTGGCCGAGGTGCTGGACGCCGTGTTCCGCGCCACCTGGCAGCGCGAGGACACCGCCGCTGGCGCCGGCGCCCAAGCCGTGCAGCTCGCCGCCGCCTGGGTGGTGCTGGATGCCGCCCTGGCCGCGCTCGACGGCGGACAGCTGCATGCCCAGGTCGATGCCGAACTGCGCGCCCGCCTCGGCGACTGGCGCACCTGGCTGGAGCACCATGCCGGCGACGGCGCGCGCGGCGCCAGCCGCCGTGCGGCGGGACAGACCATCGCCCGCTACCTGGCCGATCCCAAGGCGGTGAAGCTGCGCCCGGCCCCCGCCATTCCGCCCGGTGCCCCGATCTGAGCGCCGCAACGCGGGATGCGACGGAAGTCCATGCCGGACAACCGGAACTCGCCTTGCCGCGGCGCAACACGTTCGGCGTATAATTTCGCGGTTTCGACCAGCCCGGTCGCAGTGTGGGCGCGCCCCTCGCGTCCGTCGTTTCCCGGTGTGAGACGTGAGCGCTAACCTCCTCCAGCAGTTCCGCGAGACCTCCCAGCTGTCCGGCGGCAACGCCGCCTTCATCGAAGACCTGTACGAAGCCTGGCTGCGCGACCCCACTGCGGTCGGGGCGCAGTGGCACGCCTACTTCGATGCGTTCAAGGGCCGCGCCGCGGGCGACACACCGCACTCCGACGCCATCGCCCGCATCGAGGCGGCGCAGAAGCGCAACGGCCGCGGTCAGGCCGGGGCCGCGGCTCCGGCGGCCAGCGACGCGGTCTCGCAGAAGCAGGCGGCGGTGTTGAAGCTTGTCACCGCCTACCGCTCGCGCGGCCACCTCGCAGCCAATCTCGACCCGCTGGGGCTGGCGCAGAAGCAGGCTGCGCCGGACCTCGACCCGGCCTTCCACGGCCTCACCGCGGCCGACTACGACACCGAGTTCCAGACCGGCTCGCTGGCCGGCCCGCAGCGCCTGAGTCTGCGCAAGCTGGTGGAACTGCTCCAGGCAACCTACGCCAACACCATCGGCGCCGAGTTCATGCACATCAGCGACGCCGAGCAGCGCCGCTGGGTGCACGAGCAGCTCGAGCGCGCCGGTGGGCGCTTCGGCCTCAGCGGCGAGGAACGCCGTCGCGTGCTTGAGCGGCTCACCGCCGCCGAGGGTCTGGAGCGTTACCTGCACACCAAGTACGTCGGCCAGAAGCGTTTTTCCCTCGAGGGCGGCGACAGCCTGATCCCGCTGCTGGACGAACTCGTGCGCCGCGGCGGCAGCGACGGCGTCAAGGACATGATCATCGGCATGGCCCACCGCGGCCGCCTCAATGTGCTGGTGAACACCCTGGGCAAGGCACCGCAGAAGCTGTTCGCCGAGTTCGAGGGCCGCTTCGACCATCCCGACGATCCGGCCCACTCCGGCGACGTGAAGTACCACATGGGCTTCAGCGCCGACATCAGGACGCCCGGCCATACCGTGCACCTGGCGCTGGCCTTCAACCCCTCGCACCTGGAGATCGTCGACCCCGTGGTGGCGGGCTCCGTGCGCGCCCGCCAGACGCGCCGCGGCGACAGCGAACGAACCCAGGTACTGCCGGTGCTGGTGCACGGCGACGCCGCCTTCGCCGGCCAGGGCGTCGTCATGGAGTTGTTCAACATGTCGCAGGCGCGCGGTTTCGCCGTCGGCGGCACCATCCACGTGGTGATCAACAACCAGGTGGGCTTCACCACGTCCAATCCGCAGGACGCGCGCTCCACGCTGTACTGCACCGACGTGGCCAAGATGGTCAACGCGCCGGTGTTCCACGTCAACGGCGACGACCCCGAGGCGGTGCTGTTCGTGGCCCGCTTGGCCTTCGACTACCGCCAGCGCTTCCACCGCGACGTGGTGATCGACCTGGTGTGCTACCGCCGCCACGGCCACAACGAGGCGGACGAGCCGGCGGCGACGCAGCCGGTGATGTACCAGGTCATCCGCGCCCGCCCGACCACGCGCGAGCTGTACGCCAAGGCGCTGGAGGCGCAGGGCGTCCTCGCCGCCGGCGCGGCGCAGGCGCTGACCGAGGAATACCGCCGCAAGCTCGAGGCCGGCACGCCGGTGGCCGAGCTGGACGCCGGCTTCAAGGACCCCTACGCGCTGGACTGGAGCCGCTGGCTGCACGGCAGCCTCGCCCAGCCCGCCCGCACTGCCGTCGCCCGCGACAGGCTCGCCGCCCTGGCGCAGAAGATCCTCACCCTGCCGGGCGATCTCGTGCTGCATCCGCGTGTGGCGAAGATCTACGAGGACCGCGCCAAGATGGCGGCGGGGCAACTGCCGCTGGACTGGGGCTACGCGGAGAACCTCGCTTACGCCACCCTGCTCGACGAAGGGCACGAGTTGCGCGTCGTCGGCCAGGACGTCGGCCGCGGCACCTTCTTCCACCGCCACGCCGTGCTGCACGACCAGAAGACCGATGGCACCTTCCTGCCGCTGAGCCGCGTGCGCGAGGACGTGCGGGTGGAAATCGTCGATTCGGTGCTGTCCGAAGAGGCCGTGATGGCCTTCGAGTACGGCTATTCCACCGCTGAACCCAACGCCATGGTGATCTGGGAGGGCCAGTTCGGTGACTTCGCCAACGGCGCCCAGGTGGTCATCGACCAGTTCATCAGCTCGGGCGAAGCCAAGTGGGGTCGGCTGTCCGGTCTGACCCTGTTCCTGCCGCACGGCTATGAGGGCCAGGGGCCGGAGCACTCCTCCGCGCGTCTGGAGCGCTATCTGCAGCTGTGCGCTCTCGACAACATGCAGGTGTGCGTGCCTACCACGCCGGCGCAGGCCTTCCACATGATCCGCCGCCAGATGGTGCGCGACTGCAGAAAGCCGCTGGTGGTGATGACGCCGAAGTCGCTGCTGCGCCACAAGCTGGCGGTGTCGAGCCTGGACGATCTCGCCAACGGCGGTTTCCAGCTCGTGATCCCGGATTCCACCGCCAAGGCCGGCCAGGGCGTGCGCCGCGTGGTGCTGTGCGCCGGCAAGGTGTACTACGACCTGGTGGAGGAAGCCGAGAAGCGCGGCGTGGCCGACGTGGCCATCGTGCGCGTGGAACAGCTCTATCCCTTCCCGCGCAACGAGGTGAAGGCCGAACTGGCCAAGTACCCGGCGGCCAAGGAAGTGGTGTGGTGCCAGGAGGAGCCGATGAACCAGGGCGCCTGGTTCCAGATCCGCCACCACCTGCAGGCCTGCATCGGCGAGCACACGCTGAGCTACGCCGGCCGCAGCCGCTCGCCCGCACCGGCCTGCGGCCACTACAACACCCACGTCGCCGAACAGGCGGCCCTGGTCGAACAGGCGCTGGTCGCACCCGCCGGCACCGACCACGCGGCCGACTGATCCCGCCCGCCCCCGCACTCCCGAATACGTCGCCCAAGGACACGCCCCATGGCCATCGAAGTCAAAGTTCCGGTTCTGCCCGAATCCGTTTCCGACGCCACCATCGCCACCTGGCACAAGAAGCCCGGCCACGCGGTCAAGCGCGACGAGAACCTGGTGGACCTGGAAACCGACAAGGTGGTGCTGGAAGTGCC
>DAOOVM010000116.1:0-8973 GCA_035370085.1 Rhodanobacteraceae bacterium | reverse complement strand
GTGGTGGACGTGTTGCAGACGCCCGCCTTCCTGTGCCGCCAGACCGACTTCATCCAGGCCGTGGCCCGCGCCGGCAAGCCGGTGAACATCAAGAAGGGCCAGTTCCTCTCGCCCTGGGAAATGAAGCACGTCGCCGCCAAGGCAAAAGCCACGGGCAACGAGCAGATCATGGTGTGCGAGCGCGGCGCGAGCTTCGGCTACAACAACCTCGTGTCGGACATGCGCAGCCTCGCGGTGATGCGCGATACCGGCTGCCCGGTGGTGTTCGATGCCACACATTCGGTGCAGCTGCCCGGCGGCGCTGACGGCAAGAGCGGCGGCCAGCGCGAATTCGTGCCGGTGCTGGCCCGCGCGGCGGTGGCGGCCGGCATCGCGGGCCTGTTCGCCGAGACCCATCCGGACCCGGACAAGGCGCTCAGCGACGGGCCGAATGCGTGGCCGCTGGGGAAGATGGAAGGCTTGCTGGAAACGCTGGTGGCCATCGATCGAGTAGCCAAGAAGAACGGGCTACTGGAGTTGCCATGATCCGCCGAATTCTGGCGTTGAGTTGTTTCGGAGTTGCAACAGCTACCGCAGGCGGTTCTGCACCATATCAATCATCAATTCGGCCCGAACATTTTCTTGCGGGCGACGCTTATCGCTGCAAGGGTCCAACCCTTTTGCTAAGAAGGTCGGTAGAGCAGAAGTATCAGTTGGGCGCCGATTGGTTTGGACTTGATGAACTAATTGCCAAGCTGACGTCAGATGGAGCGCCCAAGGCTTTGGGCTGCGTTGAAATCTGGGTCACTTGCACGAGCGAAGACGCCGACGTGGCGTTCATGAGCGCTGTGGTGAAGGCCGGAGCCAGTTTCAGGACAATTGAAACTACGCAAGACCGAGATCTGTTGAAATATCCACGCGAAACGAAACTGATGCAGTGCAGTCATGCGCACTAACATCAGTAATTGAGGCTCAGATCATTTCGTTTATTTCTGGAAAGCTAATGACCGCCATCACCAAAGTCCACGCCCGCGAAATCCTCGATTCCCGCGGCAATCCCACGCTCGAAGCCGAAGTCACCCTGAGCAGCGGCCACATGGGCCGCGCGGCGGTGCCGTCCGGCGCCTCCACCGGCTCGCGCGAGGCGGTGGAGCTGCGCGACGGCGACAAGACGCGCTACCTCGGCAAGGGCGTGACGCGCGCGGTGTCCAACGTCAACACCACCATTGCGGCGGCCCTGCAGGGCGCCGACGCGGCCGATCAGAAGGGTCTGGACGCCCGCCTGATCGCGCTGGATGGCTCGCCCAACAAGAACCACCTGGGCGCCAATGCCCTGCTCGGCGTGTCGCTCGCCAACGCGCACGCGGTGGCGGCCTCGAAGGGCTTGCCGTTGTGGAAGTATCTCGCCGGCGATCGTGCGGCGGTGCTGCCGGTGCCGATGATGAACATCATCAACGGCGGCGCGCATGCCGACAACAACGTCGACATGCAGGAGTTCATGGTCCTGCCAGTGGGCTTCTCGCGCTTCTCCGAGGCGCTGCGCTGCGGCACCGAGATCTTCCACGCGCTGAAGTCGGTGCTGAAGGCGCGCGGCCTGTCCACGGCGGTGGGCGACGAGGGCGGTTTCGCGCCCGACCTGAAGTCCAACGAAGAGGCGGTGGAAACCATCCTCGAAGCCATCGCCAAGGCCGGGTACCGCGCCGGCGAAGACGTCTACCTGGGCCTCGATGTGGCCAGCAGCGAGTTCTACGAGAACGGCAAGTACAACCTCGCCGGCGAGGGCAAGCGTCTCAGCGCCGAACAGTTCGCCGACTTCCTCGCCGACTGGTGTGCGCGCTATCCCATCATCACCGTCGAGGACGGCATGGCCGAGGGCGACTGGGACGGCTGGAAGGGCCTGACCGAGAAGCTCGGCGGCAAGGTGCAGCTCGTGGGCGACGATCTGTTCGTGACCAATCCGCGCATCTTCCGCGAAGGCATCGACAGGCATATTGCCAACGCCATCCTGATCAAGGTGAACCAGATCGGCACGCTGTCGGAGACGCTGGAAGCCATCGCCATGGCCGATGCGGCGAAGTACGCCGCGATCGTGTCGCACCGCTCGGGCGAGACCGAGGACACAACCATCGCCGACATCGCCGTGGCCACCACGGCCACGCAGATCAAGACCGGTTCGCTGTGCCGCACCGACCGCGTGGCCAAGTACAACCAGCTGCTGCGCATCGAGGAGGCGCTGGGCAGCGCCGCGCGCTACGCCGGTCGGGAGGCGTTCCCCAACGTGCCCGGTCTGCTCGGCTGATCCGTGACCGACGACCGACGTGCTGCGCTGGGCCGCCCTTGTCCTGCTCATCCTGCTGATCGCCCTGCAGCTGAAACTGTGGACCGGCGAGGGCGGCATGCGCGAGCTGGCGTCGCTGCGTCAGCACGTGGCCGAGCAGCAGCGCGAGAACGAGCGGCTCAAGGCGCGCAACGAGGCGCTGTCGGCCGAAGTGCAGGACCTCAAGGAGGGGCGCGACGCCATCGAGGGGCGCGCCCGCTCCGAGCTGGGGCTGATCAAGCCCGGCGAGACCTTCTACCAGGTGATCGAAGCCGAACCGATGGTGAAGGGCGGTCCGCCCGCGTCCTCGGGGTCCGCCGCACCCGCCGAGGGCAGCGTCGCGCATGAGCGCTAGCGGCCTCACCCTGCTGCAGGGCGACGGCGCTGGCCCGCCGGCAGCCCTGTGGTGCATCGTGCCGGCCGCCGGCCGCGGGCAGCGCTTCGGTGCCGAAGTGCCCAAGCAGTACCTGCCGCTGGCCGGCGTGCCGATGATCCTGCGGACGCTGCAACGCCTCGCCGCCCATCCGCGCATCGCCGGACTCATGGTCGTGCTGGCGCCCGACGACGCGCTGTGGCCCCGACTCAACGAGCTGGAAGGCAAGCCGCTGGAGACCGCACTGGGCGGGCGGGAGCGCGCCGACTCCGTGCTGGCCGGCCTGCGCGCCCTGCCGCATTCGGTGCGTGACGACGATTTCGTGCTGGTGCACGACGCCGCCCGCCCCTGCGTGCGGGCGCGAGACATGAGCCGACTGATCGAGCGGGCAGGTCCAGCCGGCGGCGGCATCCTCGCTGCGCCCCTGCGCGACACCGTCAAGCTCGCCGCCGCCACGGATCCACCGCAGGCTGGCGCGCGCATTGCGCGCACCGTTCCGCGCGCCGGCCTGTGGCGTGCCTTGACACCACAGATGTTCCGGCGTGGCGAACTGACTCGTGCCCTGCAGCATGCCCACCTGTCCGGTGGCGTCACTGACGAGGCCGCGGCCATGGAGGCCCAGGGGCACCAGCCGGCCCTGGTGGAAGGCGCCGAGGACAACATCAAGGTCACCACACCGGCCGACCTCGCGCTGGCGGAGTTCCTGCTGCCGCGGACCGCCGGCGATGTCTGAGAGGCTCATGGGCGCCGCGGCGCCGATGCGGCATGTCCCGGCCTGGCCGTGCGTGCTCAGGGTGCCCTGGCTGGAGGAGGGAGGATCGTGACGGGTTCCATGCGCATTGGTCAGGGTTACGACGTGCACGCCTTCGGGCCCGGCGACCACGTGGTGCTCGGTGGCGTGCGCATCCCGCACGACCGCGGCGTGCTGGCGCATTCCGACGGCGATGTGGTGATCCATGCGCTGTGCGATGCGCTCCTGGGGGCGCTCGCCCTGGGCGACATCGGCCAGCATTTCCCGCCGAGCGACGCGCGCTGGAAGGGCGCGGACAGCCGGCTGTTCCTGCGTCACTGCGCGGGCCTGGTGCGCGGTCAGGGCTACGTGCTCGGCAATGCCGACGTGACCGTGGTGTGCGAGCGGCCCAGGGTCGCTGCGCACGCCGCCGCGATGCGTGCCCACCTGGCGCTGGACCTCGGTGCCGCGCCGGAGCAGATCAGCGTCAAGGCCACCACCAGCGAACAGCTCGGCTTCACGGGTCGCGGCGAAGGGCTGGCGGCGCTGGCGGTCGTGCTGCTGCTGGGGGCGCGGGAATGAGTCAGACCGGTGGCTGGCCCTGCGCCCACGGCGGTCCACCGCTGTCCGGGTTGATGCGCGCTCAGCCCGAGGACTTCGTCGTCGACGAGGACCTGGGATTCGACCCGGACGGCAGCGGCGAGCACGTCTTCCTGCGCGTGGAAAAGCGCGGCGCCAACACCGATTTCGTGGCGCGCGAGCTGGCGCGCTTCGCCGGCGTCGGTCCCGAGGCGGTGGGCTATGCCGGCTTGAAGGACCGCCACGCCGTGACGCGGCAGACGTTTTCCGTGCATCTGCCCGGCCGCGCCGAGCCGGACTGGGGCGCGCTGCAGCACGCCGAATTCCGTGTGCTGGCGGCCGCGCGTCACGGGCGCAAGCTCAAGCGCGGTGCCCTGCGCGGCAACGCCTTCGCGCTGCGCCTGCGCGCGGTGCAGGGCGATCGCGAGGCGGGTGCGCGGGTGCTGGAAGCGATCGCTGCGCGCGGCGTGCCGAACTACTTTGGCGAGCAGCGTTTCGGACGCGATGGCGACAACGTCGAGCGCGCGCGCGCCATGCTGGCTTCGCGGCGGCGCGTTCCGCGCCACCTGCATGGGCTGCTGCTCTCGGCCGCACGGTCCGCCCTGTTCAACGCGGTTCTGGCTCGGCGCGTGACGGCGGGTTGCTGGGATCGGGCGCTCGATGGCGAGGTGTGGATGCTCGACGGCAGCCACAGCGTGTTCGGGCCGGAGCCGTTCGGGCCGCATCTGCAGTCGCGCCTGGAGGCCGGCGACATCCATCCCACCGGGCCGCTGTGGGGCGCGGGCGAACTGCGCAGTCGCGGCGACGTGGCCGCCCTGGAACGCGCCGCGGCGGGGGACGAGCCCGAACTCGTCACCGGCCTGGAGCGCGAAGGCCTGCGCCAGGAGCGGCGCAGCCTGCGCCTCATGCCGCACGGACTGGAGTGGCGCTGGGATGGCGAGGATCTGTACCTGGCCTTCACCCTGCCGGCCGGCGCCTACGCCACCGTGGTGGTACGCGAGCTGCTGCACGCGCAATCACTGTCCGTGCTGCCAGAGGCGGACGCGGCGGAGGGCTGACGCGCCCTGCGGCGCCCCGGACTGGCGGGGACCTGCTGCGACGGCACGCCGCGCCCGGGCGTCCTGGCCGGTACTTGGGTCAGCGGAGGTCGCCATGAAGCTCGGGTCAGCCTGTGCAGTGTTCCTGGCCGGTGTCGTGCTGTGCGGATGCGCCAGCCGCGATGGGCGCATCGTCAAGCGCGACCTGCCCCAGGAAGTGGACGAGGGCAAGATTGCGGCGGTCAACGACTGGGCCGTGCACCGCGGCGCGGTGGTGCGCTGGGTCAACCTGCCCACGCGCAAGGTCGCAGCCGCCAGCGACCGCTGAGGGGCGCGGGCGTCCGCCGCGCTCAGCGCGGCGGACGCAGCAGCACGAGCACGGCGCCCGTGCCGCCCTGGCGCGCCTGCGCCGAGGCGAAGGCCACCACATCATCGCGCTGGCGCAGCAGGCGGTCGACCAGGCGCTTCAGCACGGGGCCCTCGGCGCGCGAGCGCAACCCCTTGCCGTGGATGATCTTCACGCAACCGAAGCCACGTCGCTTCGCCTCGGCGAGGAACACGGCTACCGCCGCTCGCGCCACCTCCGCGCTCATCTGGTGCAGGTCGATCTCGTCCTGCACGCTGTACTGCCCGCGGCGGAGTTGGCGCAGGATCTTCGGCGGATGGCCGTCGCGCAGGTAGCTCAGCTCCTCGCCCACTTCCATCGAGGCCGGGTCGATCGGCATGGTGAGCAGTTCGCCGCTCACCGCCGCCTCGTCGCGCAGGAACTGCGTGGGTTCGGGAGCGGGCGGAGTGGGGCGCAGAGGATCACCCCCGGCGGCGAGGCGCCGTACCGGACCGACCGCCTCGTGAAACAGACGCACGTCGTCGGCGTCGGGGACGGTTGCGGGCGCGGGGGCGCGGGAAGGACGCCACTTCATGCGGGGAGCGTAGCAAAGCCCGGGCATGCGCGAGGTGAGGCCGCATGCGTGTCGCAGTCAGGGGGGAGGCGCCGGGGTCGCGCCGGGCAACCCGTGCGGCGCCGCCGCGCGCGCCGAAACCAGGGCGCGGCTGAGCGGGCCGGGCGAATCCGCTAGACTGCGCGCTTCGGCGTCGATGGGCCGGTCAGCGCGCGTGGGCGCGCGGCCGCGGCGCCATTTGTCCAAGGGTTGCGCATGCGTGTTCTGGTTTCCAATGACGACGGCGTCGATGCGCCGGGCATCCGCGTGCTCGCCGCGCGACTGGCCGTGGTCGGCGACGTCACCGTCGTGGCGCCCGACCGCGACCGTTCGGGCGCGAGCAATTCCCTCACCCTGGACCAGCCGATCCGCGTCGCGCGCCTGGAGGACGGCCGCTACCGTGTCGCCGGCACGCCTACCGATTGCGTGCACCTGGCCCTCGCCGGCCTGCTCGATTTCCAGCCGGACATCGTTGTCTCGGGCATCAACAACGCCGCCAACCTCGGCGACGACGTCATCTACTCCGGCACCGTGTCGGCGGCGATGGAGGGGCGCTTCCTCGGCCTGCCGGCGATCGCCGTTTCGCTGGTCAGCACCGACCACAAGGGCGTGCACTACGACACCGCAGCGCAGGCCGCGCTGGTGCTGATGCGGCGACTGCTGGTCGATCCCCTGCCGGCCGACACCATCCTCAACGTCAACGTGCCCGATCGCCCGTGGCACGAGCTGCGCGGCTTCGCCGTGACCCGCCTCGGCCGCCGCCATCGCGCCGCGCCCTGCATCCGCCAGAACGATCCGCGCGGTCGTCCGGTGTACTGGATCGGCCCGCCGGGCGACGCCGAGGACGACGGGCCCGGGACCGATTTCCACGCCGTGCGCGAGGGCTGCATCTCCATCACGCCGATCCACGTCGATCTGACGCGCTACCAGGCGCTGGACAAGGTGGCCGGCTGGGTGGCGACGCTGCCGCGCGACGTCGATCACGCGGCGTGACGGCATGGCGATGAGCGTTTTCAGCCGCTTCGGCAGCGAGGCCAAGGGTCTGGGCATGACCTCGCAGCGGGCGCGCGATCGGCTCGTGGACGGGCTGCAGCGTGAGGGTGGGATCGTCGACCGGCGCGTACTGGACGTGCTGCGCGAGTTGCCGCGCCATCTGTTCATCGACGAGGCACTGGCGACGCGCGCCTACGAGAACACGGCCTTGCCCATCGGCCACGGCCAGACCATCTCCCAGCCGTGGGTGGTGGCGCGCATGACCGAGGCCCTGCTGCAGGGTGGCGTGCCGCGGCGCGTGCTGGAGGTCGGCACCGGTTCCGGTTACCAGGCGGCGGTACTGGCGCGCCTGGTGGAGCATGTCTATACGGTCGAGCGCATCGAAGAGCTGCTGCGCAACGCGCGCCGGCGCTTCCGCAAGCTCGGTCTGGAGAACGTGCGCTCCAGGCACGACGACGGCCGCCTGGGCTGGCCTGAGGAGGCGCCTTTCGACGCCATCGTGCTGACGGCCGCGGGCGCCGAACTGGAGCCGGCCCTGCTCGACCAGTTGGCGCCCGATGGCGTGCTGCTGGCGCCGGTCGGTCCAGCCGGCAGGCAGCGGCTCGTGCGCGTGCGCCGCGCTGCCGACCCCGGCTCCGGCTGGGTGCGCGAGTCGCTGTGCGACGTGGCCTTCGTGCCCTTGCTCGGGGGCACGCTTTGATGCCGCCGCGCCGGCGCGGCGTTGCTGCGCGCGCGCGCCACACAACCGACAGGGGATGGCGTTGAAGCTGTTTCGCCCGATCTACGAGAAGGCCCTGCAGTGGGCCCGCCACCGCCATGCCGAGCGCATCCTCGCCGCGCTCAGCTTCGTCGAGGCCTTCTTCTTTCCGGTCATGCCGGAAGTGATGCTTGCCCCCATGACCCTGGCGCAGCCGCAGCGTTGGCTGCGCCTGGCCAGCCTGAGCCTGGTGTTTTCCCTCGCCGGTGCGGTGGTGGGTTATGCCCTGGGTCACTACGCCTTCGACGCCCTGCGCCCGCTGCTCGCCTCGCTGGGCTGGCTGCCGCGCATCGATGCCCTGGTGGAGCAACTGCGCGTGGACGTGGCACAGAGCCCGTGGACCGCATTCTGGCTGCTGGTTCTGGCCGGATTCACGCCCGTGCCGCTAAAGATCTTCACCTGGGCTTCGGGCATCGTCGGTGTGCCGATGCCGGCTTTTCTCGCCAGCATGGTGGTGGGACGCGGCAAGCGCGTGTATCTGCTGTGCGGCCTGATCCGAGCCGGCGGAGCGCGCGCCGAGGCGGTCCTGCACCGCTGGATCGAGTGGGTGGGCTGGGCGGCCGTACTGCTCCTGCTCGGCCTGCTGGTCTGGTTCAAGCTGCGCTAGCACGCGCGGCGGAGGACGCACGAATCGTGAAAGCGCACAGGGGCGCGACGCGAGGCAAATGGGTCTTGGCCGCGGCTGCACTGCTGCTGGCGGCCTGCGCGTCGCAGCCGCCGGCTCCGGTGGAGGACCGCAGCGGCGGCGCGGTCCCGGGGTGGCGCGAAGCGGCGCGGGATGAGCGCGCAGGTCCGCGTGCCCATGTCGTCATGTCCGGCGATACGCTCTACGGCATCGCCTTCAAGAACGGTCTGGACTTCCGCGACCTGGCGCGCTGGAACGGCATCGCGCCGCCCTACACCATCTTTGTCGGGCAGCGTCTGCGCCTGGACGGCCCCGCGGCCCCGCCCGCCGATGCGCCGCCCGAGCCGCGGGCCGCGACAGCGGTCGTCGGCGCCGAGCGCGCGGGAGGCCCCCGCGGCAGCGCCGCTCCGGCGACTGCGCGCGACCCCGGTCTGGCCGAGGAAATCGCCGCGGAAGAACGCAGTAGGGCGGGCAACCGCGGCGCTCCATCGACGGCCACAGCGGCGCCGCCACGCGACGCGCGGACCGCCGCGCAAGCCCCGGTCGGCACGAGCGACCGCGGCCGCGGCAGCAACCCGCCCGACGCCCCGGCCGCGGCGTCGATGGCGGCGGCCGGTGCGGCCGCCCGGGAGGTGCCGGCCGCGG
>DAOOVM010000115.1:0-8977 GCA_035370085.1 Rhodanobacteraceae bacterium | reverse complement strand
GGCGACCTGGACCGCCTCACCCAGCTCCTGCTCAACCTCGGCCGCAACGCCATCCAGGCCGGCGCGCACACGCTCACCCTGCGCACGCGCGTGGAGCGCGGCGTGCACCTGGGCGAACGCATCCTGCGCACGGCCCTGCGCGTGGACGTGGCCGACGACGGTCGCGGCGTGCCGCCGGAGCTGGCCGATGCGCTGTTCCTGCCGCTGGTGTCGGGCCGCGCCGAAGGCAGCGGCCTCGGCCTCGCCCTGTGCCAGGAGATCGCGCGCGAACACGGCGGCAGCCTCGGCTTCCGCTCGCGTCCGGGCGAGACCGTGTTCACCCTGCTCTTGCCGCTGGAGTTGCCGCATGCCTGACGCTGTCTGGGTGGTCGACGACGACCGCGCCATCCGCTTCGTGCTGACCGAGGCATTGCGCGACGCCGGCTACGCCGTGCGCGCCTTCGAGGACGCCGACACCCTGCTCGCCGCGCTGGCCCGCGACCAACCCAAGGCCGTGTTCACCGACGTGCGCATGCCGGGCCTGGGGCCTGCAGCTGCTGGAGCGCCTGCACGCGCAGCAGCCGGGGCTGCCGGTGATCGTCATGAGCGCCTTCACCGACGTGGCCGCCACGGCCGCGGCCTACCGCCTCGGCGCCTTCGACTACCTGCCCAAGCCCTTCGATCTCGACCAGGCGGTGGAGGCGGCACGGCGCGCCATCGCCGGCAGCGCGGCACCGGCCGTCGCGGCCCCGCGCGCCGCGGCGAGCGAGCTCGACCTGATCGGCCGCAGCGCGGCCATGCGCGAGGTGTTCCGCGCCATCGGCCGCGTCGCCGCCACCGACCTCAACGTGCTCATCACCGGCGAGACCGGCACCGGCAAGGAGCTGGTGGCGCGCGCCCTGCACACGCACAGCGCGCGCGCCGGCGCGCCCTTCGTGGCGCTCAACACCGCGGCGATCCCGTCCGAGCTGCTGGAATCCGAGCTGTTCGGCCACGAGGCCGGCGCCTTCACCGGCGCCACGCGGCGCCATCCCGGGCGCTTCGAGCAGGCCGACGGCGGCACGCTGTTCCTGGACGAGATCGGCGACATGCCGCTGCTGCTGCAGACGCGCCTGCTGCGCGTGCTGGCCGAGGGCGAGTTCTACCGCGTCGGCGGGCGCGAGCTGATCCGCGCCGACGTGCGCATCATCGCCGCCACGCACCAGGATCTGGAGGCCAAGGTGCAGCGCGGCGAGTTCCGCGCCGACCTGCTGCATCGCCTGGACGTGGTGCGCATCCACCTGCCGGCGCTGCGCGAGCGGCGCGAGGACGTGCCGCTGCTGGCCGAGCACTTCCTGTCCCGCGCCGTGCAGGCCATGCGCCTGGAGGCCAAGCGCTTCGCGCCCGCCGCGCTGGCGGCGCTGCGCGCGGCCGAGTGGCCCGGCAACGTGCGCCAGCTGGAGAACCTGTGCCGGCGCCTGGCGGTGATGGCGCCGGGGCGCGAGATCGGCCTGGCCGACCTGCCCGGCGCCGCGGGGGCGGCGGCCGGCGGCGAGGTGGAATGGGTCGCCGCCCTGCGCACCTGGGCCGAGCGCGAACTGGTCGAGGGCCGCGCCGATCTGCATGCGCGTGCCGAGGGCGAGCTGGAGCGGGTGCTGTTCGCCGCCGCCCTGGCTCACCACGGCGGCCACCGCCAGCAGGCCGCGGCCGCCCTGGGCCTGGGCCGCAACACGCTCACGCGCAAGCTCGGCAGCTCGCGCCAGCGGCGCGCCAAGGGCGCGGGCTGAGCGGATGGCCGCGCCGGCACGGCCGCCGCCAACGCCGCGACGCGGCGCGCACCGCCTGCGGCCGCGTGCGTCCGGCCCAGGCGCCGACGCGCCGCGGACGCGGCACCGGGCCGCGCCCCCGCGCGCCACCGTGCCGCGCCACGCCGCACTCCCTTGATCCTGACCTCCCTGCCCACGCCGCCACCATGACCGACATCCGCATTCGCCCCGCCCGCCGCGACGACCTCGATTTCCTCGTCGACGCCAATGCCGCCATGGCGCTGGAAACCGAGGACAAACCGCTCGATCGCGACCTGCTCACGCGCGGCGTCGCCGCGGTCTTCGACGACCCGGCGCGCGGCTTCTACCTCGTGGCCGAGCGCGCCGGCGAGCGTGCCGGCTGCCTGCTCATCACGCGCGAATGGAGCGACTGGCGCTGCGGCGACTGGTGGTGGATCCAGAGCGTGTACGTGCTGCCGGCGGTGCGCCGCCACGGCGTGTTCCGCGCGCTCTACGACCACGTCGATGCGCAGGCGCGCGCCACGCCGGGCGTGGTCGGCCTGCGCCTGTATGTGGAGTGGGAGAACGCGCGCGCGCAGGCGACCTACCGCGCGCTGGGCATGGAGCAGGAGCACTACCACCTGTTCCGCCGTGGCTACACCGCCACCTGATCCCCGCCGGATGTGGCGATTCGGCTTGGGGCAGACTTAGAGCCGGTTACGCAAAGGGCGCAAAGGAAAAGCAAAGGAAAGTTTCGCAAAGGAATCTTTTTAAATTGACGTCTCTCCTTTGCGGTCTTTGCGGCTTTTCTCTGCGTCCTTTGCGTAACCGGCTTTTCCCCCTCCACCCACCACGTCAGGCCCGCGCGGCGGCGGCCCAGAGCAGCAGGCGCTCGCGCAGGGGCGCCTCCACGCCCGGGGCGAGCACGGCCGCGTAGGCCAGCACGCGCGGCTGCGGCGCGGCATCCTGCTGCAGGCTCAGCGCGACCACGCCCAGGCCCGGTGCCTCGTGCGCGACCAGCGTCGGCGGCGGCAGCGCCGGATCGGGTGCGGCAAGGACCTCCACGCCGTCCTGGCCGCCGTCGAACACTACGGGCAGCGCGTGTGCGGTGAACAGGGCGAGGAACTGGCGCAGCTCGAACAGGCCGCCGGCCCAGTCGTGGCATGACTGCGCCGAGGGGAGCGCCGCGGCGAAGTCGGCGTGCGCGGGCAGGGCGGTGTGCGCGGCGCCGTCGCGCCACTGCCAGGGGCGGCCGCGCGCCGACATCGCCGCGTGCGCGGTCTGCGGCGCCAGCAGCGCGGCTTCCAAAATCTCCCAGGCCGCGGCGAAACCGGCGTGCTCCAACTGCACGCAGGTCAGCGCGCACAGGTCGTGGCGGGTGAGGTAGCGCGCGTGCTGCAGGCGCAGCTCGAAACGCCGCATCAGGGCATCGGCGAGGGCCGTACCGGCCTCACCGCGGGCGAGGAACTCCTGCTCCATGCGCGCGCCCAGCGGCGCGAGCGTGGCGGCGGGGCCGAACAGGCTGAAGGGCAGCAGCAGCAGCGGCCCGTCGCCGAGCGCGGTCGAGGGCTGCAGGGCATCGGTGGGCAGTTGCCCGGCGTGGCTGCCGAAGGCGATCACCTGCGGCGGGGCCGCGGGCGGCAGCGCGCGGGCGGCGAAGTCGCCCAGGTCGGCGAACAGCGGAAAGCCTTGGCGCAGCACCTGGGCCGGATCGAACAGCGCAGCGGCGACGGCGAGGTGGGCCGCCGCGGCACCGGGCAGCAGGCGCTGCAGGTCGGCGGCCAGGAGGGCGCCGATCGCCTCGGCGGCGCTGCGGTCGAGGCTGCGCCGCGCCGGCACGCTGCCGGGCGCGAGTTCCAGCGCCAGCACGGCGGGGCAGTGCAGGAGTTCGGACATGGCGGGATGCGCGCGATTCAGGCGCCGCGGTGCGCGGTCGCAGGGCGCGCGAGTGTAGCATTGCGCGTTCCGCGCGCCCCGGCGCCGACCGTCTCCGCCATGCGCACGCTCCGACTGTTTCTTGCCGACGCCCTGCAGTTCTTCCTCGCGCCGGGTCTGGCCGCGCTGCTGCCCTGGCGCCTGGCGCGGCGCTGGCTGCGCTGGCTGGCGGGATTCGGGCGCGGCCCCTTCGCCGAGGCCTCGCGCGCCGCGCTGGCGACGGCGCCGGCGCACTTCGACGTGGGCGATGCGGCGCGCTTTGCCGCCGACGTGCGCCTGGTGTGGCTGCTCGACACCACCGACCTCTATCTCTCGCTGCGCCACCGCGATCGCGCCTGGCGTCCCTGGCACGTGCAGCGCGTGGGCGAGTGGCCGCGTGGGGGTGCCTTCATCGCCACCGGCTTCCACCACGGCACCGGCCTGTGGGCCTTCCGTAGCCTGGCCGAGGCGGGACGCGACTCGATGCTGGTGTCGGCGCGCTGGGACCGCGGCGACTTCGCCGGCCTGCCGCTGCGCTACGCCTACGGCCGCCTGCGCGGTGCCGAGGTGGAGCGGCTCGGCGCCAATCCCGTGGCCTTCCGCCCCGGCGCGCGCGCGCCGCTGTCGGCGGCCCTGGCGCGCGGCGCCTGCGTGGTCGGCGTGATCGACATGCCGCCGCGCCTCGCCCCGCGCGGGCAGCGCCCGGTGCGCCTGCTCGGCCAGCGCGCGAGCTTCCCCGACGGCCTGCTGGCGCTGGCGCGCGAGGCCGGCGTGCCGCTGGTGCCCTACTGGATCGAGTTCGACCTGGTCGCCTGCACGCGCCGCTTGTGCATCGGCGCCCCGCTGGACCCGCATGACGTGGACGGCACGCTGCAGGCCCTGGCCGATATCCTCGACGCGCAGATCCGCCGCACGCCCGCGGCTTGGACCTTCTGGCCGGAGTGGCCGCAGTGGCTGACGGATGCCGCGGCGATCGCCGCGCCCGAGGCGTCGCCGCCGTCCTGAGCGCGCCGGCTGCCTAGAATAGATCGCCTATCGCCGCGCAGGCATGATAGGCGTCCAGTGCCGCCCGGCGGCCCCCACGAGGAAGGCGCATCGTGAACACGCAACGCGTTGGAGTGATCGGCGGTACCCGCATCCCCTTCTGCCGCAACAACACCGCCTATGCCGATGTCGGCAATCTCGGCATGTCGATCAAGACCCTCGGCGCGCTGGTGGAGAAGTACAACCTGCACGGCGTGGAGCTCGGCGAGGTGGCCTTCGGCTCGGTCATCCACCACTCCTCCGACTGGAACCTGGCGCGCGAGGCGACGCTGTCCTCGGGCCTCGCGCCCACCACGCCCGGGCTCACCCTCACGCGCGCCTGCGGCACCGGCCTAGACGCTGCCATCGTCGTCGCCAACAAGATTGCCTGCGGGCAGATCGAGGCCGGCATCGCCGGCGGCTCGGACACCACCAGCGACGTGCCCATCGTCTACAGTCGCGCGCTGCAGCAGCGCTTCCTGCGCATCAATCGCGCGCGCACGCCGCTGGACAAGCTGAAGGCGGCGCTGGGCGGTTTCTCCTTCAAGGAACTCAAGCCCCACCTGCCGGGCGTGGCCGAGCCGCGCACGGGCAAGTCCATGGGCGACCACTGCGAGCTGATGGCGCGCGAGTGGCAGATCACGCGCGAGGCGCAGGACCAGGTGGCTCTCGACAGCCACCGCAAGCTCGCCGCGGCCTACGACCGCGGCTTCTTCCAGGACCTCGTGGTGCCCTTCCGCGGCCTGGCGCGCGACGGTTTCCTGCGTCCCGACACGACGCTGGAGAAGCTCGCCGCGCTCAAGCCCGCCTTCGACAAGAGCTCCGGCCAGGGCACGCTCACCGCTGGCAATTCCACCGGTCTGTCCGACGGCGCCTCGGCCGTGCTGCTGGCCAGCGAGGATTGGGCGCAGCGCCGCGGCCTCAAGGTGCAGGCCTGGCTCACCCACGCCAAGGTGGCGGCGGTGGACTTCGTGCACGGCGAGGGCCTGCTGATGGCGCCGACCGTGGCCGTGGCGCAGATGCTCGACGCCGCCGGTCTCACCCTGCAGGACTTCGATTTCTACGAGATCCACGAGGCCTTCGCCGCGCAGGTGCTGTGCACCCTGCGCGCCTGGGAGAGCGCCGACTACTGCAGGAACCGCCTGGGCAAGGAGCGGCCGCTGGGGGCGATCGATCCGGCCAAGCTCAACGTGGCCGGGTCCAGCCTCGCCGTGGGCCATCCCTTTGCCGCCACCGGTGCGCGCATCGTCGCCACCCTGGCCAAGCTCTTGGAGGAGAAGGGCTCGGGACGCGGTCTGATTTCCATCTGCACCGCCGGCGGCATGGGCGTCACCGCCATCCTGGAGCGCTGAGGCTCCGGCCCGACGTCAACGCTGTCCTGAGTCACAGGGGAGGTAGATCCATGCGTCGCGAGCTGATCCGGCTGTCTTGTGCGCTGTCCCTCGTATTGCCGTCCGCTGCCGCACTGGCGCAGGCCTGCGCGCAGTGCGGTGCCGGTGGCGAAGGCGCGTTCAACGCCCTGGCCAACACCAGCCTGGCCGGCGGCCCGCACGAGTTCACCACGTTCAACATCGCCGCCGGCGTGACCGTGACGGTCACCGGCAACGCCCCTCTGCTCATCTCCGCCACCGGCGCGGTCACCATCGACGGCGTCCTCAGCGCCGCCGGACCCGCGGGCAGCGCCGGCGTGACCTCCACCCAGGCCGGCGTGGGCGGCATCGGCGTGGGCGGTGGCGGCAACGGCGGCGCCGGCGTCTACTCCGACAACCAGGGCCCACTGGACGGGCAGGCCGGCACGGGTCCGGGCGCGGGCGCCTTCGGCGCGGGCTGGAGCGGCGGCGGCGGCGCGGGCTATGCCGCCACGGGCGGATCCTCCGGCGGTGGCGGCGGCGCGGGCGGTCCGGCCTATGGAGACGCGGCGATCAGCACCCTGCTCGGCGGCTCGGGCGGTGGCGGCGGCTCGGGGGGATTCCTGTGCGGTAGCGGCGGTGGTGGCGCCGGTGGCGGCGCCATCTCGATCCGCTCCTGCGTCTCGATCCAGATCGGCGCCACGGGTGCGATCCGCGTCAACGGCGGCGACGGCGGCAGCGACGGTACCGGCAACTGCGGCGGCGGCGGTGGCGGTTCGGGCGGCGCGCTCGTGCTGACGGCGCCGCAGGTCAGCAACAACGGCGCGCTGCTCGGCGCGGGCGGTCTCGGCGGCGCCAGCAACGTGCCGGGGACGCCGTTCTTCGGCGGCGGTGGCGCCGGCTCCGACGGACGCTTCCGCGTCGACACGTTGACGGGCGCGCTCGGAGGCAGCGGAACGGCCACGCCGGCACCGACGCTGACCACCTGCACCCTGCCGGTGCAGCTGCAGTCCTACGGAATCGACTGATGCGGGCGCATCCGACGCGCCGCGCGTCCTGACGATGCGGACTCAGCCGCGCGGTTCGAAGCTGCCGCGGAACAGGGTGTCGGTGACGCCAGCCGGCGCGCCCGCGGCGATCCAGTCGTAGATCAGCGCCTGCAGGTCGGTGGGCAGGGCGCCTCCACCCAGCGGCATGCGGCTGCCCACGTCCGGCGTGGCGCAGTTCACCTTGTGGAACAGCAGGCTCTGCTCGGGGTGGTTGGGCACCACGCGCACCAGGCCGGCGTCCTGGCTGCTGGCGTGGCCGACCAGGTTGCCCCAGGACACGCCGGGGCCGAGATCGAGCCCCGCCGGCGGGAAATCGCCCTCGTGGCAGCCGGTGCAGTAGGTGTTGAAGATGCCCTGGATGCCTGCCTGGTAGTCGATGGTGAACTGCGGCGGCTCGCCGTCGAGACTGTCGCAGCCGCTGGGTTGCACCGCCCACGCCGTCGGCCAGGCCAGGGCCTCGGGGCCGGCCGCGAGGGCCAGCCCCAGGCCCAGCGCCCGCAGCCCACGCCGCACCGCGTTCACGCCAGGAACCCGAGGTTGCGGAACGCCGGATTGAAATTCGCCAGGTTGGGGAAGATCGCCGCGAGGTCGGTGTCGGCCGTGATGCCGAGCCAGCGCGCCAGGGTGGCGCCGTACTGGTCGATGCCGATGCCGGGGATGCACTGCCCGCGCGACAGGGTGACCGGGCCGTTGAGGCTCTGGTCGGGGAAGCCGCTGATCGGCCCGCCACCGTCGGCGTACAGGCGCCCGCCCACCACGCCGCCGCCGAGGACGAACTGCACGCCACCCCAGCCGTGGTCCGAACCGTTGCCGTTGGACGACAGGGTGCGGGCGAACTCGCTCATGCTGAAGGCGGTCACCTCGTTCTGCGCGCCGATCTCCCCCAGCGCCGTCCAGAACGCGGAGACGGCCTTGGACACGTTGCCGAGCAGGGCGGCGTGGCCGCTGTTGCCCGCGCCCATCAGGCCATCGTGCAGGTCGAAGCCGCCGTAGCGCACGTAGTAGATCTGTCGCGCGGCGTAGCCCTGTGCGCGCGAGAGCTTGATCATGCGCGCCACCATCTTGAGCTGGTCGGCCAGGCTGTTCTGCGTCGGGAAGGCAGTGGCAATGCTGCCGTCGGCCCCGGCCAGTCCGCCGGCGAGGAGGGCGTACAGGTCGCGACCGCGCTGGAAGGTCTTCCTGTACTCGTCGGCCATCAGGTTGCCGGCGTAGCTGTCGGCCAGCAGCTGATTGAGGGCCACATCGCGCTGTCCGGCCAGGCCGGTGCAGCCGGACGGATTGCACACGCCGCTGAGGCCCGACAGGCCGCCGGACGACAGCTGGTAGGCGAGCACGCCGTTGCCGGTCTCGAACTTGTTGGCGCCGGCGATGGAGATGCAGGGCGACAGCACCGTGCTGTTGCCGGCGGGGAACTGCGGGCGTAGCACGGCCGCGGCCTGGCCACCCCAGCCGTAGCGCGCGTCGCGCGCGGCGCCCACGTGCCAGAGGTTCTCCTGGTCGCTGTGCGAGAACAGCTGCGGCGGCCGCAGGGCGGCGCTGGCGTTGTAGTCGGCCTTGGAGATTGGCTGCACCAGGCTGCCGAGGTTGACCAGGAAGGCGAGCTTCTGCGCGTCGTACAGGCTGCGCAGTTCGGGCACGGACGGATGCAGCGCGTAGTTGCCCGAGCCGGAGCCGCCAGCGCCGCTGAGCGTCAGCAGCGTGGCGCGGTCCAGGGCCAGGCCGGCGGCATTACTGGCGGCGTTGTAGACGCCACCGCGGGAGGCGGCGTAGACGTCGTAGCGCGCCTGGTCGTAGGGCAGCAGCAGGTTCCAGGAGTCGTTGCCGCCGCCAGCACCCCCGGCACGCTGTCGGGGGTGCTGGCGGCGGCCAGCGCGGTGCCCATCATGCGCAGTTGCGGCACGAGCGCATGATGGGCACC
>DAOOVM010000114.1:0-9029 GCA_035370085.1 Rhodanobacteraceae bacterium | reverse complement strand
GTTTTCCCGGCTACTTCCTCATCGTCGCGGACTTCATCAACTGGGCCAAGCGCAACGACATCCCGGTCGGGCCGGGCCGTGGTTCGGGCGCGGGCTCGCTGGTGGCGTGGGCGCTCGGCATCACCGACCTCGATCCGATTCCCTACGACCTGCTGTTCGAGCGCTTCCTCAATCCCGAGCGCGTGTCGATGCCCGACTTCGACGTCGACTTCTGCACCGACGGGCGCGACCGGGTGATCGACTACGTGGCCGAAAAATACGGCCGCGACCACGTCAGCCAGATCATCACCTACGGCACCATGGCGGCCAAGGCGGTGGTGCGCGACTGCGGCCGCGTGCTCGGCCATCCCTACGGCTTCGTCGACGGCATCGCCAAGCTGATCCCCAACACTCTGGGCATCGGTCTCGACGACGCACTGGGCTTCTCCGCGGCGCAGGAAAGCGATCCGGCCAAGAAGCGCGAGAAGACCGAACTGGCCGCGCCCGACCTCATCGCCCGCTATGAGCAGGAGGAGGAGGTCAAGACCCTGATCGACCTCGCGCGCGAGCTGGAGGACCTCACGCGCAACGCCGGCAAGCACGCCGGCGGCGTGGTGATCGCGCCCTCGCCGCTCACCGATTTCGCCCCGCTGTACTGTGAAGCCGGCGGCGGCGGGGTGGTGACGCAGTTCGACAAGGACGACGTCGAGGCCGTCGGCCTGGTGAAGTTCGACTTCCTCGGCCTGCGCACGCTCACCATCATCGACTGGGCGGTGAAGGCGATCAATGCGCGCCGCGCGCGGCGCGACGAGGCGGCATTGGACCTCACCACGCTGCCGCTGGACGACGCCGCCAGCTACCGCCTGTTCGCCCGCGGCGACACGGTGGCGGTGTTCCAGTTCGAATCGCGCGGCATGCGCGAGCTGCTCAAGCGCGCCATGCCCGACCGCTTCGAGGACATCATCGCGCTGGCCGCGCTGTTCCGTCCGGGGCCGCTAGGTTCGGGCATGGACCGCGAGTGGGTCGACCGCAAGCACGGCCGCACCGAAGTCAGCTATCCGCACCCGCTGCTGGAGCCGGTGCTGGCGCCGACCTACGGCGTGATCGTGTACCAGGAGCAGGTGATGCAGATCGCCCAGGTCCTGGCCGGCTACTCGCTCGGCGGCGCCGACCTGCTGCGCCGCGCGATGGGCAAGAAGAAGCCCGAGGAGATGGCCAAGGAGCGCGCCAAGTTCGAGGCGGGCTGCGCCGCGCGCGGCATCGACGCCCGGCTCGCCACCTCGATCTTCGACTTGATGGAGAAATTCGCCGAATACGGCTTCAACAAGTCGCACTCCGCCGCCTACGCCCTGGTGGCCTACCAGACGGCCTGGCTCAAGGTGCACCACCCGGCGGAGTTCATGGCGGCGGTGCTGTCCTCGGACATGGACAACACCGACAAGGTGGTGAACTTCCTCGACGAGGCGCGTGCCCTCGGGCTGCGCGTGCTGCCGCCGGATGTGAACGCCTCGGACTACATGTTCGAGGCGCTGGACGACGGAGCGATCCGCTACGGCCTGGGCGCGATCAAGGGCGTGGGCCAGGGCGCCTGCGAGAACATCGTGGCCATGCGCCGCGCCGGCGGCCCGTTCCGCGACCTGCTCGACTTCTGCCAGCGCGTGGACGCGCAGCGCCTGAACAAGCGCGTGCTGGAAGCCCTGCTGCAGGCGGGCGCGCTGGACAGCCTGGGCAAGAACCGGGCGACCCTGATGGCACACCTGCCCGAGGCGACGCGCGCGGCCGAGCAGGCCCTGCGCGACCGCCAGAGCGGCCAAGTGGACATCTTCGGCGCCGCCCCGGGCCGCACGAGTCTGGTGCAGATGCCGCCGGACGTGGACGAATGGCCGCTGGAACAGCGCCTGGCCGGCGAGCGCGAGACGCTCGGCCATTACCTCTCCGGCCATCCCACCGACAGTTGGCGCAGCCTGCTCGGCCAGCTCGCCACCTGCCCCCTGGGCGAGATCGAACAGCGCTACACGCCGCCGAAGCCGCGCAAGCGCGAGGGCGAGGAGGAGAGCCGCTTCCGCCGGCCGCCGGAAACCGCCTGGACCATCGCCGGCCAGGTCGTCGGCCTGCGCAAGCGCGGCGAGAGCATGGCGTTCGTGCAGATCGAGGACTGGAGCGGGCGCATCGAGGCCAGCTTCTTCCGCGAGGCCTTCGTCGAATTCGGCCCGCTGCTGACCCGCGACGCCATCCTGGTGATCGAGGGCGGTCTGGCCTGGGACGATTTTTCCGGCGCCTTCCAGGTGCGCGCGCGCAGCGTGCTGTCGCTGCAGCAGGCCTGCGAGCGTCTGGCGCGCCTGGTGCGCGTGCAGGTGAACGGCATCGGGCCGGACTTCCTCGGCGCACTGCGCCACACACTGGCCGCCTACCGCGGCGGCGCCACGCCACTGCGCCTGACCGGCGTGCGCTATGCCGGCGGCGTGGCCGACTTCGACCTCGGTGCGGAATGGCGCGTGCGCGCCCTGCCCGAACTCAAGCGCGCCCTGGAGGCATTGCCCGGCGTGCACGCCGCGGAACTGATCCTGGCGCGCCCGGCCGCCTCCGGCGGCAACTGAGGCGGGCACCGCACCGTCCGCGCCGTCGCCCGCCCTGCGCGCGTCGTGCCGCTGGCGCCGGGAAGCGGCCCGCGCCGTGGCAAGGTGGGCCTGAGCCGCTATACTGCGCCCCTTTTCCGGGCGAACTGCCGCGAATGAACCCGAATTTCCTCGATTTTGAACAGCCGATTGCCGAGCTCGAGGCGAAGATCCAGGAGCTTCGCCACGCCAGCCACGGCCAGGCCTTCAATATCGAGGACGAAGTCGGGCGCCTGCAGGACAAGCTCAAGCTGAAGACTGCGGAGATCTTCCGCAACCTGAGCCCATGGCAGGTGTCGCAGCTGGCGCGCCATCCCGCGCGCCCCTACACGCTGGACTACCTCGGCGTGATGGCCGAGGAATTCCACGAACTCGCCGGCGACCGCGCCTACGCGGACGACGCCGCCATCGTCGGCGGCCTGGCGCGCATCGGCGGACGCAGCGTGATGGTGATCGGTCACCAGAAGGGGCGCGACACCAAGAGCAAGATCCGCCGCAACTTCGGCATGCCGCGTCCGGAGGGCTACCGCAAGGCGCTGCGCCTGATGAAACTGGCCGAGCGTTTCCAGCTGCCGGTGCTCACCTTCATCGATACGCCCGGCGCCTATCCCGGCGTCGGCGCCGAAGAGCGCGGCCAGAGCGAGGCCATCGCGCGCAACCTCTTGGAGATGTCCGATCTCAAGGTGCCGATCGTCTGCACCGTGATCGGCGAGGGCGGCTCGGGCGGAGCGCTCGCCATCGGCGTCGGCGACGCCACGCTGATGCTGCAGTACGCCACCTATTCGGTCATCACGCCCGAAGGCTGCGCCTCGATCCTGTGGAAGAGCACGGACAAGGCCAAGGACGCCGCCGAGGCCCTGGGCATCACCGCGCCGCGACTGCTTGAACTGGGCCTGGTCGACAAGGTGGTGCGCGAGCCCATCGGCGGCGCGCACCGCAATCCGCGCTCGATGGCCGTGCGCCTCAAGGCCATCCTGCTCACCCAGCTGGAGCAGCTGCAGGCCTTGTCCCTGCCCGACCTGCTGGAACGCCGCTACCAGCGTCTGCGCCGCTATGGCGCCTACAAGGCCGGCTGAGTCGCCGCCGCGCCCGCCGCCGGGAGCTTGCGGCCCCGCGCCGAGCCATTTCTGTGATGCCCGTGCCCCTGGCTGAGTCCCTGCGGTCCGCACTGGCCCGCCTGCCGCCCGGCGGCGCCCTGCACGTGGGCTACAGCGGCGGACTGGACTCCACCGTCCTGTTGCACGCCCTGGCGCAGCTGCCCGCGGCGCGGGCGCGCGGCCTGGTCGCGCTGCACGTCGACCACGGCCTGCATCCCGCGAGCGCCGCCTGGGCGCGCCACTGCTGCGGGACCGCCGCCGCCCTGGGCGTGGAAGCGCGCGTGCTGCCGGTGCAGATCAACCGGGCGGGCCGCGGACTGGAGGCGGCTGCGCGCGCCGCGCGCCACGCTGCTCTCGCCGCCGCGCTGCCCGCGGACGGCGTGCTCGTGCTGGCGCACCACGCCGACGACCAGAGCGAAACCGTCCTGCTGAAGCTGCTGCGCGGCGCCGGACCGGAAGGCCTCGGCGGCATGCGCGCGCTGCGCGTGCTGCCGCAGGGCTGGCTGTGGCGCCCGCTGCTCGATCTGCCGCGGGAGACGCTGCGCGGCTACGCCCTCGCGCAGGGGTTGGAGTGGATCGAGGATCCCACCAACGCCGATCTGCGCCATGCGCGCAACCGCCTGCGTCACGAGATCCTGCCCGCCTTGCGCCGGCACTGGCCGCCCCTGGACGCCTCCCTGGCGCACGCCGCGCGCCACGCCCAGGCCGCCGCCGACTACATCGACGAGGCGGCCCGCCGGGCCCTGGCCGAACTGCAGGGACTCGACCCGCACACGCTGGACTGGCGCGGCTGGCTGCAGTTGCCCGCTGCCCTGCGCGACCCGCTGCTGCGGCAGTGGCTGCGCGCGCTCGGCCTGGACGAACCCACGCACCTGCACGTGGCCGAACTGCAGCGCCAGCTCGGCGACGCGGCGCCGGAACGCCTGCCTTGCGTCGCCTTTGCCGCCACCGAGCTGCGCCGCTACCGTGACCTGCTCTACGCACGGGCTGCCCGGCCGGACCCACCGCCCGGCTGGGAGCGCGTCTGGGACGGCGACGCGATAGATCTGCCGGCCGACTGCGGGCGCCTGGCACTCGAAGCCCTCGGCGGCGGTGCGCCCGCGGCCGCATCGCCGGCCGCGTTGCACCTGCGCTTCCGCCGCGGCGGCGAGCGCCTGCGGCCGGCGGGCGATCGCCACACGCGCGAGCTGCGCGACCTGCTGCAGGAGGTCGGCGTGCCGCCCTGGGACCGTCCGCGCCTGCCCCTGGTGTACGCCGGCGAGACCCTGTTGGCGGTGGCCGACCTGTGGGTGACCGAGGCCGGCGCCGAATGGCTGGGACGCCGCGGTCTGCGCCTGCGCTGGCAGCCGGGCGCGGCCGCGCCGCGCCGTTGACCACCCTGCGGCCCTGCGCTAGCGTGCGCGCCATGCCGCCATCCGCCGAAAAAAACCTGGTCGCCGATTTCGAGAAGTCGCTGGACGAACTGGAGCAGTTGGTCGGGCGCATGGAGCAGGGCGAGCTCAGTCTGGACGACTCGCTGCAATCCTTCGAACGCGGCGTCGCCCTGTATCGGCGCTGCCAAGCGGCGCTGGAGCAGGCCGAGCTGCGCGTCAAGCTGCTGCTCGACCCGGCTGCGCCGGAGCAGGCCGAGCGCTTCGACGCCGACGCGCCTTGAGATCGCACGCATGCCGCCCATGAGCGCCGCCGGCAGTCACCGCCGCGGCGGCGTGCAGCGCATCACCGCACTGCCGTCGGCCCTTACCACGGCCAGCACGCGCGCCGAAGCCGCGCTCGATCGCTATCTGCCGCCGGCGCAGCAGCCGCCGCAGGCGCTGCACGGCGCCATGCGCTATGCCGTGCTCGGCGGCGGCAAGCGCCTGCGGCCGATGCTGGTGTACGCCACCGGAGCGGCCCTGGGCGCCGCGCCCGAAGCCCTGGATGCACCCGCGGCGGCCGTGGAAATCATCCACGCCTATTCGCTGGTGCACGACGACCTGCCGGCCATGGACGATGACGACCTGCGCCGCGGCCAGCCCACCTGCCACGTCGCCTTCGGCGAGGCCATGGCGATCCTTGCCGGCGATGCGCTGCAGGCCCTGGCCTTCGAGATTCTCGCCGCCGACACCGCCCTGCGCGTGGATGCCGCGACGCGCGTACGCATGCTGCGTCTGCTCGCCGCTGCCTGCGGTGCGCACGGCATGGCCGGTGGCCAGGCACTCGATCTCGCGGCCGTGGGCCAGGTGCTGAGCCCGGCCGAACTGGAGCGCATGCACGTGCACAAGACCGGCGCGCTGATCCGCGCCGCGGTGCAGCTCGGCGCCCTGGCCGCCGGCGCTGCTGATGCCGCGCTGCTGGCCAAGCTGGAGCGCTACGGCCACTGTCTCGGCCTGGCCTTCCAGATCCGCGACGACATCCTCGATGTGGAAGGCGACAGCGCCACCATCGGCAAGACCGCGGGCAAGGACGCCGCGAACGCCAAGCCCACCTATCCCGCCATCCTCGGCATGGAGGCCTCGCGCCGGCTGCTGGATGAGCTCACCGCCGAGGCGACCGCCGCGCTCGCCCCGCTGGGCGCCGCCGGCGCCGACCTCGCCGCGCTCGCGCGCTTCGTCGCGGAACGGGACAACTGAGCGCAACAAAAAGCCCCTCGGCGAACCGAGGGGCTTGATGGATCGCGCGCGGCGGCGCGTGCGCCGTCAGTTGATCAGGCGCAGGGTGAGCGGGTAGCGATACTTCACGCCGTCGTTCGCCTTGATGCCGCCGATGATGGTCATCACCAGACCGTACACGGCGACCACGGGCAGAACCAGGAACCCGATCAGCACGAAGCACAGCAGGCCGCTGACCAGCAGGGCCAGCAGGAGGGTGATCTGGAAATTCACCGCCTCCTTGCCCTGGTCATCGACGAAGGGCATCTCGTTCTTCTTCACCTGCCAGATGATGAGCGGACCGAGCAGGCTGCCGAAGGGCACCACGAATCCGCTCAGCGCGGACAGGTGCGCCAGCAGGCCCCAGGTGCGCTCGTCGTTGCTGACCGTGCCGGACGGGGCGCTCGGCGGCGGCGCCTGCGGCGGGCTGGGCGGCGAAGCGGTGTCGTTGTCGCTCATGGAGAACTCCGTGGTGGGTGCGGCGCCACGATGACGCCAGCGCCGGGGCGCCGTCAAGCCAACCTCCGGCACACCGCCATCGCCGCGTCCGCTGCGCGCGCGATGACGCCGGCGAGGCAACGCGAACGCTCGCCGCGTCGACGCGACGCGCAGAAGCAAGCCGGGCAAGCCCCCTGCGGGATCCGGCCCCTGCCGCCCGGGCATCGCCCATGGCGCCGCCTGGCCTGCGCGGCCATTGCGCCCGCAACGGCGACGCGGCCGATGTTTCCCCGGGCTTCCGGCGTGCGGAGGGAAGCCCGCCCGCCGCCTACTCGCCCGCGATGGTCATGCGCTCGACCAGGATCGAACCGCACAGGATGTGCGAGCGGCGGTCCACGTCGCTGCCGATGGCAACGATGCCGAGCAGCATGTCGCGCAGATTCCCGGCAATGGTGATTTCCTCCACCGCGTAGGCGATGGCGCCGTCCTCCACCCAGAAGCCGCTGGCGCCGCGCGAGTAGTCGCCGGTGACGAGGTTCACGCCCTGGCCCATCACCTCGGTCACGAGCAGCCCGGTGCCGAGCCGGCGCAGCATCGCGGCGAAGTCATCGTCGCCGGTCTTCACCACCAGGTTGTGGATGCCGCCTGCATTGGCCGTGCTCTGCAGGCCGAGTTTGCGCGCGGAATAGCTGCCCAGTACGTAGCGCTGCAGCACGCCGCCCTGCACGAGGGCGCTGCGCCGCGTGGCCACGCCCTCCGCGTCGAAGCTGGCCGAGCCCTGGCCGCGGGCGATCAGCGGGTCCTCCTGGATGTCGACGAAGGACGGCAGCACCGCCTTGCCGGCGTGGTCGAGCAGGAAGCTGGCCTTGCGGTAGAGATTGCCGCCACTGACCGCGGACACCAGGCTGCCGATGAGACCACGCGCCACCTCCGGCGCAAACAGCACCGGGCTCTGCCGCGTGCTCAGGCGGCGCGCGTCGAGCCGCGCCAGCGTGCGCTCGGCCGCCTTGCGCCCCAGCGCCGCAGGGTCCATGAAATCCTCGGCCGCACGCACGGCGTCGTACCAGTAGTCGCGCTGCATGCCGTTGTCGTCCTCGGCCAGCAGGGCCACCGACAGCAGGTGCCGCGTGCCGCGCTCGCGCCCGGTGAAGCCGTGCGAATTGGCGTACACGGACACGGTCTCGCCTGCCTGCACGGCAGCACCTTCGGAGTTGCTGATGCCCGGCACGGCACGCCCGGCGTCCTCGATCTGCAGACCGAGGGCGATGGCGCCCTCCACGTCGATGTCCCAGGGGTGCCACAGGTCGAGGTCGGGAAACTCGCGCGCCATCAGCGCCGCGTCGGCCAGGCCGGCGGCCGGGTCGGCCTCGGTGTAGCGCGCGATGGCGCAGGCCTGCTCGATGGTCTTGGCGATGGAATCGGGGGCGAGGTCGGCGGTGCTGGCCGAGCCCTTGCGCTGGCCGAAGTACACGGTCACGCCGAAGCTGCGGTCGCGCGTGTGCTCGATGGTCTCCGTATCCCCCAGGCGCACACTCACCGATAGGCCGGTGTCGATACTGGCCCCCACCTCGGCCGCGCTGGCACCGGCGCTGCGGCAGCGGCGCACCACGTCCTCGGCCAGCTCGGCGAGACGGTCCAGCTCGGCCTGGCTGGTGTCGATTTTGGCGATGGCTGCGCTCACGTCTTATCCTCTAGCGTTCTGCGACGCCGCGCGATGTGCCGGCGCCGTCCATTTTATCGATCCGCTGCCTCGCGATGCGCGGCGCTGCGGTACGGTGCCCATCATGCGCGATCACGACGACGACCTGCCCGAATTCGACGGCCCCAGCCGCAGCCAGGAGCGCCGCGAGGCGCTGGCCGTGCTCGACCTGGCCAAGCGCCTGGTCGAGCTGTCCGACGCCCAGCTCGCGCACCTTGCGCTGGACGACGATCTGCACGCCGAGGTGCTGGCCGCGCGGCGCATCACCCAGCAGATCGCGCGCAAACGCCAGACGCAGTTCCTCGCCAAGCAACTGCGCAAGCGCGCAGAGGCGCTGGAGCCGATCCGCGCCGCGCTGGAGCACGACAAGGACCAGTCGCGGCGCGAAACCGCCGCCCTGCACCGCATCGAACAGTGGCGCGACCGCCTGCTGGACGGCGGCGACGAGGCGCTGACGCAACTGCTCGCCGAATTCCCGCAGGCCGATCGCCAGCAGCTGCGCCAGCTGGTGCGCAATGCCCTGGCCGAACGCAAGGCCAACCGCCCGCCGCACGCCTTCCGCGAACTGTTCCGA
>DAOOVM010000113.1:0-9035 GCA_035370085.1 Rhodanobacteraceae bacterium | reverse complement strand
AGCCCCCGGGTGACGATTGACAGGAGCTGCGCGGCCAGGCCGATGGCGGTCACGTCTGCATGACTCGCCACGTAGGCGGAGAGGTCGGGCATCTCCTGCACGCAGGGACCGCACCAGGTGGCCCAGAAGTTGACGATCACCCACTTGCCGCGTTGGCTGGCGAGCTCGTAGGCGGCCCCGTCGAGGGTGGTCACGCGCAGCGTGGGCGACTTGGCCGCCTCGGCCGCCTGGGCGAGACCGGGCAGGAGCGACAGGGCGAAGACGGCAGCGGACAGCTTCATGCGGGATTCTCCGGATCGGCGGTAGGCGCGGCATCAGTGGACCGCACCGGCAGCGGAAAGATTTCGGACAGCGGCGCGGCGAGCGTCGCCCCCAGGTCGGTGCGCAGGCGCCGCAGCACCGCGGCGACAGCCGGCGGCACCGCCATCGGCCCCGGCGTATCGCCCAGCGGCACGCGGTAGGCGCCTGCTTCGTAGACAGCGGCCAGACTGGCCGTGGCCGGATCGCGCGCCAGCATCCATTCGCCGTCTTCGCTGCGCCGGGCCAGGCCGGCGTGGTGCAGGTCGGCGAGGCAGCGCTGCAGCCGGTCATCGCCGAGGCCCGGCAGCGCCTCGCGCAGGGCCAGGCTGTGCAGGCCCAGACCGCGGCGCTGCCCCTCGAGCAGTCGCTGCACCACGGCCAGCAGGCCGGTGAAGGCGTGCTCGGGAGCCAGGCTGTCGCCGCTGCGGCGGTATTCGAACGCGCTCACCGCCGCCGTAAGCGAGGCGCCCAGCAGCACCACCAGCCATGACAGGTAGATCCACACCAGAAAGATCGGCACCACCGCGAGGGCGCCGTAGACCAGCTCGTAGGACGGCACCGAGGCGAGATACAGGGCGAAGCCGCGCTTGGCTGCCTCGAACAGCAGGGCCGCGAACAGGGCGCCGGCGGCGGCGTCGCGCAGGCGCACGCCGCGGTTGGGGATGAGCACGTAACTGGCGCCCAGCGCCAGCCATTCGATGAGAAAGGGCAGCGTGCCCAGGAGCCGCGTGCGCATACCCGGCCCACTCTCTGTCTGGTCGAACAATGGCAGGGCGAACAGATAGGAACTGACAGCCAGCGCAGCCACCAGCAGCAGCGGTCCGACCGACAGCGCGGCCCAGTACATGAGCAGACGCGACACGGCGCGGCGCGGCGTGGCCACGCGCCAGATGCGATTGAAGGCGTCTTCGACGCCGACCAGCAGAGCGAGCGCCGAGGCCAGCAGCACCAGCACACCGAGCAACGTGGCCTGGCTGGCGTTCGCGGCGAATTGTGCGAGGTAGGCCTGCACGGCCTTGCCGGCGCTCGGCACGAAGTTGTCGAAGACAAAATCACTGAGGCGTTCGCGCCAGCCCTGGAAGGCCGGAAAGGCCGACAGCACGCCCAGCGCCGCCGCCGTAACCGGCACGAGGGCGAACAGGGTCGTGTAGGCAAGCGCGCCCGCCGTCTGCGGGCAGCGATCGGCGAGGAAGCGCTGCCACACGAACTGCGCCAGGGCGCGCAGGCGGTCACGTTGCAGGCTGGACATCGCGGCCGGAATCACGCGGGCTTCACGTACGGGGACGGGCGGCAGAAGACAGGTCGATTGCCGAGGGTATCATCGCCGCCCCAACCCGCCGCGGTGCCCGCATGCCCGACATCCTGGTGCTCTACTACAGCCGTCACGGCGCCACCGCCCAGCTCGCCCGCCTGGTGGCGCGTGGCGTGGAGGAAGTCCCCGGCATGCAGGCGCGCCTGCGCCAGGTGCCGCCGGTGGCAGCGATGACGCAGGTCGCGCAGCCGCCCGAGCCGGAGCATGGCGCCCCCTACGTGGAACGCAACGATCTGCGCGAATGCGCCGGCCTGATCCTCGGCAGCCCTACCCGCTTCGGCAACATGGCCGCGCCGCTGAAACACTTCCTCGACGGCACCGGAGCGGAGTGGGCCAGCGGCACCCTGGTTGGCAAGCCGGCGGCGGTGTTCACCTCCACCGGCACCCTGCACGGCGGCCAGGAAAGCACCCTGCTGTCCATGCTGTTGCCGCTGCTGCATCACGGCATGCTGGTGCTGGGACTGCCCTTCACGGAGCCGGCCCTGAACGCGACCCGCGGGGGCGGCACGCCCTACGGCGCGAGCCACCTCGCGGGCACCGACGGCAGCCGCGGCATCGACGAGCACGAGCGCGAGCTCGCGCGGCTGCTCGGCCGCCGCGTGGCCGACCTCGCGCGGCGCCTGGAAAGCGGCGCATGACGGCGCAGCGACTGGCTTTCGCCTGTTGGGGGGCGCTGCTACTCCTGCACCTGACCTGGCACAGCGCCCTGGCGCCGCCGGCAAATGGCGCCGTGGGTCTGGCCCTGGCATTCGCCCTCGTGCCCCTGCTGCTGCCGCTGACGATCGTCGCGCGGCGGCCGACGCGCGCCCTGCTGTGGGTGGGGATCCTGGGCCTGTTCTATTTCGCCCACGGCGTGGTGGTGGCCTGGGCCGTACCAGCGGCACGCCTGCTCGGGCTGGCAGAGGCGGGCCTGTGCGCCGCACTCATCGGCTGCCTGGGCTGGATCGCCCGCCCCCCGCGCCGCCGGCGCTAGACTCGCGCGGTCGGGCCGCGCCTGCCGCGGTCGCTGGCCAGCGGAGGGGAAAGCCCATGGGTTTCGTGCAGTCGGCGCCGCAGCTGGGCAACCAGTACCGCGAGGACCGCGTGCTCTGCTCCTACCTGCGCCGCGTGCTGCCGCCGGCGCAGCGGCAGTCGCTGGAGCCGGAGCTGGACCAGCTCGGCCAGCACGCCGCAGCCACGTGGCGCGAACGCCAGCCGGCGCCGCGCGAGGAACCGCGGCTCGTTCTCTGGGACGCCTGGGGCGAGCGCGTCGACCGCATCGAGCTGACGCGGGCCTGGCGCGACGGACCGCTGCTGGCGGCGCGCCATGGCCTGGTGGCCCGCGGACACGAGTCGGAGGCGCTCGCGCGGGTGCAGCAGTTCGCCCTCGTCTACCTGTACCACCCGGCCAGTGAGTTCTTCACCTGCCCGCTGGCGATGACCGACGGCGCCGCCACCTGCCTGGCCGGCAGCGGCAATACGCGCCTGGCCGAACGCGCCATCCCGCACTATCTGAGCCGCGACCCGGCGCAGCTGTGGCTGTCCGGCCAATGGATGACCGAGACCACCGGCGGTTCCGACGTGGCCGGTACGGAAACCACGGCACGTCGCGACGAGCACGGCCGCTGGCGCCTGTACGGACGCAAGTGGTTCACCTCGGCCATCCACGCCGACACTGCCCTCGCCCTGGCCCGGCCCGAGGGAGCGGGCGCCGGCGCCGATGCCCTGGCCCTGTTCTACCTGGAGCCACGCCGCAGCGATGGCCGCTGGCGCGGCGTGCACGTGCAGCGGCTGAAGGACAAGCTCGGCACGCGCGAGCTGCCGACCGCCGAGATCCACCTCGACGGCGCGCCGGCCGAAGCGGTCGGCGAGCTGCGCGGCGGCGTGCGGCAGATCGCGCCCATGCTGGCCGTCACGCGCACCTGGAACGCGGTATGCGCCATTGCCACCATGCGGCGCGCCATTGCCCTGCTGCGTGACTACGCCAACCGCCGCGTGGTGTTCGCTCGCCCGCTGGCCGATCGCGCCCTGCACCAGCAGGTGCTGGGCGGTCTACAGGCGGAATTCGAGGCCGCCTTCCACTTCACCTTCTATGTCGCCGAGCTGCTCGGGCGCGTGCAGGCGGGCGAGGCGGACGAAGCCCACCGCGCCCTGCTTCGCCTGCTCACGCCACTGGCCAAGCTGTGGACCGGCAGACTCGCCGTGACGATCGCGTCCGAGGTGCTGGAGGGATTCGGCGGCGCGGGTTACGTCGAGGACACCGGTCTGCCCCAACTGCTGCGCGATGCGCAGGTCTTCCCCATCTGGGAAGGCACCAGCAACGTGCAGGCGCTCGACCTGCTGCGCGCCCTGCCACAGTCGGGAGGACTGGCCAGCTACCTCAGTGCGCAGCGCGCGCTGCTGGCCCAGGTGGGCGCGGAGCTGGATCCCTGCGTGCGAGTGGTGCGCGAATCCACCACGCGCCTGACGGGATGGCTGCAGCGCCAGACCACGGGCGCGGGAGGGCTGGAGGCCGGCGCGCGCGAGTTCGCCCTGGGCCTGGCGCGCTGCCTCGCCGCAGCCCTGCTGCTGCGCCACGCCAGCTGGGCCTGGGGCGCGGAGAACGATCCGCGCCCGGCCGCGGCGGCGCGCCGCTTCATCGCCCACGACCTGGTCCATTTCGTGGATGGCCACAGCGATGATGCGCGCCTGCTCGCGAGCGACCTGCTGCCCTGACGCCGCGTGCCGCGGAGCCTGGCGACGCCTGGTGTATCCTGCGCGCCCTCGCCGCAGCAGCGCAGGGAGCAGACCATGATGCAGCACCTCACGATCGTCACCACCGGCGGCACCATCGACAAGATCTACTTCGACGACAAGTCGGAGTACCAGATCGGTGCGCCGCAGATCGGCGAGATCCTGCGCCAGCTCGGCGTTGCCTTCGAGTTCGACGTGATCCCGATCCTGCGCAAGGACAGCCTGCATCTGACGGCCGAGGACCGCGAACTGATTCGCCGCACGATCGGCCAGCAGCCGCACCGCCACGTATTGGTGACCCACGGCACCGACACGATGGTGGAGACTGCACAGGAGCTGCTCGACCTGCCGGGCAAGGTGATCGTGCTGACCGGCGCACTCAACCCGGCGCGCTTCCAGGGCTCCGACGCGGTGTTCAACATCGGCTGCGCGGTGGGCGCGGTGCAGGCCCTGCCGGACGGCGTCTACATCGCCATGAACGGCCGCGTGTGGGATCCGCGCCGCGTGCGCAAGAACCGCGCTGCGAACCGCTTCGAGCCGGCCTGAGGGGCCGCCACAGCACCCGCGAGGGGATAATCCGAGGACCGCCGGGCGCGCAGACACGTCACCCGGCGGCCTCGGGCTCCTCCCCTCAGAGGACCGAGAGGCGCGGCGGCCAGCGGCCGCCGCGCCGAAAAACTCCTGGGGAGCGGGGCGCCAGGCGCCGCCGCCCCGTGTCCAGAGCGATACCCCTTCCCGTCGCATCCACCGAGCAGCAACCCCGTGCGACGGAGGTGCTCGGTCCTTGCTGCGAAAATCGACCCGGACCCCACCGCAGGGCGATGGCTCCCCGCCGGATCGAGCGAAGGACGGCTTGCCGGCCCCACACCGGAAAGCGGGCGGTACGCTAACAGCCGTCGCACCGCCCGTCAATCAAAAGACACCGCTAAGTGGTTGATCCAGTTCGCACTTTGCCGTATTGCAGCAAATTTGTGCGGACAAATTAACGAAATCCCCACGCCACCGATGGCCCCGGGGCGGCGGCGCTCGACGCAGGATTTGCCGCGCTTTTGCGCGGCGGGTTCAGCGCCGCCCTCCCATCAAGCGCACCTTGCGCGGGCGCATCCACCAGGCGAGCAGGAACAGCGCCAGCAGCACCGGCGCCGCCCAGTAGGCGAAGCGCACAACCGCCAGCTCGCGGTTCCAGAGGCGTTCGAACAGAGCCACGATGGCCATGTTGGGGTCCTCGTTGATGCGCTCGAAGCCGGGCTCGAAGGCCTGCGTGGCGTAGTCCGTGCCGAAGCGCCCCAGCGCCGGGGCGTAGGCGTCCAGTAGCTCGCCCAGGGCAATGTAGGTGAACGCCAGCGGCGCCTGCGTGCGGGCCGTCTCGGTGATCTTGGGGCCGACGTGCGGGATGTCCTTCACCCCTCCCCAGACCGCCAGATCGAACAACAGCACCAGGGCGAACAGCAATCCGCTGATGACGTGCAACCTGCCTTTCATACGTGCCCCTGAGGCCATGCCGACGCTGTGCGGCGGCAGGCAGCATGGACATGCCCCGGGGCGCGGTCAATCGCAAGGCAGGGCCGGCCAGCGCGGGATTTGTGAAGAAGGCCACAGGGCAGGCGCCTGGCATGGGCCATGCTGGCGCACAGGCAGCCCGTAGCGGAGCACAATTCGCGCATGACCCAACCCGGCAGCTCACGCACCGACAGCGCCAGCCGCGAGGAACTGCGGCAGCGTTGCCTTGCGCTGGTGCGGCGCTGGCAGCCCTTGTCCAACGGCTCCTGGGACCGCGCCGCCGCAATGCAGCTGGGCGAGGAGGTGGAGCAGATCGCCAGCACCAGCGAACGTCTCGGCCTGGATCGGCTCAACAGCGACGCGCTCGACCTCGCCGCCTACCTCAGTTCCTTCATCGACGACGCCCTGCTCCCGACGCCGCGCGACCTGCAGCGGCTGGCCACCATGGTCAATGCGCTCGGCAGCGATCTGAGCGAACTGTCGGCCGCGGAAACCGCGACGGTGCGCGTGTTGCCGACGGCGCGCGTAACGGGCGAGATTCCGGTCGTCGCCACGCGCCCGCCGCCTGTCGCGGAGACTCGGGCACCAGCGCCTGCGCGCGATACGGCGCCTCCAGCCCCGTCTGCGGCGCCGCCCGCGGCGGCGGACGCGGCCAAGGCGGATGCGCTGCCGCCCGAAGACAGCCCGTCCAGCGCCAGCTCGCCGGCCGCCCTGGCGGCTTCCGCCCCGCTCGGGGTGACCCAGGGCGCTGCCGCGGCCGAAGGCTTGCTGCGCCTGCCGCGCCTGGTCGCCCTGTTCGGTATCGAGGAAGGCACGGCGCCCGGCCTGGCCAGCGCCCTCGCCGAGCGCGGCTACGAGGCACGGCGCCTGGACACGCCCGAGGCGCTGCTGGAGTTCCTTGCGCGCGCCGTGCCCGGCGCACTCATGCTCGACGCCCGCCGCCTGCGCGTGCTGGGTCGCCTGCGCGCCCTGCTGGAACAGCAGCGCGTCGCCCCGGAAGAGCAGCCGGCCCTGCTGGTGATCTCGCCCGACGGCGACCTCGGCCACCGCCTCCTCGCCATGCGCGCCGGCGCTGCGGCCTTCTTCAGCGCGCCGCTGGACAGCCTGCGCGTGCTCGCCAAGCTCGATGAGCTGCTGGCACACACGGCCGCCCCGGCCTGGCGCGTGCTGTTGGCCAATGCCGACCGCAGCCACGCCATCGACGCCGCGCGCAGCCTGGCCGAACGCGGCATGACCGCGCGCATCGTCGGCAACGGCCAGGCGGCCCTGGCGGCCCTGGCCGAATTCCGTCCCGACGCCATCGTGATCGACCACGATCTTCCCGACGTGCGCGGCATCGAACTGACGCAGATGATCCGCCAGCAGCCGGAACACGCCGCGGTGCCGATCGTCCTGGCGGCCGCGCCCGGGGACGTGAACCTGCGCTTCGACGCCATCGCCGCCGGCGGCGACGAGTTCCTGGTGAAGCCGGTCAAGAACCGCCACCTCATTGCCGCGCTGACCTCGCGCCTGCGTCGCGCCCACTGGTTGCGCGAGGTGATCGGCAACCCGGACGGCCGCGACAACCGCACCGGCCTGTATTCCCGCGCCCTGCTCATCGATCGGCTCGGCAACGCCCTGGGCGAGCGCTCGGCCGCCCTGCTCACGGTGGCCATCGACCGCGCCGCCGACCTGCGCGAACGCATCGGGCTGGCCGGTCTGGCGGCTCTCGACGCCCACGTGGGCAGCGTGCTGCGCAGCCAGCTCGACGAGCTCGACCTGCCGGCGCAGTACCAGGACTTCCACTACTTCGTGCTGCTGCACCGCCGCTCGCGCAGCGACATCACCGCCGTGGCCGAGCGCCTGCGCTTCGCCCTCGCCAACCAGCCCTGGCAGTACAGCGGCCAGGCGCACACCCTCACCGCCAGCATCGGCATGGCCCTGCTCGGCGGCGAGCACACCAGCGTCGACGCCGTGGTGACGAATGCGGAGGCCGCACGCGTGGCGGCCGCGCACCTGGGTGGCAATCGCGTGCTCTCCTTCGAGACCAAGGAAGCCGCGCTGCTGCCCCCCGATCCGCTGCTGGCGATCCGCGCCGTGCTGAGCCGCCCGCTGACGCCGGAGCAGACGCAGTTCGAGTTCCAGCCGGTGGTGCCGCTGGCCGGCAAGCTGTCCGGGCAGTTCGAGCTGGGCTTCAAGGTGCGCAGCACGCAGCACCCGGGCATGGCCGTGGCCTACGCCGATCTGGCGCCGGTCGCGGCCGAATGCGGCCAGCTGATCCAGCTCGACCGCTGGTTGCTCGAGCATGCGCTCAAGGTGCGCGAGGAGCAGCTCAAGCGCGGGCGCCAGCTGCGCCTGTTCGTGCCGCAGTCGGTGGACAGCCTGCTCGACCCCGACCTCGCCTACTGGTTGACGCAGGAACTCAAGGAACGCCACCTGTCCGGCACGGGCCTCACCCTGGAGCTGCCCTGCACGCCGCTGATCGACGCCGGCCCACGGGCGGCGGAACGCCTGAAGTACCTGCACCAGAACGGCGTGCGGGTGTGCCTGACCGATTTCGGCCGCGACTGGGCGGCGGTGCATGCCCTGCGCAACCTCACGGTGGATTTCGTGCGGCTCTCGCCCGCCCTGGTGGAGGAGCTGGGCACGGCCAAGTCGATCGGCGACACCCTGCTCGCCCTGGTGCGCAAGGCCCACGGCGCCGGCTGCGCGGTGATCGGGCCGGGCGTGGATTCCACCAACCGCGCCCACCTGCTGCTGCGCCTGGGGGTGGACTACGGCGTGGGCACGGCCTTCTGCAAGCCGCAGGCGCAGCCCGAGTTCGATTTCAGCCGCCCCTTGTGGTGAGCCGGCTGCGGGCGAGGGCGCCGCGGTCACCCCCCGATCATCCGGCCGGCGCCGCGGCCGCAGCCGCGCCGCACGGCCTCACAGCATTCCCGTTTCCAGCTTCGCCACGTCGGACATCATCGACTGGTTCCAGGGCGGGTCGAACACCAGCTCAACCTCTGCCTCGGCGATGGTCGGAATGGCCTCGATCTTGGCGCGCACATCATCCACCAGGATGTCGCCCATGCCGCAGCCGGGCGCCGTCAGGGTCATCCTGACCTCGACCCGGCGCTCCCCGTCCTCGCGGCGACCCAGTTCGCACGCGTAGACCAGGCCGAGATCGACGATGTTCACCGGGATCTCCGGATCGAAGCAGGTGCGCAGTTGTTCCCAGACGAGTTTTTCC
>DAOOVM010000112.1:0-9096 GCA_035370085.1 Rhodanobacteraceae bacterium | reverse complement strand
GAGCCTGCTGGGCGACACCAAGACGAACGGCTGGGACCCGATGCTGACCGTCGGTGGTGGCGTGCAGTACAACCTGTCGCAGCGCGTCGCCTTCCGCGGCGAGCTGGCGGCCCGTTACGACCGCGACAACAACTCGCGCTTCGTCACCGGTCGCAACCAGATCGGCTACACCGACGCCATCCTGAGCGCGGGCCTGGTCATTGCCATGGGCGGTGAGGCCGCCGCTCCGGCGCAGCAGCCCGTCAACCCGCCGCCGGCCCCGCAGACCTCCTGCAAGGACCTCGACGACGACAAGGACGGCGTGAACAACTGCGACGACCGCTGCCCGGCCACGCCGTCCGGCACCATCGTCGGCCCCGACGGCTGCCCGCAGAAGGTCGTCATCGATCTGCGTGGCGTGAACTTCAAGTTTGACCGTCCGTCGGTCGGCGAGAAGAACATCGGCCCGACCCTGCAGGAGCCGACCGCCGAGTCGATCGCCATCCTCGACCAGGCCGTGGACACGCTCAAGCGCTATCCGGACATCAAGGTGGAAGTCGCCGGCCACACCGACTCGATCGGTACCGACGAGTACAACCAGAGCCTGTCCGAGCGCCGCGCGCGCATCGTGTTCGACTACCTGACCTCGCACGGCATCGCCGCGAGCCGCCTGGATGGTCCGAAGGGCTACGGTGAGTCCAAGCCGATCGACACCAACAGCACCAAGGAAGGCCGTGCGCGCAACCGCCGCACCGAGCTGACCGTCGAGCAGTAAGACCAGCTCGATCGCCTGCAGAAAGGCCCGGCGCAAGCCGGGCCTTTTTCATTCGGGGCTCGGCCAGCGTTCGAGTCTGTGCAAGCCTCGTCGGCGCGGCGGCGCCCAAGCGCAGACCGCGGTGCTGGGACGTTCAGGCGCGCAGCAGTTCCGGCGGCAGGCATTCGGCAGCGCGGTCGACCAGGGCGAAGGCGACCTTGTGGTTGCCGGCGATGAGGTGGCCGCTCTCGGGTATCCCCTCGCGGCCGGAGAAGTCGCAGTAGCGCCCGCCCGCCTCGCGCACCAGCAGGCAGCCGGCGGCCATGTCCCAGGGCTTCAGGCCGAACTCGAAATAGCCGTCGAGACGCCCGGCCGCGACATAGGCCAGATCCAGCGCGGCCGATCCGGTGCGGCGGATGTCCTCGGCCTCCTCCAGCAGCTTGGCCGTGTAGCCGAGTTGGGCCTGCAGGTGGCGGCGCTGACGGTACGGGAAGCCGGTGCAGAGCAGGGCACCGGACAGGCCTTCGCGGCTGCTCACGCGGATGCGGCGGTCGTTGAGAAAGGCGCCGTCGCCGCGGCTGGCGGTGAACATTTCGTCGCGGATCGGATCGAACACCACGCCGTAGAGCGGGTCGCCGTTCTCCAGCAGGGCGATCGACACGCAGAAGTGCGGCAGGCCGCGCAGGTAGTTGTGCGTGCCGTCAAGCGGATCGATGACCCAGGTGTGGCGCGACTTGCGCCCCATTTCGCCGCCTTCCTCGGCCAGGATGGCGTGATTGGGGAAGGCGCGCTTGAGCTCGCGCACGATCTGCGCCTCGGCCATGCGGTCGACTTCGGAGGCGTAGTCGTGGCGCCCCTTCTCCTCGACCTGGACGTTCTCCAGGCGGTTCATGTTGCGCAGGATCACGTTGCCGGCGGCGCGCGCGGCGCGCACCGCCACGTTGACGGCGGGTCTGGGCATGTCGGCTCCGACAGGGGCGTGGCTTGGGGAAAGAGCGGCGGCAGCGGCTCGATGGCCCTGCGCGGGGCGCGAAGGGTAGCAGAAGACGCCGGGGCCGTCAGTCGCGCCGCCGGCCGGCGCGGCCGCAGCACGGGCATGCGCTACCCTGTGCGCCCCCGTGTTCACCGCGCCGCGCATGAGCTTGCCGCCCACCGTCCGCCACATTCGCTTCGTCCTCGTCCGTCCCTCGCATCCGGGCAACATCGGTGCGGCGGCGCGGGCCATCCGCACCATGGGCTATGGCCGCCTGGTGCTGGTCTCGCCGCACAAGTACCCGCACGCAGACGCCAACGCCATGGCGGCCGGCGCCGACGACGTACTGCGCGACCTGCGCGTCGTCTCCGACCTCGCCGACGCGGTGGGCGACTGCCGCCTGGTCCTGGGCGCCACCGCGCGCGTGCGCGGCGTGCGCCTGGCCGAGCACACCCCGGCCGCGGCCGCGGCACGCGCGGAGCAGACCGCCCTGGATGGGGGCGAGGTGGCCCTGCTCTTCGGCAACGAACGCACCGGGCTGGAAAACGAGGAACTGCACCGTTGCCACGGCGCCGTGCACATTCCGAGTGACCCCGCGTTCGGTTCGCTCAACCTCGCCCAGGCGGTGCAGGTGGTGGCCTACGAGCTGCGCCTGCGCGACCTCGGGCTGGCACGCGGCGGGCCCGCCGTGGCGCCGGCGGTCCCTGTCGAGGAGCGCGACGAGCCGCCGGCGGACAGCGCCGCCATGGAGGGGTTCTTTACCCATCTGGCGCAGACTCTGGACGACATCGAGTTCCACAAGGGCCGCTCGCCGGTCACCATCATGCAGCGCCTGCGCCGCCTGTTCCTGCGTGCCGCGCCGGACGAGCGCGAATTGCGCGTGCTGCGCGGCATCCTGGCCGACGCCCAGCGCATGGCGCGGCTGGCGCACGGCGCACAGTGAACGCGCAGGACGGCTGCGCCGCGGCTCAATCGCGCAGGCGCCACCACTCCAGCGCGGCGCCGCCCAGGTGCACGGCCGCCACCGCCACGACCAGGGCGACAATCCACAGGCCGAGCAGCAGGGCGCCGTCGCGCTCCACCAGGGCCACGGCGAACAGCAGGACAATGAGGCCGAACAGGTAGTTGGTGAACGGGATCGGCAGGGACAGCAGCAGACCGACCAGCACCAGCAGGGCGCCGGTCAGCAGGGCGAACGGACGCCGCGTCAATTGCTCCAGGCGCGGCGAACACACGCGTTCCAGACGCACGAACAGCGGCGTCATGCGCGCCAGGAAGTGCTCGACCGAGCTGCGGGCGAAGGCGTGCTCGCGTGCGCGGCGCGGCAGCCAGGGGCGCGGCAGGCCCAGCAGCATCTGCAGGCCGACCAGGACGATCAGCAGGCCCATCACCCCGCCCAGGGGAAGGGGGATGAAGTTGGGCAGGGCCAGCAGCAGCAGCAGGAAGCCGTAGCTGCGCTCGCCCAGCGGGGCGAGGAACTGCTCCAGGGTGATGCGCTCGCCGTTGGCCGCCAGCGCCTGGCGCAGCAGGTCCGTGGTGCGCGGTTCGTGCGGGTGGGTCATCGGCGCCGGGCGAATCGGCCGGTCGATGCGCGCTGGCGGCACTCAGCCACCGGCTTCCTCCGGGCTGGGCGCCTCTTCCGGCACGCGCTGCACCAGCAGCTTGTCGATGCGCGGGCCGTCGAGGTCGACCACCTCGAAGCGGAAGCCGCGCCAGCGGAAGAACTCACCGGTGGCGGGAATGCGCCCGAAGTGCGCCATCACCATGCCGGCGGCGGTGCGGAAGTCGTGGTCCTCTTCGGCCGGCAGCTGGCCGATGCCGAGCAGCTCGCGCAGGTCCTCGGTGCCGAGGGCGCCGTCGATCAGGTAGCTGCCGTCCTCGCGCTGCACGATGGGGGCGTCGCGGCGTTCCTCGATGGGCGCCGGCGTCTTGCCCAGCACCGCACCGAGCACGTCGTTGAGGGTGACCAGGCCCTCGATCTCGCCGTACTCGTCCACCACCATGGCCAGGGTCGAATTCGAATCGCGGAACTCCTCCAGCAGATCCAGCGCGCGCGCCGTGGCCGGCACGTACAGTGGCTTGCCCAGGCGCTTGAACAGGTCGACCTGCGGGCGCCCCAGGGCGTCGATGACGCTGCGGATTTCCAGCACGCCGACCACGTCCTGCTCGCTGCCGCGGATGACCGGGTAGCGCGAATAGGGCGTGGCCCGCATCACTTCTAGGTTGTCGGCCAGCGGGGCGACGATGTCCAGCCAGGCGATGCGCGGGCGCGGCGTCATCAGGCTGTCGACGGTGCGGTCGCCCAGACGCAGCACGCGGTTGACCATGTTGCGCTCGTCACGGTCGATCACGCCCTGCTCGGCGCCTTCGCTGACCAGCAGACGGATCTCCTCCTCGCTCACCTGCTCGCGGCTGGCGCGGTTCAGTCGCAGCGCGCGCAGGATGGCCCGCGTGACGCCGATCAGGACGAAGGCGAAGGGACTGGCAATGATGGCCAGCACGCGCATGGGCAGGGCCACGGCGATGGCGATGCGCTCGGGGTCGACCAGGGCCATGCGCTTGGGCAGCAGCTCGCCCAGTAGCATGTTGGCGAAGGTGATGCCCGACACCGACAGCGCCACACCCACTGGCGCGCTGTAGGGGGACAGCCAGGCCAGGTCCAGGCCCTGCAGCGCCGCGGCGATGTGTCCTCCGATGCGCGCGCCGAGGGCCGCGCCGGTGCCGATGCCCAGCAGGGTGATGAACACCTGTACCGTGGCGAGGAACTGCTCGGGTTGCTGCGTCAGGGCCAGCGCCGCGTGCACGCGGCGTCCCTCGTGCGCCAGGCTCTTCAGGCGGCTGGGGCGCGAGGTCATCAGCGCCATCTCGCTGAGGGCAAAGAAGCCGTTCAGCACGGCCAGCAGGACCACGGCGACGATCTCGATCAGCATCGCCGGGGGGCATCGGGGGCGGACATGGCGTGGAGTGTAGCAGCCGGCGCCGGCGGGCCGCGGGCGGGGCCGGCGGCCCGGGCGCTCCTGCGCTGTAACAAATCAGCAACGAAACCGACATAATCTGCGCGCCGGCCCGGGTCGGGCCCCGCCTTCCACCACGCGACAGCCGCCGCGCACCGCGGCGCAGGGGTACGCCATGTTTTCGTTGCAGACCATCTTCGGCAAGGGCGACAAGTTCTACGGCCTGCTGGAGGCCAGCGCCGCGGCGGCGCGGCAGAGCGCGACGGCGCTGCGCACCCTGCTCGCCAACAAGGGCGGTCCGGGCAGCCTCGACGAATTCCGCCTGGCGCGGCAGCGCGAAAAGGAGATCTCGAGCCAGATCAGCCAGGAGCTGGTCAACACCTTCGTCACCGCGCTGGAACGCGAGGACATCGAGGCCCTGGCCGGGGCGCTGTACAAGATCCCCAAGGTGGTGGAGAAGTTCGCCGAGCGCTACACCCTGGTCGGCGACCGCCTCGGCGATGTGGACTTCAGCGACCGCGGCAGCATGCTGGAGAAGGCCTGCGAGGTGATCGAACAGATGGTGGGAGAGCTGCGCCGCGGCATGAAGCTCGACACGATGAAGCAGCTCAACGACCGCCTGCAGACCATCGAGAGCGAGGCCGACCGCCTCATCCTCGACCTGTACCGCGACACCTACCGCAACGAGAACGACCCGATCCGCTTCCTCCTGCGCAAGGACCTGTTCGAGATCCTCGAGAAGGCCATCGACCGCTGCCGCGACGCCGGCAACGTGGTGTACGCGATCGCGCTGAAGAACTCCTGAGGACCGGCCATGGAGCTCAGCCTGGTTCTGGCGGTCGTGCTGATCGCCCTGGTGTTCGAGTACATCAACGGTTTCCACGACACCGCCAACTCGATCGCCACGGTCGTCGCCACCAAGGTGCTCAGTCCGGCGCAGGCCGTGCTGCTGGCGGCCGGCACCAACCTGCTGGGCGCCCTGGCCGGCACCGCGGTGGCCAAGACCATCGCGTCGGGCCTGGTGGACACCGGCGTGGTGCAGGTGACGTCGGGCGTGCTGATCTGCGCCCTGGCGGGCGCCACGGTGTGGAACCTCATCACCTGGTGGTGGGGCCTGCCGTCCTCGTCCTCGCACGCCCTGGTCGGCGGCCTGTGCGGGGCGGCGCTGGCGGCCGCCGGGGACAACTGGAAGGCCATCATCTGGAACGTGCCGGGCGGCGCGCACTGGTGGCAGGGCAAGGGCCTGGTGCCCAAGGTCATCCTGCCGATGCTCACCTCGCCGGCGGCGGGCTTCCTGCTCGGCATCGTCATCATGGGCCTGTTCCTGGCCCTGTTCTCCTTCCTCGCCGCGCGCCGCGGCTGGCTGCAGAAGCTCGGCCGTCCGCGCTTCGTCAACGGTTTCTTCGCCAAGGCGCAGATCGTCTCGGCCAGCGCCATGGGCTGGGCCCACGGCTCCAACGACGCGCAGAAGACCATGGGCATCATCGCCCTGGCGCTGGCCTCGGCCACCGCCAGCGGCACCCTGGACGCCTTGCCCGACTGGCTGGGCTTCCTGCGCATCCACGAGGACGCGAAGAAGTCCTTCGAGATCGCCACCTGGATCAAGGTGGCCTGCGCCCTGGTGATGGCCGCGGGCACCGCCGCCGGCGGCTGGCGCATCATCAAGACGCTGGGCCACAAGATGGTCAAGCTGCACCCCATCCACGGCTTCGCCGCGGAGACCGCGTCGGCGACGATGATCCTTTCGGCCTCCTCGCTGGGCATCCCGGTGTCCACCACGCACAACATCTCCGCGGCCATCATGGGCGTGGGCGCGGCCAAGCGCCTCAACGCCATCAAGTGGACCGTGGTGGAACGCATGGTGTGGGCGTGGATTCTCACCATTCCCGTGGCGGCGGGCCTGGGCTACGTCCTGGTGAAGCTGATTCGCTCCTTCGGCGTGGCCTGAGGCCGCGCCGCGGGTGCCGCCTCAGAAGGCGTCCCCGCCGGCGGAGATGGCCTGCTCCAGACGGTCGCCGAGCGGTCCGATCTCGGCGATCAGGTGATCGATCTCGGCCGCGCTCAGCAACTCGTAGGGGCGGTTCTCGCACAGGTGCAGGTAGGGCGAACCGTCGAGGTCGCTGACCGCCAGAAATCCCACGCGCTGCTCCCAGTTGAAGCGCAGGCAGCGCTTGGCGTCCATGCCGGTGAGCGGACCGATCGGCGTGGACACGCGCAGGTACTTGCGGCCGTCCTCGTGTTCCAGCTCGGTCAGGTAGATGCCCTGGTGGCGCCGGCCGCCCTCGGTGAGCAGGTCGAAGCAGATCAGGTAGGGATCGTTGATGCGCAGCGCGTGGCGGGCGCTGACGTGCGAGCGGACGTGTTCGAAGTTGTGCATCGGCGACGGGTCTGCAGGGGGAGACCCCTATGCTACCGTGCGCGGCCATGGACGCACACGGCGACGACCCGGTCCAGCGCATCCGCGCCGCGGTGGCGGCGATTCCGCGCGGGCGCGTGGCCAGTTACGGCGAGATCGCCGCGCGCGCCGGCCTGCCCGTGCGCGCCCGCCTGGTCGGTCGCGTGCTGCGCGAGGCGCCGGCCGCGCTGCGCCTGCCCTGGCACCGCGTGCTGCGCGCGGGCGGGGTCACGGCCTTCCCCGCCGGCAGCCGCGAGGCGCGCGAACAGGCGCGGCGCCTGGCGGCCGAAGGCGTACCCATGCAGCGCGGGCGGGTCGCCCTCGACCGCCACGGCTGGGAGCGCGACCTCGACGCGGCCCTGTGGGCGCCGCCGCCGCGCCGCCGCTAGCCGGTGAGGGCGTGCGCGGCGGGCGCCGTTCGTCCCCCGTCCGCCGCCGTTCGGCGCGCGCGCCGTTCGATGGGCCCTTCGACGTGAGTTACCGCACAGGCGCAAGTGCGGCGCGGCGCACTATTCTGGCCGCGCCGGCACGCTAGATTCCGCCCGTCGCGCAGGGCGGCTACGGGGCAGGGCACCATGGAAGCAGACAAGGGCGAGCGTCGCAGCGTGCGGCGCGGCGGGGCGTGGCTGGCGGCCTGGCTGTGGGTCGTCGGCACGGGAGGTGTGGCGGCGCAGGGCGTGAGCCATGCGCCGGAGCCGATGCTGCACGACGGCTTCGAGGGCGTCACCGCGGGACCCTTCAATGATGCCGACGCGGCGCGTTTCCTCACCCAGGCGACCTTCGGTCCCACCGACGCGGACATCGCGCATTTGCGTGCGGTCGGCTACCAGGCCTGGCTGAACGAGCAGTTCGCCGCGGCACCGACCCTGCACATGAACTACATGAACTGGGTCGGCAACACCCTGGGCGAGCAGCTCGGCCAGGACACGCGCACCGAGGCCTGGTTCCTCGGCGCCCTGGGCGGCCCCGATCCGGCCAACAACGTGGTCATCCACAGCGACCAGTTGCGCCAGCGCGTGGCCTTCGCCCTGAGCGAGATCCTGGTGGTGTCGGACCAGAACGCCACACTGAGCCAGTTCCCGCTGGGCCTGACCTATTACTACGACATCCTGGTCAACGGCGCCTTCGGCAACTACCGCACGCTGCTGCAGAACGTCACGCTGAGCCCGGCCATGGGCGTGTACCTCAACATGATGGGCAACCGGCGCGCGGACTCCGCGCAGAACATCCATCCCGACGAGAACTACGCGCGCGAGATCAACCAGCTCTTCAGCATCGGCCTGGTGATGCTCAACGCCGACGGCACGCCGCAGCTCAGCGGCGGCCAGCCCATCCCCACCTACAGCCAGGACACCATCTCGGCCTTCGCCCATGTGCTGACCGGCTGGAACTGGGCCGACTGCGACAGCGGCGGCTACGACGACTTCCCCTACTGCGGACCCGATTACGACACGGCGGCGAATTTCCTGCAGCCGATGGTGCCCTACGACCAGGCGGGCCACCCGCAGGCCGGTGACCCCAGCTACCACGACAACGGCACGGGCCCCGACGACCTGCACAACAAGCACCTGCTGGCCTATCCGGGCGCGGTGAACGGCGGTGTGCTGGCCGACGGCGGCACGGCCACAAGCGACCTGACGTTTGCCCTCGACAACATCTACAACCATCCCAACGTCGGGCCGTTCATCAGCAAGCAGCTGATCCAGCGCCTGGTCACCAGCAATCCGAGCCCGGCCTACGTGCAGCGCGTGGCCACCGTGTTCAACGCCAACCGCAGCAGCCCGAACCAGCTGCGCGCCGTGGTGCAGGCGATCCTGCTCGACCCGGAGGCGCGCTACGGCCAGTGGCTCAACGCCGACGGCTTCGGCAAGTTGCGCGAGCCGCTGCTGGCGCTGACTCACTTCTGGCGCGGCATGGACGCGCGCCATCGCTGCGGTACCGACTCGCCGGCCAATCCGGTGCGTCGACTGGCCAACCAGCCCTACCGCTATGCCGGCTACGCCACCGCCTGGGGCACCGCCGACACCCAGTACGGCTCGGG
>DAOOVM010000111.1:0-9164 GCA_035370085.1 Rhodanobacteraceae bacterium | reverse complement strand
CACCATCATTGTCGGCAACGGCCTGTTCAAGCCCAACATCTCCACCCAGGTTGGCCAGCTCTACACCCAGTCCGACGACCGCCGCGATCGCGGCTTCACCATCTTCTACATGGGCATCAATGCCGGCGCCCTGGTTTCGCCGCTGATCACCGGCTGGCTCGCCAGCGTGGTCACCGACACGCCCATGGTGCAGAACTACAAGGTGGTCTTCGCCACCACCGGCATCGGCATGGTGATCAGTACGGTGTGGTTCTGGTTTGGTCGCCGCCAGCTCGGCACCATCGGTCGCCCGCCGGCCGACCGCGATGGCACCAAGAGCCTGCTTGCGGTGCTGGGCGGCTCCCTGCTCGCCGTCCCCGTGGTCTACCTGCTGATGGCGGGCGAGTCGTCGCAGTGGCTGTCGTGGATTCTCGCGGCGCTGCTGGTGGGTGTCGCCCTCGTGATGACCGTGCAGGCCATCGGCGGCGGCAAGGTGCAGCGCGACAAGATGATCGCGATGCTGACCCTGTTCGTGTTCAACATCCTCTTCTGGTGCTTCTTCGAGCAGGCCGGCAGTTCGTTCAACTTCCTCGCCGAGCAGATCGTCGACCGCAAGATGTTCGGCTGGGAGTTTCCCGTGGGCTGGTTCCAGTCGGTGAACCCGGTGGCGATCGTCGCCCTGGCGCCCCTGGTGACCATGGTGTGGGCCTTCCTGTCCAAGCGCGGCGCGGAGCCGTCGATCCCGCGCAAGTTCGGCCTCGGCCTGCTCGGCAATGCGGCGGCGTTCGCGCTGTTGATGTACGCCCTGACCCACCTGGTCAGCGCCGACAACCACATTCCCTTCTGGCCGCTGGTGATGGTCTACGTGCTGCAGACGGTGGGCGAGCTGTGCCTGTCGCCGATTGGCCTGTCGATGGTGACCAAGCTGGCGCCCGAGCGCGCCGTGGGTCTGGCCATGGGCGGCTGGTTCATGAGCATCGCCAACGGCAACAACCTGTCGGGCCTGCTGGCCGCCATGATCAGCGGCGAGACGGGCATGACGGTGGCTTCGGCCCTGAAGGGCTTCACCGTGAGCTTCTGGCTGCTGTTCGGTGCGGGCGTGGTGCTGTTCCTGATCGCGCCGATCATCAACAAGCTGATGCACGGCGTGAAGTAACTCCCCGGCACGGCACGGCATGGCGAACGGCGGCTGCGGCCGCCGTTCGCATTTCAGGCGCCGGTTTGGCGCTCGGCCTGCGTCAGGCGGTCGAGGATGCGCGCCAGCCAATGCCGCTCCTCGGCGTTCAAGTGGGCCAGCAGACGGCGCTCGTGCTCCAGCGCCAGGGGCGCGACCTGGTCGTAGATCTTCCAGCCCTTGGCCGTGAGGCGCAGCACGGAGCAGCGCTTGTCGTGGTCGGCCGTGGACCGGCGCACGCGGCCGGCGCGCTCCAGCGAGGCCACCGCGCGGCTGACGGCGACCTTGTCCATGGCCGTGCGCTCGGCCACTTCGCGCGCGGCGATGCCCTCGTAGCGCCCGAGGATGGCCAGTACGCGCCATTCGGTCACGGACAGGGCGAAACGCGCCTCGTACTCGCGCGCGATGGCCTGGCTCACCGTGTTGGACAGCACCGACAGGCGGTACGGCAGGAAGCGCTCCAGCTCCAGCACCTGGTGTTGCTCGCCCCCGCGCATACGGCACCGCACCTTGCAAATGGTTTCATATGAAACTATAACGGCGACCGCCCCCGGCGCAAGCGACCTGCCCGCGCGCCCCGCCGTATCCACAGGAGACCCCATGAGCGCCCAGCCTTCCACCGCGGCAAGCCAGCACGGCATGCAGGTCACCACCTTCGACAATCCCATGGGCATCGACGGCTTCGAGTTCGTCGAGTTCGCCTCGCCCGAGCCGGCCAAGCTGCACGAATACTTCCGCATGCTCGGTTTCACGCCGGTGGCGCGCCATCGCACGCGCAAGATCACCAACTACCGCCAGGGCGACTGCACCTTCCTGATCAACGAAGATCCGGACTCCTTCGCCGCCCGCTTCGCCGCCGTGCACGGCCCCTCCGCCTGCGGTTTCGCCATCCGCGTGAACAAGCTGGCCGAGTGGGCGCGCGTCCAGGCGCTGAAGAACGGCGCCGAATCCTTCGATGCCGCCGACGAGCTGACCAAGGCCGTCGCCGCACCGGTGATCAAGGGCATCGGCGGCTGCATGCTCTACATCGTCGACCGCTACGACGACCAGGGCACCATCCACGACCCGGACTGGGTGTGGCTGCCCGGTGTGGAAAAGATGCCCAAGGGATTTGGCCTGACCTTCATCGACCATCTCACCCACAATCTCTACAAGGGCAACATGGAGAAGTGGGCCGACTACTACGAGCGCCTGTTCAATTTCCGCGAGATCCGCTACTTCGACATCAAGGGCGCCAAGACCGGCCTGCTGTCCAAGGCCATGACCGCGCCGGACGGCATGGTGCGCATCCCGCTCAACGAGTCCTCCGACCCGAAGTCGCAGATCAACGAGTACCTCGACCAGTACAAGGGCGAGGGCATCCAGCACATCGCCTGCTTCACCAACGACATCTACGACACGGTGGAAAAGATGAAGGCGGCCGGCGTGCAGTTCCTGGACACGCCCGACACCTATTTCGAGGTGGTTGACCAGCGCATCCCCAACCACGGCGAAGACCTTGATCGCCTGCGCCGCAACAAGATCCTGATCGACGCCGATCCCGAGACCAAGCAGCGCAAGCTGCTGCAGATCTTCACCCAGAACGCGGTGGGTCCGATCTTCTTCGAGATCATCCAGCGCAAGGGCAACGAAGGGTTCGGCGAGGGCAATTTCCAGGCGCTGTTCGAGAGCATCGAGCGCGACCAGATGCGCCGCGGCGTGCTGTAGCCGCATTCGCCCGGCGCGGCTGTGAACCCGAGGATTCCCCGACCTACCGGTGGGCGGCCGCCCACCCTTGGACCTTCCATGCAAGCCAACGGCTACCAATCCGGCTTCGGCAACGAATTCGCCTGCGAGGCGATCCCCGGCACCCTGCCGGTCGGGCGCAACTCGCCCCAGCGCGTGGCGCACGGCCTCTACGCCGAGCAGCTGTCGGGCACCGCCTTTACGGCGCCGCGCCACGTCAACCGCCGCAGCTGGCTGTACCGCATCCGCCCGGCGGCGATGCACGGTCCCTTCGCGGCCTACACCGCCGCGACGTACTTCCACAACGATTTCGGCGACGGCGCGGTGACGCCGGATCAGCTGCGCTGGAGCCCGCCGCCAGCGGCGGCCGCACCGACCGACTTCCTCGACGGCCTGTTCACCATCGCCGGCAACGGCGGGCCGGCCGCGCAGGGCGGCGTCGGCATCCACCTCTACGCCGCCAATCGCGACATGCGCGAGCGCTGGTTCTACGACGCCGACGGCGAGCTGCTGCTCGTGCCGCAGCAGGGCCGTCTGCGCCTGGCGACGGAGTTTGGCGTGCTCGAGGTGGAACCGCAGGAGATCGCCGTGATCCCGCGCGGCGTACGCTTCGCCGTGGCCCTGCCCGACGGCACCGCCCGCGGCTACGTGTGCGAGAACTTCGGTGCACCGCTGCGCCTGCCGGACCTGGGGCCCATCGGCAGCAACGGTCTGGCCAATCCGCGCGATTTCCTCGCCCCGGTGGCAGCCTTCGAGGACCGCGAGGGTGCCTTCGAGCTGGTGGCCAAGTTCCAGGGCCATCTGTGGCGCGCCGACCTCGGCCACTCGCCGCTGGACGTGGTGGGGTGGCACGGCAACTACGTGCCCTACAAGTACGACCTGCGCCGTTTCAATACCATCGGCTCGATCAGCTACGACCACCCCGATCCGTCGATCTTCCTCGTGCTGCACTCGCCCAGCGACACCCCGGGCACCAGCAACATGGACTTCGTGATCTTCCCGCCGCGCTGGCTGGTGGCGCAGGACACCTTCCGTCCGCCCTGGTTCCACCGCAACGTGGCCAGCGAGTTCATGGGGCTGGTGCACGGCGCCTACGACGCCAAGGCCGAAGGCTTCGTTCCGGGCGGCTGCTCGCTGCACAACAGCTTCACCGGGCACGGGCCGGATGCGGCCACCTTCGAGAAGGCGTCGGCGGCGGACCTGAGCCGACCGGACGTCATCACCGACACCATGGCCTTCATGTTCGAGACCCGCGCGGTGATCCGACCGACCCGGCAGGCGCTGGACGCGGCCTTCCGCCAGCGCGACTACCAGCAGTGCTGGGCCGGACTGCGCAAGCATTTCCGCCCGCCGGCCTGATTCGGCGACACTTCTCCGTCCCCACGATCGGCGCGCGGTCTGCCGCGCGCTCCAGGAAGCCCAGTCCATGAAACTTGCATCCCTCAAGGAAGGCGGCCGTGACGGCACCCTCGTGGTGGTCTCGCGCGATCTGGCGCGCGCGGTGCGGGCGAGCGGCATTGCCGACACCCTGCAGCGCGCGCTGGAGGATTGGTCGAACACGGCGCCGCGCCTCAATGCGCTGTCCGAACGCCTCAACACCGGCCCCGTGGCGGGTGAGTTCGCGCTGGATCCGGCCACGCTGGCCGCGCCCCTGCCGCGCGCCTACGAGTTCGTCGACGGCTCGGCCTACCTGCCGCACGTGGAGCGCGTGCGCCGCGCCCGCGGCGCCGAGGTGCCCGAGAGCTTCTACACCGATCCGCTCATGTACCAGGCCGTCAGCGCCGGCTTCTACGGCCCGCGCGATCCGGTGCAGGTGCGCGACGAGGCCTACGGCATCGACCTGGAGGCCGAGGTCGTGGTGGTCACCGACGATGTGCCGCACGGCGTCAGCGCGGCCCAGGCCGCCGCGCACATCCAGCTGGTCGGCCTGGTCAACGACGTCTCGCTGCGCAACCTCATTCCGGCCGAGCTGGCCAAGGGCTTCGGCTTCCTGCAATCCAAGCCGCGTTCGGCACTGAGCCCGGTGTTCGTCACGCCGGACGAGCTGGGCGACGCCTGGCGCGGCAACAAGGTGCACCTGCCGCTGCTCACCCACATCAACGGCCAGTGGTTCGGCGCGCCGGAGGCGGGGGAGGACATGCAGTTCGATTTCGCCCAGCTGGTGGCGCATGCGGCCAAGACGCGGCCGCTGTCGGCCGGCACCCTGGTCGGCTCCGGCACGGTCGCCAACCAGGACACCTCGCGCGGCGCGTCGTGCTTTGCCGAGAAGCGCACCGTGGAAACCCTCGAGCACGGCAAGCCACTCACGCCCTTCATGAAGTTCGGCGACACGGTGCGCATCGAGATGCTTGACCGCGCTGGTCGCAGCATCTTCGGTGCCATCGAACAGCGCATCGAGCGCCACGCCGCGGACTGAGTGGGGCGCGCGCTTGTTGCCGCGGCCGGGCGTGGAGTAGATTGCCGCGAGCGCCCGGGCGCCTCCGGGACCGGCTTCCACGCAGGGGGTCCACCATGTCGGCAGAAGGCCTCAGGCTGTACAGCTACTGGCGTTCCAGCGCCGCCTACCGTGTGCGCATCGCGCTCAATCTGAAGGGGCTGCCGCACGAGATCGTGCCGGTGCACCTGACCGCCAACGGTGGCGAGCAGCACAGCGCGAGCTTCCACGCGCTCAACCCGCAGGACGCCGTGCCGGTGTTACGCGACGGCGAACGCATCGTGCGCCAATCCATGGCCATCATCGAGTACCTGGATGAGACCTACGACGGCGAGGCCAAGCTGCTGCCGTCCACCGCGCGCGACCGCGCTCGGGTCCGTGCGCTCGCCCAACTGATCGCGTGCGACATTCACCCGGTCAACAACCTGCGCGTCGTGCAGTACCTGGAGCGCGAGTTCAACGTGCCTCAGGTGGAGCGCGAACGCTGGTCGCGACACTGGATCGAGGAGGGCTTCCGCGCGCTCGAGTCCCTGCTGGCGGACAATCCGTCGTCGGGCGTGTTCTGCGAAGGCGACGTGCCGACCCTGGCTGACCTGTGCCTGGTGCCGCAGGTCTACAACGCGCAGCGCTGGGGCGTGGATATGGCGGCCTTTCCCACCATCGCGCGCATCAACGCCGAATGCCTGGGCCTGCCGGCCTTCGAGCGCGCGCGGCCGGAGAACCAGCCGGACGCCCCCAAGACCTGAAGGATCGCCGCCAGCGAGGGCGTGGCGGCGCTGCGCCGGCGCCGCCATCGCGGCACACCGGCGCCAGACCGGGCGATCAGCCAAACGCGCCCATGTTGAAGGGGTCGGGCTCCACGGTCGGATCGCCGCCGTCGCCGCCGCCCTCGGCCAGGCGGATCTTCAGCGCCAGGCCGTCGCGCGAGTCGGCCTTGGACAGCGCCTCCTCCAGTTCGATCTTGCCTTCCTTGTACAGGCGGTAGAGCGCCTGGTCGAAGGTCTGCATGCCGTCCTGCAGGCTGCGGTCCATGGCTTCCTTGATTTCGTGCACCTGGCCGCGGCGCATCAGGTCGCGGATGTGCGGCGTGTTGATCAGGATCTCCACCGCCGGCAGGCGGCGCCCGTCCTTGCCGATGACCAGGCGCTGGCTGATGACCGCCTTCAGGTTCAGCGCGAGGTTCATCAGGATGTTCTTGTGCGAGGCTTCCGGGAAGAAGTTCAGGATGCGCTCGATGGTCTGGTCGGCGTTGTTGGAGTGCAGGGTGGCCAGGCACAGGTGACCGGTTTCGGAGAACGAGATCGCCGCCTCCATCGTGTCCACGTCGCGGATCTCGCCAATGAGGATCACGTCCGGCGCCTCGCGCATGGCGTTCTTCAGCGCCTCGTGGTAGCCGTGGGTGTCCAGGCCCACCTCGCGCTGGTTGACGATCGACTTCTTGTGCCGGTGCAGGAATTCGATCGGATCCTCGATGGTGAGGATGTGACCGGAGCTGCTGCTGTTGCGGTGGTCGATCATCGCCGCCAGCGTGGTCGACTTGCCCGAGCCGGTGGCGCCGACCACGAGGATCAGGCCGCGCGGTTCCATGATCAGCGTCTTGAAGATCGGCGGCAGCTTGAGCTGGTCCACCGAGGGGATCTCGCTCTTGATGGCGCGGATGACCATGCCCACTTCGCCGCGCTGCTTGAACACGTTGATGCGGAAGCGGCCGGCGTCCTTCACCGCAATGGCCATGTTGAGTTCCAGGTCGCGCTCGAACTGCGGCACCTGGCCCTCGTCCATCAGGGAGTAGGCGATCTTCTTCACCATGCCGCCCGGCAGCCCGGTGTTGCCCAGCGGGTAAAGCTTGCCCTCGACCTTGATGTTCACCGGGGCGCCGGTGGTCAGAAACATGTCCGATGCGCCCTTTTCGGTCATCAGCTTGAGGAAGTAGCCGATATCCATACGTGCCTCGCTAGTGGGGTTGGCGCAGCGCGCCGTCCGGATGTTTGCCCAGCCCGACAGGAAGTGCCTGCAAGTTCAATGCCGCATTGCCGTTTTCCCCCGCCGCCCGAGGGTCCCGCCGGCGCAGTTATGGCACCAATGTGGGCAAAAATCCATGCGTGTTTGTGCGTATCCGTGACGCCGTTCGCCGCGCGCGGGCCAGCCTGCGGGGCGAGGTTGCGTGCCCATTGGGGGAGGAGTAGGGTCCAGGATGCCGGTGCCGCCCGTGCGGTTGCCGGTCCCGACGACCATGAGCGCCGCCTCCGCGACATCGCCCTTGCCGTCACCGCTGCGCGGTGCGGCTGCTGTGCAGCCAGGGCGGCGCCCCCCCGGTCGAACGTCCCGTTTCCCAGGTGAGTGCTTCCGCCGTGCGGCTGCCGCGGCGCGCTGTCGCCTGTCTGCCATTCCAGAGGAGGTCGGCTGATGTTCGAAAACCAGCAGAAAGATCAGATCGAGGCGCTGATGAAGAGCGATGCGGAGTTCCGCAGTCTTTATCAGCGCCACCAGGAACTGGACAGCAAGTTGCGCGATGCGGATCTGGGGGTGTTGCCGATGGACGACGCGACCCTGCATTCGCTGAAGAAGGAAAAACTCTGGACCAAGGACCGGCTCCTGCAGATGTGGGAAGTCCGCAGCCGGCCGCACTGACGGCATCGGCCGATACGGCGGTCCCGGCACGGGCGAGCCGGGTCCGCCGCGCAAGGTCTGGGCGTGAGCATGCCGCCGCGCTCCCCCTTCGCCTCTGCGCCTGTTCCGGCCTCCTGCCCCCGGTCCCCGCGCCCGGCAGTGGCTGAGTTGCCGCAGGCGCCTGGCCGTAAAGGCTTGGCCTCCCGCCCGCATCGCGGCCCTTGCCGGCGCTCGGGTATCATCCCGTCTTCATCAGCGCGCCGGCAGCCGCCCTTGATCAGGGCCGAGGCCACCGCAGGCGCGTGTCGCAAGCGGGAGTGTCAATGACCATCCACGGAAGCGTGCTCGAACTGATCGGTCGCACGCCCATCGTCAAGGCCCAGCATCTGGACACGGGCTGCTGCGAGCTGTTCCTCAAGCTGGAAAGCGCCAACCCCGGCGGGTCCATCAAGGACCGCATCGGCCTGTCGATGATCGAGTCGGCGGAGCAGGCGGGACGGATCAAGCCTGGCGACACGCTGGTGGAGGGCACCGCGGGCAATACCGGCATCGGCCTCGCCCTTGTCGCCCAGCAAAAGGGCTACAAGCTGATCCTCGTCGTGCCGGACAAGATGAGCCGCGAGAAGATCTTCAATCTCAAGGCCATGGGTGCCGAGGTCGTGCTGACCCGCTCGGACGTGGCCAAGGGCCACCCGCAGTACTACCAGGACCTCGCCGCCAGCATCGCCGAGCAGACGCCCGGCGCCTATTTCATCAACCAGTTCGGCAACCCCGACAACCCGCGCGCCCACGAGGAGGGCACCGGCCCCGAAATCCTCGAGCAGATGGGTGGCAGGCTCGACGCCATCGTGTTCGGCTGCGGCTCCTCGGGCACCATGACCGGGCTGTCGCGCTGCTTCGCGCGCCACTCGCCGCATACCGAATTGATCCTGGCCGATCCCGTCGGGTCGATCCTCACCCAGTACATCAACGAGGGCACGCTGTCGACCAAGAGCGCCTCGTGGATGGTCGAAGGCATCGGCGAAGACTTCCTGCCGCCGATCAGCGATTTCTCCCGCGTGAAGAAGGCCTATGCGATCAGCGACAAGGAGAGCTTCCTGGCCGGACGCGAACTGCTGGCCAGGGAGGGTGTGCTGGGCGGCTCCTCCACCGGGACGCTGCTGGCGGCGGCGCTGAAGTACTGCCGTGAGCAGACCGTGCCCAAGCGCGTGCTGGTGTTCGTCTGCGACACCGGCAACAAGT
>DAOOVM010000110.1:0-9228 GCA_035370085.1 Rhodanobacteraceae bacterium | reverse complement strand
CTGCGGGCTTGTTGACCTACGACGGCGATGGTCATGCCGACTGGCTCTTCGGCAGCGGCCCCCTGCAGGGGCGCTCGGCCGCACTGACCCTGCTCGGCATGCGCGACGGCCCCAGTCCCTTCGGCGGCGGCGGGCGCGCCCCCAAGCTGAGCCAGCAGGCCAGCCTGCAACTGGAGTTCTTCGGCGCCGCCCGCGCGCTGGCCTGGCTGGGCTGGTACGAGCAGGGCGACGGCGGTCAGCCCGTGCTGCGCCTGCAGGCCCTGCCCTTCGTGCGCCAGTCCCTGACCGGCACCACCGATGCCTCGCACTGGGGCGGTCGCTGGCAGTTGCTGCGCGACGGCCTTCCCGTGCAGAACCTCGATTTCGCCGCTCCGCAGCGCCAGGACGCCGAACATTTCGTCCTGGCCGATCCCGCCGGCTGGCTGCTCACCTGCCGCCAGGCCGCGGCCCGGCCGGCCGCGCCGCCCGAAGACTGTGCGCTCAGCCAATCCGCCGATGGCGAGACCGTGCTGCTCGACAGCATTGGCCTGGAGAGCCTGGGTGGACGCGACCGCATCGGCGGGCGCGTCCGGCTGCAGCGGCCCGCGCGTTGAGGGCTCAGCCCGGAGCGCCCGCCTCGAGCTGATCGAGGAAATCCACCGCCCGTCGCAGGTGCGGGATGACGATCGAGCCGCCGACCACCAGGCCGACCGAGAAGGCCTCGAAGAACTCCTCGCGATTCACCCCGGCTTCCTTGCACTGCGCCACGTGGTAGCTGATGCAGTCGTCGCAGCGCAGCACCAGCGACGCCACCAGACCCAACAGCTCCTTGGTCTTCACCCCCAGCGCGCCTTCCTTGTACGTTTGAGTATCCAGCGCGAAGAAGCGCCGCACCACCTGGTTGTCCTGCTCCAGGATGCGCTGGTTCATGCGCTGGCGGAATTCGGTGAAGGCCTTGATGCGGTCCTCGCTCATGCCGCGCCCTCCAGCAGGCGGTCGAGCTGGCCGCTGTGGGCGGCTGCCGCGAGGTCATCGTAACCGCCGACGTGGCTGCCATTGACGAAAATCTGCGGCACGCTGCGCGCTCCGGCAGACCGCTCGAGCATGCGCGCGCGGGCAGCAGGGTCGCTGTCCACGCGGATCTCCTCGTAGGGCAGGCCGCGGGACTTCAGCAGGTTCTTGGCGGCCACGCAGTAGGGGCAGATGGCCGTACTGTAGATCTCGATTCTTGGCGTCATGGAAGCACCGGGGCAGGTCGGCGCGCAGGACGGCGGCGCCGCGACTGGCCGCAGTTTGGGGCCGCCCGGCACGAATGCAAGCGCCCGGTCGGAAGAGGCGGAATCGCGCGTGAACGGCACCTCTGGACGCGTGGCCGGGGAACTCGCCCTGGAGTAAGGTGCTCCAACCGCTTCCCGTCGCCGGTATCGCACCATGTTTCGCCGCCCTTCGCTCGCCTTGCTCGTTCCCCTTTGGCTCGCCCTCGCCGGTGGAGCCAGCGCCGAAGGCGTGCGCCTGCCGGACATCGGCAGCTCGGCGGGTGCGCTGATGTCGCCACAGGAGGAGCGCAATTATGGCGCCAGCATGCTGCACGAGCTGCGCGGCATGAACCTCGTGCTCGACGACGCGCTGCTCGACGACTGGATCAACGACCTGGGCTACCGCCTGGTGGCGCACAGCGACAAGGACGATCGCAAGTACACCTTCTTCATCGTCAAGGACAAGGAGATCAACGCCTTCGCCGCGCCCGGCGGCTTCATCGGGGTAAACGCGGGATTGATCACCATCACCGACGATCAGGACGAACTGGCCGGCGTGATGGCGCACGAGATCGCCCACATCACGCAGAAGCACCTGCTGCGCGCCTTCGAGGATGCGCAGAAGACCAGCCTGCCCATTGCCCTGGCCATGCTCGGCGCACTCATCGCCAGCAGCGGCGCCAGCGGTGACGCCGCCGAGGCCGTACTGGCCACCGGCACCTCGCTGATCCAGCAGCGCCAGATCAACTTCACCCGGCAGGACGAAGCCGAGGCCGACCGCGTGGGGATCCAGACCCTTGCGCGCGCCGGCTTCGATCCGGATGCCATGGCGGGCTTCTTTGGCCGCATGGACCGCGCCCTTCGCCCGGGCAACGACGACAGCAGCTACCCCTCGCTGCTGCGTACCCATCCGGTCAATACCTCGCGCATCAGTGATGCCAAGGCGCGCGCGGAGAGCCTCAAGCGCCAACAGGCAGCCAGCGCCCCGGCCGTGCGCGCCACCGCCTGCGGCCTGGATGTGTGCGAGGAAGCCGACTACACGGCCCGGTCGGGCGGGTCGGACCCGATTCCCGCACCGCGTACTGCGGCAATGGTCGCAGCGCTGCAGGCTAAGGCGGCGGCGCCGCGCAACGCCACCGCCGCGCCTCAGGCCACATCGCGACGCGACGCCTGGGCGCTCATGCGCGAGCGCGTGCGCGTGCTATCCAGCGACAACCGCGCAGCCACGCTGGCCTACTACGCGGACAATCTGCGCACCAAGCCGGAGTTCGACACGCCGGCACGGCGTTACGGCTATGCCCTCGCCCTGCTCGCCAACAACCAGCCGGAGCGGGCGCTGCAGCAGCTCCAACCGCTGCTGCAGGCCGAGCCCGACAATCTGGCCTATGCCCTGGCACAGGCCCGGGCCGAACTGGACGGCGGGCAGCGGGCGGTGGCACTGCAGCGCTACGCCGCCCTGGGGCAGCGCGCGCCGGGCAACCGCGCCATCCACCTGGCCTGGGCCGAGGCTCTGCTGGCCTCGGCCGACCGCGCCGACGCCCGCCGCGCCCAGGATCTGCTGCGCCCGCTGATGGCCGAGACCGACGACACCCCGGACGTCTACCTGGTCTTCGCCCGCGCCTGCGAGCTTGCCGGGGACACGGCGCGGGCGGGCATGGCCCATGCCGACGCCGCCTACCTCTCCGGCCGCGCCATGGATGCCCTCACCCTGCTGCAGACCCTGGCCAAGCGCAAGGACCTGGACTTCTATCAGCGCGCCCGCATCGAGGCGCGCATCGCCGAGTTCACCCCCATCGTGCTGGAACTGCGCCACCGCGGCGTCAAGCCGGGCGGCGAGGGCCGGCAGTTGTCCCTGCAGGCCGGCTGCGGCACCGAGGCGCCGGCCTGCAGCGGGCTGTCATGGCGGCGTAACAGTACCGCCGTGAAATAATCCGGGCTGTAACACGACCGCCGCATCCCGCGGCGCGCCGCTCCGACACCGTGCAAAAGCGCATCCTCATCGTCGAAGACGAAACCGCGATCCGCGACATGGTGGCCTTCGCCCTGCGCAAGGCCGGGCTGGAGGCCGTGCATGCGGCCGACGTGCGCGGCGCCCAGGATGCCATCGCGGAGAAGGTGCCCGACCTCATCCTGCTGGACTGGATGCTGCCCGGCACCAGTGGCCTGGAGTACGCACGCCGCCTGCGCCGCGACGACCTCACCCGCGAGGTGCCGATCATCATGCTGACCGCGCGCGGCGAGGAGGGTGACCGCGTCAACGGTCTGGACGCGGGGGTCGACGACTACGTCGTCAAGCCGTTTTCCACGCGCGAACTGATCGCGCGCATCAAGGCGGTGATGCGCCGCACCCACGGCGACGATGCCGACGGCGTGATCGCGCTGGGCGGGCTGCGCCTGGACAGCGCCGCGCACCGCGTCTTCGCGGGTCAGGACAGCGTGGCCATCGGCCCGACCGAGTATCGCCTGCTGCACTTCTTCATGACCCACCCGGAACGCGTCTACTCGCGCAGTCAGCTACTGGACCACGTGTGGGGCGGCAGCGTGTACGTGGAGGAACGCACGGTGGACGTGCACATCCGCCGCCTGCGCAAGACCCTGGAGCCGCACGCTCTGGACGGCCTGGTGCAGACCGTGCGCGGCGCCGGCTACCGCTTTTCCATCACGCCGGCCGAGTAGATCCTCGCGCCGTGCCCCTGGACTTCCTGCAAAGCCACGCCTGGCAGGTGTCACTGGGTCGCTTCGTCATCCTGCTGCTCGTCGCGGCGGCCATCGGCCTGCCCTGGAATGCCTCGTTCATCACCGTTTTCGCCGCCCTGCTCGGCTACTCGGTGTGGTCGCTGGTGAACCTGTACCGCCTGCAGCACTGGCTGCAATCGCGCCGGCGCCGCCCACCGCCAGAGGACCGCGGCGTGTGGTCGGACGTGTCGGACGTCATGTGGCGCAAGCTGCACGCCGAGCGTTCGCGCAAGCGCCGCCTGGTGGCGCTGCTGCGCGCCTTCCGCGAGGCCGCCACCGCCCTGCCCGACGGCGTCGTCGTGCTGTCCGGCGGCCGCGGCGTGCTGTGGTTCAATGCCGCGGCGTCGCGCCTGCTCGGCCTGGCCGCACCGCGCGACCGCGGCCGGCGCATCGACGAGTTCCTGCCCGTGGCAGTGCGCCAGTGGATCGCCCAGCCGCCGCCGCTGGATCCGCTCACCGACATCGGGGCGCCGGCCGATGAGGCCCAACGTCTGTCGTTCCGCCTCATCCCCTACGCGCGCGACCAGAGCCTGCTGGTGGTGCGCGACGTGACCGCGCTGATGCGCCTGGAGCAGGTGCGGCGCGACTTCGTGGCCAACGTCAGCCACGAACTGCGCACCCCGCTGACCGTGCTGCACGGCTACCTGGACATGCTCGAACCCGAGGACGCGCCGCAGCTGGCGCCGATCCTCGGCGACCTGCGCGCGCAGTCGCGCCGCATGACGCAGATCGTCGAGGACCTGCTGACCCTCTCGCGCCTGGAGGCCCAGCAGCAACTGCCCGAGGAGCGCATCGTCATGCGCAGCCTGCTCAATACCCTGCGGCGCGAGGGCGAGGCGCTGAGCCAGGGACGCCACGCCTTCGTGGTCGAGCTCGCCAGCGAACGCGACCTGTACGGGGCTACCGACTACCTGCACAGCGCCTTCTCCAACCTCGTCACCAACGCGGTGCGCTACACGCCCGCAGGAGGGCGCATCAGCCTGCGCTGGGAAGACACCGCCGAGGGCGCCCGCTTCGCCGTCAGCGACACCGGCTACGGTATTCCGGCCGAACACCTGCCGCGCCTGAGCGAGCGCTTCTACCGCGTCTCCGCCAGCCGCTCGCGCGAAACCGGTGGCACCGGCCTGGGCCTGGCCATCGTCAAGCACGTGCTGCAGTTGCACCAGGCGCGGCTGGAGATCGCCAGCGTGGTGGGCAGCGGCAGCACCTTCGCCTGCGCCTTCGGCGCCGCACGGCTGCTCGCCCCGGGCGATACCGGCCCGGGCCTGGACACGGCCTGACGCCGCCCCGCCACAGCTGGACAAGCGTGGCGCCCCCGTCCACATTGATGCCATGAACGCCCGCCCCCAGCCCCCACCCACCACCGTTGCGCCGGACCTGCGCGACCCCGCGCTGTACATCAACCGCGAGCTGGCCCAGCTCGAGTTCAACTTCCGCGTGCTGGCGCAGGCCCAGGACGAGCGCGTGCCCCTGCTGGAGCGGCTGCGATTCCTGTGCATCTCCAACACCAACCTCGACGAGTTCTTCGAAGTGCGCGTCGCGGTACTCAAGCACCAGCTGATGTTCGGCAATTTCCAGCCCGGGCCCGACGGCATGTCGCCGGCCGAGGTGCTGACGCGCATCCGCGCGCGCGCCCTCGATCTGGTGCGTGCACAGTACGAGTTCTGGAACGACACACTGCAGCCGGCGCTCGCCGCCGAGGGCATCCGCTTCCTCACGCGCGACCGCTGGACCACCAAGCAGCGGCGCTGGCTGCAGGGCTACTTCCAGAACGAGATCCTGCCGGTGCTGTCGCCGCTGGGTCTGGATCCCGCCCATCCTTTCCCGCGCATCCTCAACAAGAGCCTCAACCTGGCCGTCGTGCTCAAGGGCAAGGACGCCTTCGGCCGCGAGGGCCACATGGCCCTGGTGCGGGCGCCGCGCTCGCTGCCTCGCATCATCCGCCTGCCGGCCGAAGTGGCCGAGCAGCCCTACGATTTCGTCTTTCTCGCCGGCATCCTGCAACAGTTCGTCGACGAGATGTTCCCGGGCATGGCCGTCGAGGGCTCGTACCAGTTCCGCGTGACGCGCAACAGCGAGCTGGTGGTGGACGAGGAGGAGGTGGAGAACCTCGCCGCCGCGCTGGCCGACGAGCTGGCCGGTCGCGGCTATGCCCGGCCGGTGCGCCTGGAGCTCGCCGAGAGCTGCCCCAAGCCGATCGCCGAGATGCTGATGGCGAACTTCGAGCTCAGCGAGCAGGACATCTACCGCTGCGCCGGGCCGGTCAACATCAACCGGATCATCGCCATCTACGACCAGGTGGAACGGCCGGACCTCAAGTTTCCCAAGTTCGCCGCGCGCTCCGCGCCGGCGCTGGGCAGCCACGCCAATCTGTTCGAGGCGATCCGCGCCAAGGATGTGCTGCTGCACCACCCCTACGAATCCTTCGGCGCGGTGATGGAGCTGCTGCGCCAGGCCAGCGTCGACCCGGACGTGCTGGCGATCAAGCAGACCCTGTACCGCGTGGGCGACAACTCACCCCTGGTCAACCATCTTGTCGACGCTGCGCGCGCGGGCAAGGATGTGACTGTCGTGGTCGAGCTGCGTGCGCGCTTCGACGAAGAGGCGAACATCCGCCTCGCCAACCGCCTGCAGGCGGCCGGCGTGCAGGTGGTCTACGGCGTGGTCGGCTACAAGACGCACGCCAAGATGATGCTGATCGTGCGGCGCGAGGACGGGCGCCTGCGCCGCTACGTGCACCTGTCCACCGGCAACTACCACCAGATCACCTCGCGCGTGTACACGGACTTCGGCCTCATGACTGCTGATGCGGACATCGGCGAGGACGTGCACAAGCTCTTCCAGCAGCTTTCGGGGCTGGGCACCGCCACGCGCCTCAAGCGTCTGCTGCAGTCGCCCTTCACCTTGCACAAGGGCCTGCTGGCGAAGATCGAGCGCGAGATCGCCCACGCCCGCGTCGGGCGCCCGGCGCGCATCATTGCCAAGATGAATGCGCTCAACGAGGGCGGCGTGATCGAACAGCTGTACCGCGCCTCCTGCGCCGGCGTGAGGGTCGATCTCATCGTGCGCGGTGCCTGCGCCCTGCGCCCCGGTCTGGCGGGAGTCTCGGACAACATCACGGTGCGCTCGGTGGTGGGGCGGTTCCTCGAGCACAGCCGCGTCTACTGGTTCGCCAACGACGGTCAGCCCGAGCTGTTCTGTGCCAGCGCCGACTGGATGGAACGCAATCTGCTGCGCCGAATCGAGACCTGCTTCCCGATCATCGATCCCGAACTGGCGGTGCGCGTGTATGACGAGTCGCTCGTCAATTACCTCGCCGACAACACCCAGGCCTGGCTGCTGCACGCCGACGGCAGCTACCGTCGCGTGGATCCGGGCGAGGACATGCCGCACTCGGCCCAGCTGGCGCTGTTGGCCAAGCTGTGCATGTGATGGCTGCGCCCGGGCGAGCGGTGGCGGCGGAGCGCGCGGCGTCGCGCGCCCCTGCCGGGCGCGGCTGATTCCGCGGCGCGCGCCCGAGCGTCCCCATTCCCGATTTCCGCCCCGCCTGCCACAATCCGGGCTCCTCGCCGCGGCGCCAGCCATGCCCGACAGCCCTGCCAAGATCCAGGACGGAGAACTGCTGGCCGCGGTCGATCTCGGCTCGAACAGCTTTCACATGGTCGTGGCGCGCTGGCAACACGGCGAACTGCGCGTCATCGACCGTCTGCGCGACAGCGTGCGTCTTGCCGCGGGCCTGCGCGCCGACGGCAGCCTGGAGACCGAGCGGCGCGAGCGCGCCCTGTCCTGTCTGGCGCGCTTCGGCCAGCGCCTGCGCACCCTGCCGCACAGCCGCGTGCGCGCCGTAGCGACCAACACGGTGCGGCGCATGAGCGCCCCGCAGGCGTTCCTGCTGCCGGCGGAAACCGCCCTGGGCCATCCCATTGAGGTGGTCTCCGGCCGCGAGGAGGCACGCCTGATCTACCTGGGCGTGTCGCACGGCCTGCCCGACACCCGCGAGCGCCGCCTGGTGGTGGACATCGGCGGCGGCAGCACCGAGTTCATCATCGGCCAGGGGCTGGAGCCGCTGGAGCGCGAGAGTCTGCAGATGGGCTGCATCGCCAGCACGCTGCGCTTCTTCGCCGACGGCAAACTCTCGTCCAAGCGCTGGCGCCAGGCGCAGGCGGAGATCGGCGTGGAGCTGCAGCAGTTCGCCGCGAACTACATCGCCCGCGGCTGGGGCGAGGCCATCGGCTCGTCCGGCACGATCAAGGCCATCGGCAACATCGTGCAGGCGCACGGCTGGAGCGAGAGGGGCATCACCGCACCGGCGCTAGGGAAACTGCGCGACGCCCTGCTCGACGCCGGCAGCATCGACAAGGTGCGCCTGCTCGGGCTGTCCGAGGAGCGCCAGGGGGTCATCGCCGGCGGCGTCGCCATCCTGGAGGCGGCGTTCGACGCCTTGCACATCGGCCGCATGCAGGTGTGCGAGACGGCCATGCGCGAGGGTCTGCTGTACGACATGCTCGGTCGCGCCGAGCAGCGCGACCCGCGCGCCACCAGCATCGACGCACTGGCACGCCGCTACGGCGTCGACGGCGCCCAGGCACAGCGCGTGGAGACCACCGCGCTGGCGCTGTTCGAGCAGGTGGCGGAGGCATGGAACCTGGACGCCGAGGCCGAGGACTGGCTCGCCTGGAGCGCCCGCGTGCACGAAATCGGCTTGGCCATAGCGCACAGCCAGCACCACGTGCACGGGGCCTACATCCTCACCCACTCCGACCTGGCCGGCTTCGGCCGCCAGGAGCAGCAGGTGCTCGCCACGCTGCTGCGCAACCAACGGCGCCGTCCCGACACCGACAGCATCGCCGCCCTGCCCGAACGCCTGCGCCGCACCGCCAGCCGCGTGTGCGTGCTGCTGCGCCTGGCCGTGCTGCTGCAGCGCCCGCGCGGTGCCGACCCTCTGCCGCCGCTGCGCCTGCAGGCGGAGGAGCGCACGCTCGAATTGCGCCTGCCGGCTGCCTGGCTGTCGCAGCACCCTCTGACCGTCGCCGATCTGGAGCAGGAGCGCGAACCGCTGAAACTGCTGGGTGTGCGCCTGCAGGTGCGGGCCCTCGACGCCGCGGCCTGAGGCAGCATCGCCCCCCGGCGCGGATTCAGCTGCTGCCGCGTATGATTCGCGCTTTCCCAGCCCGGAGCATCCGCCCATGTTGAAGCGCGTCCTGCACGCCCTCGCCCCGCTCGCCTTCGCCCTGTGCGCCCCGCTGGCCCTGGCGGC
>DAOOVM010000109.1:0-9230 GCA_035370085.1 Rhodanobacteraceae bacterium | reverse complement strand
CGGGCCGTTGGCCCTCGCCCGCGAAGATGCTTACCGGCACGCGTCGGTAGGGTCGCTGCAGGAGATGCAGCAGCTGGCGTACTTTCCAGGCGTTCTGCGAGGGGGCGTAGTCGTAGAGGGTGAGCATGGCGCGGGCGCCGCAGTCGAGGGGCGCGCAGTGTCGATGCGCGGCGCCGATGCGGCCATCCGTTTCTTGCGCCGGGGCGACGGCGCGGACAGATCGCGCCCGGAGCCGAGGCCCCCTGCGCCACACCGGGAGCCTGCCGCCCGGTGCGGGCGGGCGCGGGCGTGTCGCCCGCGGCGACATCAGCGCATGCGCTGGAGCGTGTTGTCGCGCAGCAGGAAGTGGTGCCACAGCGCGGCCAGGATGTGCGCGCCGATAACGAAGTAGAACACCGTGCCGATCACCTCGTGCGTCTCCTCCAGCGCCTCCTTGAGCGCATGGTTCTCCGCGACCAGCCGCGGCAGCGCAAGGTCCAGGCCCGGCAGCACCACGTCGTGCCCACCGTACTGCACGAGGAGGATGCCGATCAGCGGTTGCAGCAGGAGGAAGGCGTACAGGGCGAGGTGGGTGAGTTTTGCCACCGCATCCGACCAGCGCGCCGGCGGCGGCAGCACCGGCGGGGTGGCGCTGGTGGCGCGGCCGATCAGGCGCGGCACGAGCAGCAGCAGCACGATGAGGCCGGTGAGCATGTGCCACTGCATGAGGTCGCTGCGCAATGCGCTGCCTCGCTCGGCCAGGCCGCGCAGGTTGATCAGAGTGTAGCTGGCCACCACGGCGAGAAAGCCGAGCCAGTGCATGGCGCGCACGAGGGCACTGTAGCGGGTGGGCACGCTGGGGGCGAAGGGTCTTCCGGTCATGTCGGGTGTCCTTGGTGGTAACGCGGTCATTGCACCGCGGGCGGCGGTCGCGGCGTTTGACTTTGGTCAGGCCGACGATGCCTGCGGCATCGCAGCGAGGTCCACCTCAGCCCAGGGCACGCACCTGGCGCAGCCAGTCTTCCAGATTGTAGTAATTGGTGATGCGCACGATGCGATCGCCGGCGAAGGCGAAGAAGGCGCCGCCGGGCAGCACGTAGCGCTGCCCGCGCGCGGGCGGCAGGCCGGCGTCGGCCTCCAGGTATTCGCCGTGTACGACGTATTCGGCCGCCGCGCGGTTGCCCTCGGCGTTGGCCATCACCACGATGTCGCGCAGCTGCTCGCGGTAGCAGCGGTCCATGCGCGCGAGGAAGGCGCGGAAGGCCTCGCGCCCCACCTCGCGCTGGCCCTGGTTGACGTCGTGCGCGACGTCGTCGGCGACGCAGGCGAGCATGGCCTCCCAGTCGCCGCGATTGAAGGCGGCGTAGTAGGTGAGCACCAGTTCGGTGGCGCGGTCCATGGCGCGGGAGCCGTCGATGATCATGTCGTTCTCCGATGGCGCGGGCCGGCGCGCCGACGATGGTCGAGCATACCGCTGCGCCGCATCGGCGCGCAGCGCGGCGTATGATGCGCACCCTCGCGCTGCCGGCGCCGCCTTCCTGCCGCCATGAACCCTGCTGCCCCCCGTCGCGGCGCCCTCATCGCCCTGGGCGTTCTGACCCTGGTGTGGAGCTACAACTGGATCGTGATGAAGCAGGTGCTGGCCTGGGCCGGCCCTTTCCACTTTGCCGCACTGCGCGCGGTCCTGGCGACGCTGGTGCTGTTCGCCGTGGTGGCGCTGCGCGGCGAATCGCTGGCCCCCACGCCCTGGCGCGACACCGCGCTGATCGGCCTGGCGCAGACCACGGGATTCCAGTCGCTGGTGCAGTGGGCGCTGGTGGACGGCGGCGCCGGCAAGACCGCGCTGCTGGCCTACACCATGCCATTCTGGGTGCTGCTGCTGGCGCGCCTGCTGCTGGGTGAGCGGCCCACGCGCTGGCAGTGGGCCTGCGTGGCGGTCGCCGCGCTGGGCCTGGGGCTGATCCTGGAGCCCTGGCAAGGTCTGGGCGGCGGAAACAGCGCGGCGCTGGCGCTGGTGAGCGGCGCCAGTTGGGCCCTCTCCGTGGTGTTGACCAAGCGCCTGTTCGCGCGCCACGCCGTGTCGCCGCTGCGCCTCACCACCTGGCAGATGCTCTACGGCGCGCTGGGCCTCGTCGCCGTGGCCGCGCTCGTGCCGGAGAAACCGATCGTCTGGAACGCCTTCTTCGCCGCCGGCCTGGCCTACAACGCCGTGCTCGCTTCGGGCCTGGCCTGGGTGATGTGGGCGCTGGTGGTGCAGCGCCTGCCGACCACCGTCGCCGGCCTCACCAGCCTGGTAGTGCCGCTGTCGAGCGTGTTGCTGGCCTGGGCTGTGCTGGGCGAGCGTCCCGCCGCCGCCGAGGCCGCGGGCATCGCGCTCATCGCCGCGGCCCTGCTCGGCATCACCCGACGCGGCTGGCGCGGCTGACGCCGCGCGGCACTCACCGCCCCGCGGCAAACGGCAACGCGTCGAGGTCCACGTTGCCGCCGCTGAGCACCAGACCGACGCGCCGGCCGGCGAAGCGCTGGCGGTGGCGCAGCACCGCGGCCAACACGGTCGCGCTCGACGGCTCGATGACCTGCTTGAGGTGCTCCCACACGCGCCGCATCGCGGCGACGATCTCCGCCTCGCTCACCGGCAGCACCTGCACATCGTGCTCCTGCAGCAGGGCGAAATTGATCTCGCCGATGGTGCCGCGCAGGCCGTCAGCGAGGGTGTTCGGCGTGAACTCGGTCCAGCGTACGCCGCGGCGCAGTGACTCGTAGGCGTCGGGTGCGCCTTCGGGCTCGGCGGCGAACACGGCGATGCGCGGGTCCAGCCCGTGCGCAGCAATGGCGCAACCGCCGACCAGACCGCCGCCGCCCACCGGCACCACCAGGGCGTCGACGCCGCCGCTCTGCTGCAACAGCTCCAGCGCCGCCGTGCCCTGCCCTGCGATCACCTGCGGGTCGGTGAAGGGGTGCACCAGGGTGGCGCCGGTGCGCGCCTGCAGCGCCGCCGCGGCGGCATCGCGCGCGGCCATCGTCGGCGCGCAGGGGTGCAGCTGGGCGCCGTAGCGCTCGATCGCCGCGAGCTTGGATTTCACCGCGCCCGCGGGCACGACCACGTGGGCGGCAATGCCGCGGGTGTGTGCGGCCAGGGCGAGCGCCGCCCCGTGGTTGCCGGACGAGTGCGTGACCACGCCGCGCGCGGCAGCGTCCGCATCCAGCGACCACACCGCGTTGCAGGCGCCGCGGAACTTGAACGCCCCGGCGCGCTGCAGGTGTTCGCACTTGAAGAAGAGCTGGGCGCCCGCCAGCGCGTCGAGCGAGCGCGAGCGCAGCAGCGGCGTGACGTGGGCATGCGCGGCAATGCGCGCAGCGGCATCCTGCACGTCGGCGAGGGTGGGCATTGACGGGTCCATGGGCGCGGCACGATACAGCGCCGCCGCCGCCGCGTGCTAGCCTGTCGACCGTACCCGCCAGCGCTCTCCGCATGACCTCCGCCGTTTCCGCCGGCGCGCCGCCCACGGTGCGGCTGCGCGACTATGCCGCCCCCGCCTGGGGCATCGAACACGTGGACCTCGCCTTCGACCTGGATGCCGACGACACACGCGTGCAGGCCCGCCTGACCGTGTGCCGGGGCGCCGACCCATCGGCGCCCCTGCACCTGGACGGCGAGCAGCTCGAGCTGGTGGAGTTGCGCCTGGACGGCGAGCTGCTGTGCGCGCACCAATACCGGCACGATGCGCGCGGTCTGACTGTGCCCGGGGTGCGCGACGGCAGCGTGGTGGAGACCGTGGTGCGCCTGCGTCCGTTCGCCAACACCGCGCTGCAGGGGCTGTACTGGAGCGGCTCGCGCGAGGACGGCTTTCTGCTCACGCAGTGCGAGGCGCAGGGCTTCCGACGCATCAGCTACTTTCCCGATCGCCCCGACGTGCTGGCGCGCTACAGCGTCACCTTGCGCGCGGACCAGGCCCGTTATCCCGTGCTGCTTGCCAACGGCAATCCGGCCGGCGCCGGCGCCCTGCCGGACGGCCGTCACTTCGCCCGCTGGGAGGATCCGCATCCCAAGCCCAGCTACCTCTTCGCCCTGGTGGCAGGTCGTCTGCAGCACGTAGCCGATCGCTACATCACGGCCGAGGGGCGCGAGGTCACGCTGCGCATCTACACCGAAGCGGCCTACCTGCGACGGGTCGATTACGCGTTGGATGCGCTCCGGCGCGCCATGCGCTGGGACGAGCAGCGCTACGGCCGCTGCCACGATCTCGACGTCTTCCACGTCGTCGCCACGCGCGATTTCAACATGGGCGCGATGGAGAACAAGGGCCTCAACATCTTCAACGCCAAGTACCTGGTGGCCGATCCGGAGCGCTCCACCGACGAGGACTACCGCCACGTCGAGGCCATCGTCGCGCACGAGTACTTCCATAACTGGACCGGCAACCGCGTGACCTGCCGCGACTGGTTCCAGCTCTCGCTCAAGGAGGGCCTCACCGTGTTCCGCGAGCAGCAGTTCTGCGCGGACATGGGCTCGCCGGCGCTCAAGCGCATCGAGGACGTGCAGCTGCTGCGGCGCGCGCAGTTCCCCGAAGACGCCGGTCCGCTGGCGCATGCGGTGCGCCCAGAGCAGTACAGCGCCATCGATAACTTCTACACCGCCACGGTGTACGACAAGGGCGCCGAGCTGGTACGCATGATCGCCGGCCGCCTTGGCGAGGCGGGCTGGCGCGCCGGCATGGACCTGTATTTCCGCCGCCATGACGGCAGCGCGGCCACGGTCGAGCAGTTCCTTGCCGCCCTGGGCGACGCCAACGGCGTGGACCTGTCGCCCTACCTGCTGTGGTATGCCCAGGCCGGTACGCCGCGGCTGCAGGCTCGCGGCGAGTACGACGCCGCCACGCGAAGCTACACGCTGACGCTGCGCCAGCACACGCCCGCCACCCCGGGACAGGCGCACAAGCTGCCGCTGCCTATCCCGGTGCGCTTGGCCCTGCTGGACGCCGCGGGGCGCCCGCTGCCGCTGCGCCTGGCCGGCGAGGGCGATGCCGCGCCGAGCGAGCGGGTGCTGGAATTCGACCGCACCGTGCAGCGCTACCGCTTTATCGACATCGCTGCACCGCCCTGCCCCTCGCTGCTGCGCGGCTTCTCTGCGCCGGTGCAGTTGGACGCCGCCTACACGCCGGCCGACCTGGCCTTCCTGTTGCGCCACGAGACCGACGGCTACAACCGCTGGGACGCAGCGCAGCAGTTGGCGCGCCTGGCCTTCCGCGAGGCGCTGGGCAGCCCAGCCACCGGCGCGGCCGGCGAGACCTGGCTGCAGGCGCTCGACGCGCTGTTCGACGATGCCGCGCTGGACCCCGCCCTGCTGGCCGAACTGCTCACGCCGCCCGATGCGCTGGAACTGGCCGAGCTGATCCAACCGCTGGACCCCGCGGCCGTGCATGCGGCGCGCGAGTCGCTGGAGCAGGCCCTCGCTGCGCGCCTGGGACTGCGCCTGGCGCAACGCCATGGCCAATTGCTGGCGCAGGAATGCGGCGCCCTGGACGGCGCCGCGCAGGCGCGGCGCCGGCTGCTCGAGCGCTGCCTTGCGCTGTGGGCGCGCATCGATCCCGGCGCCCTCGACACCGCAGCGCAGCGCTGCGCCGGCGCACCCAGCATGAGCGAGCGACTGGGCGCCCTGGCACTGCTGGCGCGGCATGCCGCCCCGCAGGCCGAGACAGCCCTGGCCGCCTTCGAGGCGCGTTACGCCGACGACGCCATCACGCTGGACAAGTGGTTCGCCCTGCAAGCCTGCATACCGCGCGCGGAGACGGTCGAGCGAGTGGCCGCCCTGCGCCGCCACCCGCGCTTCGTCCTCGCCAACCCCAACTGTGTGTTCGCTCTGCTGCGCAGCTTCGCCGCGCGCAACCTGGTGGCTTTCCACCGCAGCGACGGCGCCGGCTACCGCCTGCTCGGCACCAGCATCGGCGAACTGGACGCGCTGAACCCGCAGATCGCCGCGCGCGTCGCCACCACCCTCAAGGACTGGCGCCGGCTGGAGCCCGCGCGGCGCACTCTGCTGCACGCGGAATTGCAGGCACTGGCCGCACGGCCGGGGCTGTCCGCCGACCTCGGCGACATCCTGCAGCGCAGCCTGGGCGACGTCGGCGCGCTGACGCCCGCCTGAGGACTCCCGGGGATACCGGCCGTCCGTGGCCACCCCCGCCCTCGCTCCTGCAGGGCGGGGATACGGGCCATCCATGGCCACCCCCGCCCTCGCTCCTGCAGGGCGGGGATACGGGCCATCCATGGCCCAAAAAAAAAAACGGGGCGCCGGTGGAATCCGGCGCCCCGTTTGCGGCAGAAATGGGGAGCGTGCGGCCCGATCAGGCCTGCAGGCGGCTCAAGGCCTCGGTGAGGCGAGCCAGCCGGGTCTCCAGCGGCGACACCAGGCTCATGGCCTCGTTGGCCGGCTTGTGCGCGCGGATATCTTCGATCGCCATCTCCAACCGGCTCACCTCGATCATCAGGTCGTGGCGCAGGAAGAGGGGGTTCACGCTGATGGCGGGAGCGGAGATGGCGGGCGTGGCGGCGAGCATGGGGGGCTCCTGGAATCTTCTGAGGGGTTGCGCACTCTGTGATGCAGTTCGCGTGCCACATTGCCATTTGCGAACTGGATCACATTGCGCGCAGAATCGTCCGTGACGGGTGACGCATTTCGTCCGAAGCTGACCTGACGCGAAACCACCAGCCCCTGGGCGATTCTTGACCCCCTTCACAGTCCCCGCCCGCGGCCGCGTCTAGGCTGGCGGCGACGACAGTTTCGGTCCGGCGACCGCGTCCTGCACGCCGCGACCCGCGCCTCTGGCGCCCGGCATACGGTCCTCTTGGATTCCCCCTGTTCCTACGACCGCCGGGCGCCAGCCTTTTCCGCCCCACACAGTGGGCCTTGCGCATAGTGATGCAGCCACGCCGCCGAGCGCGTACCCGACCCGCGCCGCGGGCGCGGACGGCGGGCGTGCTCAGCCCGGCGCGGACCGCGCGGCAACGCTGTCGGCGCGGGCCTGGAAAAGAAGAAGCCTCCCCGTCTCACGACGGGAAGGCTTCCGGAGGGGGTGAGGCCGGGGAGGGGGAGAACTCGCAAGGCCTCGGTGCTTCCTCCCGCCGACGCTGGGCCGGCCCCTGAATTCCGGCCACCGACGGGCTCGCAACCGTCGCGCGTCAGCGGGAGTGCGAGAAGGGTAATGCGAATGGCGTGCCAACTGCGCGCGCTGCCCGCGTGACGTACACTCGCCGCCCGATTTCGGGCCGGTCCGCCCTGCACCCGCAGTTCCGCCATGAGCGATTCCTTCCATCGTTACGACGTCATCGTCATCGGCGGCGGCCACGCCGGCACCGAGGCCGCCCTGGCGGCCGCGCGCTGCGGCGCGCGCACCCTGCTGCTGACCCACAGCATCGAGACCGTGGGCGCGATGAGCTGCAACCCCGCCATCGGCGGCATCGGCAAGGGGCATCTGGTCAAGGAGATCGACGCCCTGGGCGGCGCGATGGGCTGGGCGGCCGATCGCGCCGGCATCCAGTGGCGCACGCTGAATGCCTCCAAGGGGCCGGCCGTGCGCGCCACCCGCTGCCAGGCCGACCGCAGCCTGTACCGCGCCGCCATCCGCCGCGCCGTGGAGGCCCAGCCGAATCTCCGCCTGTTCCAGCAGGCGGTGGAGGACCTGACGCTCGAGGGCGGCCGGGTGACGGGCGTGGTCACCCAGGCCGGTCTGCGCTTCGCGGCGCCCTGCGTGGTGCTGACCGCCGGCACCTTCCTCGCCGGCAGGATCCACGTCGGCCAGGCGCAGTACGCCGGGGGCCGCGCCGGAGATCCGCCAGCCCTGAGCCTGGCCGCGCGCCTGCGCGAGCTGGCTCTGCCGGTGGGACGCCTCAAGACCGGCACGCCGCCGCGCATCGACGCGCGCAGCATCGATTTCAGCGGACTGGAAGAACAGCCCGGCGACGACCCGATGCCGGTGTTCAGCTTCCTCGGCAGCGCTGCCGACCACCCGCGCCAGGTCAGCTGCTGGATCACCCACACCTGCGAGCACACGCACGAGATCATCCGCGGCGCGCTGGATCGCTCGCCGCTGTACTCGGGCCAGATCGAAGGCGTGGGGCCGCGCTACTGCCCCTCGATCGAGGACAAGGTAGTGCGCTTCGCCGACAAGGGCTCGCACCAGGTGTTCATCGAGCCTGAGGGCCTGGACCACACCGAGATCTACCCCAACGGCATCAGCACCTCCCTGCCCTTCGACGTGCAGCTCGCCCTGGTGCATTCGATCAAGGGCTTCGAGCGCGCACACATCACGCGGCCGGGTTACGCCATCGAGTACGACTACTTCGATCCGCGCGGTCTGAAGGCCTCGCTGGAGACCAAGGCCATCGACGGGCTGTACTTCGCCGGCCAGATCAACGGCACCACCGGCTACGAAGAGGCCGCCGCGCAGGGGCTGATCGCCGGCCTCAACGCCGCGCGCGCGGCGCGCGGCGAGGCGCCGTGGACGCCGCGCCGCGACGAGGCTTACGTCGGCGTGCTGATCGACGATCTGGTCACCAACGGCACCAGCGAGCCCTACCGCATGTTCACCTCGCGCGCCGAGTACCGCCTGCAGCTGCGCGAGGACAATGCCGACCTGCGCCTCACCGCGCAGGGCCACGTGCTGGGCTGCGTCGACAGCGCACGCTTGGCCGCGCTGGAGGCCAAGCGCGAAGCCATCGCGCGCGAGGAGCAGCGCCTGCGCAGCCTGTGGGCCGCGCCGACCAACGCCCTCGGCGCGGACATCAAGCGCCACCTCGGCGTCGAGGTCACGCGCGAGACCAACGCCCACGACCTGCTGCGGCGCCCCGAACTGGACTACGCACGGCTGATGCGCGTGCCCGCGCTCGGTCCCGGCGTCGACGATGCGCGCGTGGCCGAGCAGGTGGAGGTGTCGGCCAAGTATTCCGGCTACCTGGAGCGCCAGCACGAGGAAATCGCGCGCCAGCGCCGCCACGAGGAAACCGCGCTGCCCAAGGATTTCGACTACGCCACGGTATCGGGGCTGTCGGCCGAGGTGCGGCAGAAGCTCGAGCGCGCGCGCCCGCAGACCATCGGCCAGGCCATGCGCATCAGCGGCGTCACGCCGGCGGCGATCTCGCTGCTGCTGGTGCATCTCAAGCGCGGCGCGCGCCGGGTCGCCTGAGCCCATGCCGCGTCGGCATCCCCCACATCTCCTGCGCCTGGCGGGCCTGGCGGTCCTCGTGCTGGCTCC
>DAOOVM010000108.1:0-9240 GCA_035370085.1 Rhodanobacteraceae bacterium | reverse complement strand
TCGGACGAGCTGGCCAAGGGCGTGGTGACGGTCAAGGACATGCGCAAGCAGGATCAGTTCGAGGTGGCGCGCGGCGAGCTGGTGAAGACGCTGCGGGTCGAGCTGGAACAGGCCGCGGCGATGAAGGTGTAGGGCGATGACGCATCCCGAACGCATTCGCTTGGACGGCGCCAGCCTCACGCGCGCCCAGGTCGCCGCCGTCGCCTGGCACGGCGCCACGGTGGAACTCGATCCGGCCCAGTTGGCCCGCGTGCAGGCCACGGCCGACTTCCTCGCCGCCAAGGTGAGCTGCGGCGAGCCGATCTACGGCGTGACCACCGGCTTCGGCAGCAATGCCGACAAGCTGCTGGGAGCGCACCGCGCGCGCGACGAGCTGCCCGGTGGCAACCCGGAGCGCCGCGACGGCACGCTCCTGGAAGAGCTGCAGCACAATCTCGTGGTCACGCATGCCGTGTGCGTGGGTCAGCCGTTCGCGCCCGACGTGGTGCGCGCGATGCTGGCGATCCGCATCAACACGCTGATGCGCGGACACTCGGGCATCCGCGCGGGCACGCTGCAGGCCCTGGCGGAGCTGCTCAACCGCGACGTGATCCCGGTGATCCCGCAGAAGGGCTCGGTGGGCGCCAGCGGCGATCTGGCGCCGCTGTCGCACCTGGCGATCGTGCTGCTCGGCGGCGGCGAGGCCTTTCACCGCGGCGAGCGGCTGCCGGGCGGCGAGGCGTTGCGGCGCGCCGGATTGACGCCCGTGCGCCTGTCCTTCAAGGAGGGGCTGGCACTCAACAACGGCACCACGCAGATGCTGGCCACGGCCACCCTGGCGCTGCAGCGCCTGGAGCAACTGCTGGCGACGGCGGACCTGGCCTGCGCCATGACGCTGGACGCCTTCGCCGGACGCACGGGCGCCTACAAGGACATCGTGCACGCGCTGCGCCCGCATCCCGGCCAGGTGGCGACCGCGGCGAATCTGCGGGGTCTGCTCGCGGGCTCCACCCTCGCCGACATTCCCTACCACCTGGTGCCGCGCTTCCGCACCTGGTTGGCGGAGGCCTGGTGCGAGCCCGAGGACCAGGCGCAGCGCTTCGACATCGCCTGGGACTACGTGCCGCCGTCGCAGCGCCACGGCAAGGAGGCCTTCTACGCGCGCTTCCTGCCGTTCAAGGGCGGCAAGAAGCACCAGCCGCAGGACGCCTACTGCCTGCGCTGCGCGCCGCAGGTGCACGGCGCGGTGCGCGACGCCTGGCTGCAGGCCTGCCGGGTGATCGACATCGAACTGAACGCGGTCACCGACAATCCGCTGGTCTTCCCCGACGTGGCCGACGCTGCGGTGATCGAGGATCAGGTGATCTCCGCCGGCCACTTCCACGGCATGCCGCTGGCACTGGCCATGAGCTACGTGAAGGCGGCGATCCCGGTGCTGGCTTCCGTTTCCGAGCGGCGTCTGAACAAGCTGGTGGATCCCGCCACCAACGACGGCCTGCCGGCCTTCCTCATCGGCAACGAGGATGCCACCGATTCGGGTTTCATGATCGTGCAGTACACGGCGGCGGCGCTGGTGAACGACCTCGCTACCCGCGCGCATCCGGCCAGCGTGTACTCCGTGCCGACCAGCGCCAATGCCGAGGACCACGTCTCCATGGGCGCCAACGAGGCGCGCCACGTGCTGGAAATGACCGAGGACCTGGGCCACGTGCTGGCGCTGGAGCTGTACACCGCGGCGCAGGCGCTGGAATACCGCCAGGACATGCTCAATGCTGCGCGCCGCCTGGCCGAGCGCGGCGACTGGCAGGCGCTGGCGGCGAAGATCCAGGGCGCGCCGCGCCCCGAGCATCCTCACTATGCGCAGTTCGAGGCCGAAGTGAAGGCGCTGATGCGCGCCCTCGCCGAGGCGGGCGATTTCCACGCCGGTACGGCCGTGCGCCGCGCCTTCGCCGTCCTGCGGGAGCACATCGCCTTCATGCCGCGCGACCGCGCCATGGACGGCGAAGTGCGGCGGGTGTGCGAGCTGGTGGCGCAGGGTGCCCTGCTGTAGCGCGCGGATGCCGTCGCGTGGCGCGACGTCCTTCGAGGCCGTCGCCGCGCCTCAGGGGGCGTCGAAGCTGTCGCGGAAGATCGTGTCGTTCGGCGCGGCCGTCACGTCGAGGAAGATCGCATCGGGTGGTCCGGCCGTTCCCTGCGCACTGCGGTCGCTGATGCCCTGCACGTAGACCAGGTGCCGTCCGGGGGCGAGCGCGGCGGTGTCGATGCTGCCCACCACCGCCTCGCTGCTGCTGTTGAAGCTGCCGTCGGCGGCGCTGAGCGGAATCGCCACCGCGCCCGCCTGCCAGGGGGGCGTGTCGACATAGGCGTAGGCGGCGCGGATGGGGTAGGTGGGCTCCACGCCGTTGCTCTGGTTGTAGCGCGCATCGTTGATCGTGGCGTGCAGCCCGGCGGGTTGTCCGGCGACGACCGTGGTCGCGTCCAGCGTGAGGCCCACGGCGTCCGGCCCCAGCGGCAGCCGGTAGGGGCGCCAGGCGCTGCGCGCCGCATACAGCAGCGCCGCCTGGTTCTGCGGCAGGGTGGTGCTGGCGAAGGTGGTGCAATTTTCGAAGAAGGCCACGCCGAGTTCGATGGTGAACGCGGGCGCGCCGAGCAGGCCGTAGAAGGTGTCGTCGGTGGTGCCGTCGGTCGGATAGAGGCTGTCGGACTGCTCGGGCGTATAGCCGTTGAACCAGGCCAGCCGTCGACCGAAGGTCTGCAGCGCGTCGCGGTTGGGCGCGGCGTTGGTGGTATCGCCCCAAGGCCACAGCACCAGCTGCGAGTAACTGTGGATGTCGAAGAAGACGCCGGCGTAGTCGTCCGGGGCCGGGATATTGACGTCGTCCGGCCGGCGGTCGGGCAGCACGCCGCCCTGCCACACGCCGTTGCCGTCCTGGGTGCCGGCGACATAGCGCACCAGGTCCTGGGTTTCCGGCTCGGACGCCGCGCTGGGTCCGCGGTAGGTGAGATTGCAACGCGTCCCGCTGGATCCGGTGCCGCCGGTGATATTCCAGTGGAAGGGGAAGTTGCGGTTGAGGTCGATGCCGGGCTGGCTGCTGCCGCTGGGCGTGCCGCTGCAGGCGCCGTTGACGGTGTCGGTGTTCTTGCGCCAGGAGATGCCGCTCTCGGCCTTCTTGCGCCCGTCGGGGTTGGCCTGCAGCACGAAGCGGAAATCGACGTGATCCACCAGCCAGGTGGCCTGCGCGTCGCTGCCGTAGCCGTTGACCAGCCACTCGGCCATGCGCGTGAGCAATTCGGCCGGGGTGTATTCGCGCGCATGGATCGAGCCGAAGACGACGAAGGGCGGCCGGCCGGGGTCGCCGGCGAGCGTGTCGCGCCGCGTTACGCGCAGCGCGCGCAGGGCGTAGCCCTGGGCGGCGTTGCGGCTGCGCTCCCAGCTGGGCCCGATGTCCTCCACGCTGGCCAGGTCAGGGCGCGCCGCGGCGAGCTGGTCCATGCTGCTGTAGGTCTCTTCCACCGTGCGATAGCAGGCATAGCCGGGGATGCTGTCCATGCCCTTGGCGTTGCGGTAGAAGGCGCGCAGCTGCGCCGTGGCGGCCTCGTCGATCTGGACGCGCATTCCGGCGTCCTGCAGGGCGCGGATGCCTTCCTCGTCGGTGTCCACGCGCAACACGCCGCGGCGGCGGTCGACGTCCATGTGCTGGAACAGGGGCGCCACGCGGACCACGGCCGCGGGATCGTCGAAGCGGGCCTCGACATACCAGTCGTCGGCGCGGGCGCCGAGGGCGAACAGGCCGAAGGCCAGGGCGGTGGTCAGCGCGAGGCGCATGGGATCGTTTCCGCGCAAAGCGCCGATGGTAACGACCCGGACTGCCCGTGCAAAGCGCGGCGTCAGGCGACGCAGCTGCGCTGCGCGACGCGGTTGCGGCCGGCGCGCTTGGCCTCGTACAGCGCCTCGTCGGCGCGGCGCAGCAGGGACTGCGGCGAGGTGGCGGCACCGGCCACCGCCGTGGCCACGCCGATGCTCACCGTCAGGCTGACCGGCGTACCGTCGGCGTGCCAGGGCCGCGCGGCCACGGCCTGGCGCAGGACTTCCGCGCTGCGCCGCGCCGCCAGCTCGTCCGCGCCGGGCAGGAGCACGATGAACTCCTCGCCACCGTAGCGCGCGACGACGGCGCTGTCCGCCAGGTGCTCGCGCAGCAGGGCGGCCACGCCGCGCAGGCAGTCGTCGCCGGCCAGGTGGCCGTGCACGTCGTTGATCTGCTTGAAGTGGTCGAGGTCCGTGAGGAGCAGCGAGAAGCATTGCCGCGCGGCGTGGCTGCGCTGCAGCAGGGCCTCGAACTGCTGGTCGAGATGGCGGCGGTTGTACACACCGGTGAGGCCGTCGCGCTGGCTGTGCTCGCGCAGCCGCGCGTGGGCCTCGCCCAGCTGGTCCAGGGCGGCGCTCAGTTCCTGCGTGCGTTCCTGCACGCGGTGCTCCAGCTGCGTGTTGGCGTCGCGCACGATGCGCTCGTTCTCCTCGCGCAGCGAGGCCCAGCGGTAGGCGAGGGCGAAGGACAGCAGGATCATCTCCGCGGCCGAGCCGATCTGGATGCCGTACTCGGTGACGAAGTTCTTCGGCACCAGGCCGAAGGACACCATGGCATACACCGCCGTGCCGCCCAGGAACAGGGCCCAGGCGAGCAGGAACAGCCCGGCCGGACGGTAACCGCGACGCGCCACGACCGTGGCGCCGACGATGATCGCCAGTACGCCAGGGAACACCGCCGCCGTGCCGATCTTTACCGCGATGCGGTAGTCGATGACGGTGGACAGAGGAAGCATGAGCGCATGGAAGGCCATCAGGCCGAGCAGCACGCGGTCGGCCAACGGCCAGCGCCGTGCCAACTCGAGGAAGTCGCGGGCAAAGGCGTGCATGCACAGCATCGACAGGGCCATGGACATCGGGATGGCGGCATTGGCCAGCCAGGGCGAGTCCGGCCACAGGTATTCGAAGGCGAGGCCATTCAGGCAGAACAGCACCAGGCCGAAGGCACCGACGTGCAGGCTGTAGTACAGGTGAGTGCGGTCGCGCAGCGACAGCCACAGGATGGCGTTGTAGGCGAGCAGGGCGAGCAGGATGCCGTAGTAGAGTCCCATGCCCATCTGGGCGTCGCGCGCCTGCTCCACGAAGGCGGTCGGCGTGTAGAGCGTCAGCGGCGCCTGCATCGAGCTCTTGCTCTGCGCGCGCATCAGGATGTCGACGTCCTCGCCCGCCGGCAGGTCCAGCCAGAAGTTCGGGTGGCGGTAGCGCACGGCGCGGAAACGGAAGGGGCGGAAGTCGCCCGATTCCATGTGCTCGATGCCGCCATTGGCATGGCGCACGTACACATCCACGCGGTCGAGCAGGGCGTATTCCTGCACCAGCAGCCAGCGCGTCTGCGGGTGGTCGTTGTTGTGCAGGACCACGTGGAACCAGTAGGCGCCGTCGACGAAGCCGAAGGTGGCATTGCCGCGCGGCAGTGGGGCGAAGGCGCCCGCATCGCTGCGGCCGAACATCTGCTCAGCCGTGGCATCGCCCGCGGGATCGGCGAGGAACGTGGTGTAGGGCGCCAGCGGCAGCGACACCAGACCGGCGTGCAGTTCTGCGTGCGCGGCGGGGTCCGACTCGGTATCGGCGACGACGCTTCCCGGCACCAGCAGCAGGCTGGCGAGCACGATCAGCGCGGCAATGAGTGACAGCCCCTGTTTCATGGCTCGGGTAAGTCTCTGACCCCGTCACACCTTACTGCGCGTTGCCGTGCCCTCCAAGGGCGCGGCGGCGCCGTCTGTCGGCGCCGCGGTCCGTCGGTGGCGGACACGGTCGTCGCGGATGGCGCTGCGGGCCTGATTTCCTGGCACCGGCGCCGTTCGTCGCCTCGCCAGCGCTGCGGCGCCACCGCCCTGGCGTCACAAAGATTGACAGGCGTGAAGACGGGCGGCAGGCGCGCCAGCGTCCCCGCGGCGCCCGCCTGCGCGGCGCCCGCCCGGCACAGCGCCGCATTTGCAAATGTAATAGCGCGTTAGTACATTACACGCCTCGCCGCCCCGTCGGCCCGACTGCCCCGCACCGCACCCCTGCGCCCATCGCCATGAAACGACGCTTCCTCGAACCCGAAAACACCCCGGTGCCGGCCGAAGACAGCCTGTGCCGCGCCCTGCTGGCGCTGGACAGCGTGGACGAAATGCGCGCCTTCCTGCGCGACCTGTGCACGCCGGCGGAGCTGGAGGCGCTGGTGGACCGCTGGCGCGTGGTGCCCTACCTGCTGCAGGGCTTGTCCTACCGCGAGATCCACGAGCGCACCTCGGTCAGCGTGACCACCATCGGCCGCGTCGCGCGCTTCCTGCAGCAGGGCAACGGCGGCTATCGCGCCGTGGTGGCGCATGCGGCCGTACCGCCGCTGCCGCGGCGCGGGCGCTCCCGCGCGGCCAAGCCCCTGCGCGGAGGTGGCGCATGAAGCCGCGCGACCGCCTGCGCATCGCCGTGCAGAAATCCGGGCGCCTGGGCGATCCCTCGCAGGATCTCCTGGCCAAGTGCGGACTGAAGTTCCGCACCAGCCGCGACAAGCTGTTCTGCTTCGGCGAGAGCCTGCCCATCGACCTGCTGCTGGTGCGCGACGACGACATCCCCGGCCTCATTGCCCAGGGGGTGTGCGACCTCGGGGTGGTGGGGCGCAACGTGCTGCGCGAGCAGGAGCTGGACGCCGCTGGCCGCGGTGAGACGCCGATGTTCCGCGAGCTGCGCGCCTTGGGCTTCGGCCGCTGCCGCCTGTCCATCGCCCTGCCGCAGGAGTGGGAATACCGCGACATCGCGCAGTTGTCCGGCCTGCGCCTGGCCACGACCTATCCCGCCATCCTCGGCCACTGGTTGCGCGAGCAGGGCGTGGACGCAAGCGTCGTGGTGCTGTCCGGCTCGGTGGAGATCGCTCCCAAGCTCGGCACCGCCGACGCCATCTGCGACCTCGTGTCCAGCGGCGCAACCCTGCAGGCCAACCAGTTGCGCGAAGTGGCCACCCTGCTCGAGAGCGAGGCCGTCCTCGCCGGCGCGGCCACGCCGCCGGCCGACGAGCGCGGCGAACTGCAGGAGTTGCTGCTGCGCCGCCTCGACGGCGTGCTGCAGGTGCGCGAATCCAAGCTGGTGCTGCTGCACGCACCGCGCGCGGCGGTGGAGGGCATCGCGCGTCTGCTGCCCAGCGGCCAGCGCCCGACCATCACACCGATCGAAGGCAGCCCGGACGACGTCGCGCTGCAGGCCCTGTGTCACGGCGCGGTGACCTGGCAGCACCTGGAGGACATGAAGCGCGCCGGCGCCAGCAGCCTGCTGGTGCTGCCGGTGGAGAAGATGCTGGCATGAAGCGACTGGACTGGAATGCCCTCGACGCCGCGGCGCGGCGCGAGGCCCTGGCGCGGCCGGCGCAGGCCCGGGCGGCCGAGCTGCAGCGCGACGTGGCGCGGCTCATCGAACAGGTGCGCGCCGACGGTGACACCACCCTGCGCGCACTGACCCGCCGCTACGACGGCTGCCAGCTCGGCGCGCTTGAGGTACAGGCCGCGGAATTCGCCGCCGCCGCAGCCGCCGTGGCGCCCGAACTCAGGGCCGCCATCGCCGAGGCGCGCGCGCGCATCGAGGCCTTTCACCGCGCCACGGCGCCAACGCCAACCGCGCTGGAGACCGCGCCGGGCGTGCGCTGCGAGCGCGTGCTGCGGCCCATCGGGCGCGTCGGCCTGTACGCGCCCGCGGGCAGCGCGCCGCTGCCCTCCACGGTGCTGATGCTGGCGGTGCCGGCCGCGCTGGCCGGCTGCGAGGACGTGGTGCTGTGCACCCCGGCCAACGCCGAGGGCATGTGCGACGCGACGGTGCTGTATACGGCGCGCCTGTGCGGCGTGAGCCGCGTGTTCAAGCTCGGCGGTGCGCAGGCGATCGCGGCCATGGCCTACGGCGCGGGCTGCGTGCCGAAGTGCGACAAGGTGTTCGGTCCCGGCAATGCCTGGGTCACCGAGGCCAAGCGCCAGGCGGCCCTCGACCCCGATGGCGCTGCCATTGACATGCCCGCGGGCCCCTCCGAGGTGCTGGTGATTGCCGACGCCGCGGCCGATGCCGACTTCGTCGCCGCGGACCTGCTGGCCCAGGCCGAGCACGGTCCCGACTCGCAGGTGCTGCTGCTGAGCGATGCACCGGGCCTGATCGACGCCGTGGCCCAGGCGCTCCAAGCGCAGGTGGCGCGCCTCGGGCGCGAGGCGATCACACGCCAGGCCCTGCAGCATGCGCGCCTGATTCGCGTGGAATCGATCGGGCAGGCGCTGGAGGTGAGCAACCTGTACGCGCCCGAGCACCTGATCCTCAATGTGGGCGAGCCGCGGCGCTGGCTCGCGGCCGTGCAGAATGCCGGTTCGGTCTTCCTTGGCGCCTGGTCGCCCGAGGCGGTGGGTGACTACTGCAGTGGCACCAACCACGTGCTGCCCACCTACGGCTATGCGCGCGCCTGGAGCGGCGTGTCGGTGGCCAGTTTCGTCAAGCAGGTGACGGTGCAGGAGCTGAGCCCGCAGGGCCTGGCGGCGGTGGGAGCGTGTACGCTCGCGCTGGCCGTGGCGGAGCGCCTCGATGCGCACGCCAACGCGGTGCGCCTGCGTCTGGAGCGGCTGGAGCGCGGCGCATGAGCGTGATCGATCTCGCGCGCGCCGAGGTGCGCGCCCTCAAGCCCTACTCCTCGGCGCGCATGGAGGCCAGCGGGGGGCGCGTATTCCTCAACGCCAACGAGAGTCCCTGGCCGCCACCCGGCGATGCCGGCGACAGGCTGCATCGCTATCCCGATCCGCAGCCGGCGGCCCTGCTGACGGTGCTGGCCGGGCTCTACGGCGTGGCGCCCGAGCAGGTGCTGGTGGGGCGCGGCAGCGACGAAGCGATCGATCTGCTGGTGCGGGCCTTTTGCCGGCCCGGGGTGGACGCCGTGGCGATCTGCCCGCCGACCTTCGGCATGTACGCCGTGGCCGCGGGCATCCAGGGCGCGCGCCTCGTGGAGGTGCCGCTGACGGAGGCGTTCACCCTCGACGCCGACGCGCTGCTGGCGCGCGTGGATGCGACCACGCGCCTGGTGTTCCTGTGCTCGCCCAACAACCCCACCGGCGGACTGACGCCGCTGGCGCAGATCGAGCGCGTCGCCCGGGCGCTCGCCGGCCGCGCCCTGGTGGTGGTCGACGAGGCCTACATCGAATTTGCCGACGCGCCCAGTGCGCGGCCGGCGAGCG
>DAOOVM010000107.1:0-9270 GCA_035370085.1 Rhodanobacteraceae bacterium | reverse complement strand
TCAGCAGGCCCAGCGCGAGGGCCACCGAGAGGCAGATGCGCAGCTTGGACAGCCCGGCCGCCCGCAGCGCGGTCAATTCGCCCGATGCGGCAAGCGTGCCGAGGCCGAGCAGCGAACCGATGAGGGCGGCGAAGACGAACCATTCGTAGGCGCGCCGCGGCACCGTGAGCAGGACGTAGGTGATGGCCTTGGCGACGGTGTAGCCGCCCTGGCCAATGTCACCGGATTCGCCGAGGAAGGCGGTGAAGGCGTCGAAGCCGACCAACAGCAGCCACACCATGGCCACCGCCCCGACCACGGCCAGGGCGACCAGCTTGTCGACCTTCTTCAGCACGACCACCTCAGCCCCCCCGCGGACGTGGCATCTGCTGGCTGCGCCAGAGCAGGAACAGGGCAATCAGCACGGCCGGCACGTGCACCCACCAGAAACCGAAGCGTGGATCGAGCTTGCCCTGGGAAATCCACACCCTGCCCAGGCCGAGGCAGTTGACGTAGATGAGGTAGCACAGCACGGCGATCAGCAACTTGGCGTAGCGCCCCTCGCGCGGCGCCACCCGCGACAGCGGCAGCGCCAGCAGGCTCAGCACCAGGGCCGACAGGGGCGCGGCCAGACGCCAGTGCAGCTCGGCGCGCTGGATGGGTTCGCCGCCCTCCAGCAGTACGGCGGTCGGCGCTGCGCGCTTCACACTGTCGGCGCTGGAGTCGCCCTCGCTGTCCGGCAGGGCGATGTCGTTGCGCGCGAAGCGCAGCAGGCGGAAGTCGTCGTGCCCCAGGCGGCCTTCGACGCGGAAGCCGTCGCGCAGGGACAGGAAACGGCCCTGCCCGTCGGTGTCGTGGTACAGCTCGCCGCGCGCCGCCGTGATCACGTCGATGCGCTGCTCGCTGCCGTCTTCGCGCTCGCTCTCCACAAACATGCGCTCGAAACGCGTGCCATCCGGGCTCATGCCCGACACGAAGATCACGCCGCCCTTGCCCGGCAACTCGACGAAGCGACCGGCCTCCATGCCCGCCACCACCATTGAGCGGTTGGCCTCTTGGACGAGGTGCTGGGAGTAGCGCACCGCCGCCGGCGCCAGCCAGAACGAGATCAGCGCCAGGGCCAGGGTGACCGGAACCGCCAGCAGGGTCAGCGGGCGCACCAGGCCCGTGACCGACAGGCCCGAGGCCTGGAACACGGCCATCTCGCTGTCGCGCCACAGGCGGCCGTAGGCGAGCAGCACGCCGAGAAACACGGCGATCGGCAGCAGCACAGTGAGCGTATCCACCACACGCAGGCCGAGCAGTTCGAACATCAGGTCGGCCGGCAGACGGCCGCGGGCGACCTTGTTCAGGATGTCGGCGATGGTGCCGCCCAGGGTCACCACGAGCAGCACGACGGCGCTGGCGAGAAAGCCGAAAGCCAGCTCGCGCAGCAGGTAGCGGTCGATGATCCGGAGCATGCGGGGCGGTGGGGTGGGAGGGATTGCAGTAGACTTCGCGCCGGCCACGCGGCGCCGCCGCCGCGTCGCGGCTCCGCAGTCTAACCCGTCCCGCCGCCTCAGCGCCGGCGTGACCCCCCGTTCCGATTCCGCCGGTATTCATCCATGACGCTCGCCTTCACCCTCCTCGCCACGGCGCCCGAAGCTACCGCCCAGCCCGCCCTCGTTGTCGGCGTCTACGACGACAAGACGCTCAGCCCGGCCGCCGCACGCATCGACCAGGCCAGCGGCGGGGCGATCCGGCGCCTGATGGACTCCGGCGACGTCAGCGGCAAGGCGGGCACGACCCACCTGCTGTTCAACCTGGCCGGCGTGGCCGCGCCGCGTGTGCTGCTGGTCGGCCTCGGCCCGGCGCGCCAGTTCGATGCCGCGCGCTACGCGAAGGCCTGCAGCGACGCCGCCAAGGCCCTGAAGGCCCTGCCCATCGCCGCTGCCGCCTCCTTCCTCACCGAGCTGGACGTGCCGGGCCGGGATTTCGCCTGGAAGCTGCGCACCGCGGCGCTGGCCGCCGACCACGCCGCCTACCGCTACACCGCCACCTTCAAGCCCAAGGACAAGCCGAACGGCGACACCCTGGCCGCCCTGGCACTGGCCGGAGAGGCCGCGGCACATGGCGCGCTGGAGCAGGCCGCGGCCATTGCCGCCGGCGTGCGCTTCGCGCGCGAGCTGGGCAACCTGCCGCCCAACATCTGCAATCCGGCCTACCTCGCCGAGCAGGCGAAGAAGCTCGCCGCCGAGCACAGCGACGTGGCCTGCGAGATCCTCGAGCGCGAGGACATGGCCCGCCTCGGCATGGGCTCCCTGCTCGGCGTGGCGCAGGGTTCGGCCAATCCGCCCAAGCTCATCGTGCTGCGCTGGAACGGCAACGGCGAAGCGGCTCCCTACGCGCTGGTCGGCAAGGGCATCACGTTCGACACCGGCGGCATCTCGCTCAAACCCGGCGCGGGCATGGAGGAGATGAAGTTCGACATGTGCGGCGCGGCGGGCATGCTCGGCACCTTCCTCGCCGCAGTGAAGATGCGCCTGCCACTCAATCTGGTGTGCGTGGTGGCCGCGGTGGAGAACATGCCCGACGGCAACAGCTACCGTCCCAGCGACGTGCTGACCAGCCTGTCCGGCCTGACCATCGAGGTGCTGAACACCGACGCCGAGGGCCGCCTGATCCTGTGCGACGCCCTCACCTACGTGCAGCGCTTCAAGCCGCAGACCATCATCGACGCCGCGACGCTGACGGGCGCCTGCGTCATCGCCCTGGGCAAGCACGCGCACGGTCTGTTCAGCAAGGATGACAGCCTGGCGCAGGAACTCGTCCACGCCGGCAACCTCAGCCTCGATCGCGCCTGGCGCCTGCCCCTGTGGGACGACTACCAGAGCCAGCTGGAGTCGGCCTTCGCCGACGTGGCCAACATCGGCGGCAAGAGCGCCGGCGCGATCACCGCCGCCTGCTTCCTGGCGCGCTTCACCGAGGGCCAGCGCTGGGCGCACCTGGACATCGCCGGCACCGCCTGGGACGAAGGGCGCAAGGGCCTGGCCACCGGCCGGCCGGTGCCGATGCTGGCGCAGTATCTGATCGACCGCGCCGCGAACCCGGCCTAGCGCGGCGCGCCATCGAGCCTGCCGCCACGCCCGTGCGCGGCAGCGCCGGGCACCGGGGGGAGGCGCGCGGCGTTCGCCGGAACCGCCGACAGCCCCGCCCACGACCGGCGCGCTCCGGCCACCGTACCCGCCGCGCCTGACCCCACGCCCTGCAACCCCGGATCACGCCCGCCCATGCCCCGCGCCGACTTCTACCTGATCGCCAAGCCGCGCTTCCGCGACGAGCCGCTGCGCCTGGTCTGCGAGCTGGTGCGCAAGGCCTTCGCCGCGGGACACGACCTGCTGGTGCTGGCGCGCTCGCTGGAGCAGGCCGAAGAGCTCGACGGCCTGCTGTGGGAGTTCGACGAAGATGCCTTCATCCCGCACCAGATCGCCGGCGACGAGGACGATGCCATCACGCCGGTGCTGATCGTGCCACCGGGCATGGCCACCGCGGACCGCCCGCTGGTGCTCAACCTGCGCGACGACTGCGCCCCGGGCCTGTTCGAACGGGTGCTGGAAGTCGTACCCGCCGATGAAGCCCAGCGCAGCGGCTCGCGCGCGCGCTGGAAGACCTACCAGCACGCCGGCTTCGAGCTGCACAAGTTCGACATGTGACCCCGCCATCGGGCACTGCGCATGACGACTGCTGATCCCCTGCCACGCCCGTCCTGGGCGGCCATGACGGCCGCGGCCCTGCTTGCCGCCGTCGGCTTTTGGCCAGCACTGCACGGCGGCATCACGCCGGAAGACTTCGGCTGGCTGGTCGCGGCACGTCAGCTCGATGATCCCTGGCCACTGCTAGCAGGCAATCCATACTTCGTCTACTTCTACCGTCCGCTGCCGTTGCTGCTGTGGTGGCTGAGCGGCCAGGCCTGGGGCACCAATGCCCTGGCCCACCATGCCGTCGACCTCGTGCTGCATGCACTCAACGCCGCCCTGGTGGCGCGACTGGCCGGCCGTCTCAGCGGACGCACCGAGGCAGCCTGGATTGCGGGACTGGTCTTCGCCTGCCTGCCCTGCGGGGCCGGTACGGCGCTGTGGCTGTCCGACCGCTTCGATCCGGTTGCGCTGGCCTGCGGCCTGGGCGCCCTGCTGGCATTCGAGCACGCGCTTGCGCAGCAGCGCGGCCGCCTCACGCTGGCGCTGCTGCTGCTCGGCGCGCTGCTGTCCAAGGAAACCGCCTACGCCGTGGCCGGCTGGTTGCTGCTGCGCCTGCTCTGGCGCGCCTGGCGCCGGCGCGAGCGCCGGGCCGACCTGTGGCTGGCCGTGGCTCTGCCGATCCTGGCTGCCGCCCTGCTGCGCCTGGCCAGCGGCACGGCCGTCGACACTTCCCTGCCGATCACCGACGTTCCCGCAGCGGCCCTGGGCGGAATCACAGCCTGGTGGCTGCGCCTGCCGCATGCCCTGTTCGCCGGTTTCGACGAAGCCAGCGGCCCGGTGGGTCCGCCCGCTTACGTCTGGCCCGTGCTGCTCGCGCTGGGCGGACTGCTTGCCTACGCCCTGCCACGCCTGCGCGCGGCCAAGGATGGCTCCGCTACGCTGGCACTGACGGGCGCCGCCCTGCTGTGCGCCACCCCGCTGCTGCAGTGGCCCGTCACGCGCCTGGCGCTGCTGCCGCCGGGCTACGCGCTCACGGTCAACCTGCGCTTCTACTACCTGGCCGCGGCCGCGCTGGCCCTGCTGCTCGGCGCCGCAGCGACCGTGCCGGGGCCGCGCGCGCGCGTCCTCGGCCTGGGTCTGCTGCTGATGCTGGGTGCGGGCGGACTGTGGCGCACGCGCGCCGTCGGCGAGGCCTGGACGGCGCGGTTCGCCGCCGACGGCGCGAGGCAGCTCGTGCTGGCCGGTGAGCTTGCCGCGCGCGAGTGGCCGCGCGGATGCCGCCTCCTGCTCGACGCCGCGTCGTTCAACGACGATTTCCGCGTGCACGCCGACACCATCGCCAAGGCGGCGGCAGCGCCCGGCGCGCCGCTGATGTCCTGCGCGGTATTCGCCGGGACCCGCGTCGTCACCACGGTGGTGGATGGCGCGCTGTGCCGTGCCGAGGACTGGCCCGGGCTGACCTTGTCGCAGGCGGCGCAGGCGCCGGTCATCGCCCGCCTGGGCAAGCTGTGCACGCTGCAGTTCACCTCGCCCCCGCCGGCCGACGACCCGCGTGCCGTGCGTCTGCGCGTGGACGCCCAGGGCCACCTGCACGATCCCTCCTGACATACGGACTCGCCATGCCGCGCATCGCCCTGGTCACCGCCGACGCCGCCCGTCAGCTTGACGACGATCTGCCGCCACTGCAGGCCGCCCTGGAGGCGCTCGGCGCCGAGGTGGCGACGCCGGCTTGGGACGATGCCGCTTTCGACTGGCGCGCGGTGGATCTGGCCCTGCTGCGATCGACCTGGGACTACTCGCAGCGTCTGGGCGAATTCCTCGCCTGGATCGACCGCGCTGCGGCGCAGACGCGCCTGCTCAACCCGCCGGCGATGCTGCGCTGGAACACCGACAAGCACTACCTCGGCGAACTGGCACACGCGGGCGTGGCCACGGTGCCCGGGTCCTACGTCGAACCGGGGGATGACGCCGAGAGCGCCCTCGGCAACTTCCTCGCCCGCCACGGCGACAGCGCCGATTTCGTCGTCAAGCCCTGCGTCGGCGCGGGTTCGCGCGACGCGCAGCGCTATGGCCGCAGCGAGACTGCCGCCGCCGACGCGCACCTGCGGCGGCTGCTCGCCGCGGGCCGCAGCGCCCTGCTGCAGCCCTACCTCGACCGGGTCGACAGCCTGGGCGAGACCGCGCTGGTATTCTTCGACGGCGGCTACAGCCACGCCATCCGCAAGGGGCCGCTGCTGCGGCGCGGCGAGGGCCCGACGCGCGCGCTCTTCGCCGCGGAACACATCACGCCGCGCGAGCCGGATGCGGCCGAGCGCGAGCTGGCGGAGCGCACGCTGGCCGCGGTGCCGTTCGCCGCACCGCTGCTCTACGCCCGCGTCGACCTGCTGCGCACCACGGACGGCGCGCCGTGCCTGCTTGAACTGGAACTCGCCGAGCCCTCGCTGTTCTTCGCCCACGCCCCGGGCAGCGCCGCGCGCTTCGCCGCGGCCGTGCTGGCACGCGCGGCGGCCTGAGCCGCCGCGTCAACCGCCGCGCCTCCGGGGCGTTGTGTGCGGGCAGTGGCATCAGCGCCACGCCGCACTCCCCTCGGAGGTCCCATGTTCCGCCCCATCCTGCTGGCCATCGGCCTGACCACCGCACTCGGCGCCGTCCGCGCCGCCGAGGCCCTGCCGACGCCGCGGGTCGACGCCAATGGCGACGGCCGCATCAGCGAGGCTGAGTTCCTGGCCGCGGCCGCCGCCCGCTTCGAGGCCCTGGATCGACACCACCGCGGCAGCCTCGACGCCGGCGACTTCGCCGCCGCGCCCGCCTGGCAGGCGCGGGCCGAGCGCCGCGTGGCGCGCTTGCTGGAACGAGCCGACCGCAATGACGACGGCGTGCTGGACGCGGCCGAAGCGCGCGCCGCCCGCGAGCGCCTGTTCGCCCGCCTGGACCGCAATGGCGACGGCGTGCTTGAGCATGGCGAGTGGGCGCGGCCCGCCGCTCCGGACACGGCGTCCGCCCGCGACGTCCGCCGCGAGCAGCGCCTGCAGGCGCTCGACACCGACCACGACGGGCGCGTCAGCCGCGCCGAGTTCCTCGCGGCGGCCGACGCGCGGTTCGCGGCGGCGGACAGCAATCACGACGGCCGCCTCGGTCCGCAGGAACTGCTCGACGCGCCGGACCGGGCAGCGCGCCGCGATCGCCTGGCCGCGCGCCTGGTGGCGCGCCTGGACAGCGATCACGATGGCCGTGTCAGTCGCGAGGAGTACCTGGCAGCGGCGCGGGAACGCTTCGCCCGCCGCGACCGCAACGGTGACGGCGTGCTGGAGCGCGGCGAAGGCCGACCACAGCCGCACTGAGCGCGGACACACGGGCGGGCCACGCGGCCCTCCCACGCTGCCGCGCTGCCGACGCCCCGGACCGGACCGGCGCGATCTGGCGCCCGACCGGCGCTGCCGCGCCACGCCGCAGGCGGCTTTTGCAGCGCAGCATTACATCCTCCGGGCGGCCTGCTAGTGTCCGGCGCCGCGTCAGGGGACGGGGGTCCCTCGACGCAGTCCGGGTCGAACAACCGCTAGTCATGCAGCCGGGATCTCGCAATCCCAGACGAAGTGCGGCCGGTCGACCCGGTGGCAGCAAGGACAACACCGTCGCAACTGCGACGACCTTCTGATCATCTGGGGAGTCAACTAGTGAATACGTTCACCAAGCGCCATCTGGCGTGTCTTGCGCTTTCGCCTATCGCTCTGGGCCTGCTCTGCGCTTCGGCCCAGGCCGCCAACCTCACCGACCTGCATGGCCTGGACGTCGCGCGCGTCAACGCCAGCTACCAGTCGGCCACCAAGGGCATGGGGCCCGCCGCCAGCGCCAATGCGCGCCACGCCGAGATGCTCGGCCTGGACACCGAGTCCTCGCTGCAGGCCCTGGCCACGCTGCAGGACGCGGACGGCACGATGCACTACCGCTACCAGCAGACCTTCCGCGGCCTGCCCGTGTGGGGCGAGCACGTGATCGTGAGCGAGGGCAAGGACGGCAACCTGGTGAACCTGTTCGGTCGCACCGTGTCCAGCCTCGCCGACGACATCAAGGCCGACGACTCCTCCCTGACCGCGCGCCAGGCCATCGGCATCGCCAAGGCGCAGGCGCTGCGCGCGCGCGCCGGCTCGATGCGCGTTGAGCGCGAGAGCGCCACCAAGATGGTCTACGTCGGTGACAACGGCGTCGCCCGCATCGTGCACGTGGTGAGCTTCTTCGCCGACAGCGTGAACGGTGGCTCGCCGACCCGTCCCTTCCTGATCCTCGACGCCAAGACCGGCGCCGTGCTCAAGCAGTGGGAGGGTCTGACCCATGCCGCGATCGGCACCGGTCCCGGCGGCAACACCAAGACCGGCCAGTACGAGTGGGGCTCGGGCGGCATCTACGGCTACCTCGACGTGAGCCAGTCGGGCACGACCTGCACGATGAACAACACCAACGTCAAGTCGGTGAACCTCAACGGCGGCACGAGCGGCACGACGGCCTACTCCTACACCTGCCCGCGCAACACCTACAAGACCATCAACGGCGGCTATTCGCCGATCAACGACGCGCACTATTTCGGCGGCGTGATCACCAGCATGTATCCGGCCTACACCGGCTACAACGCGCTCAGCTTCCAGCTGGTGATGCGCGTGCACTACAGCTCGAGCTACGAGAACGCCTTCTGGGACGGCTCCACCATGTCCTTCGGCGACGGCGCCAGCACCTTCTATCCGCTGGTCAGCGCCGACGTGGCCGGCCACGAAGTCTCGCACGGCTTCACCGAGCAGCATTCCAACCTGACCTACTCCGGCCAGTCGGGCGGCATGAACGAAGCCTTCTCCGACATGGGCGGCGAGGCCACCGAGTACTACTGGAAGGGCACGAACGACTTCCTCGTGGGCCAGGAGATCTTCAAGGGCGCCTCGGGTCAGGCCCTGCGCTACATGTGCAACCCGACCCAGGACGGCGGCTCGATCGACAACGCGGCGAACTACACCAGCTCGCTCGACGTGCACTACTCCTCGGGCGTGTACAACAAGGCGTTCTGCACCCTGGCCAAGACCAGCGGCTGGAACACCCCGACGGCGTTCAAGGTGTTCGCCCGCGCCAACGCGCTGTACTGGACCCCGAGCAGCACCTTCGTCAGCGGCGCCTGCGGCGTGCTGACCGCGGCCACGGATCTGGGCCTGTCCACGGCCAATGTCACGTCGGCCTTCAGCGCGGTGGGCGTCTCCACCAGCTCGTGCTCCGGCGGTGGCGGTGGCGGCGGCGGCGGTGGCAGCACCGGCGGCCCGCTGACCAACGGCGTGGCCGTCACCGGCATCAGCCAGCCCACGGCCGGTCAGTCGGTCAACTACACCCTGCAGGTGCCGGCGGGTGCCACCAACCTGAAGTTCGTGATGTCCGGTGGTACCGGCGATGCGGACATGTACGTGAAGTTCGGCAGCGCGCCGACCGACTCGTCCTATGACTGCCGCCCGTACCTGTCGGGCAACAACGAGACCTGCACCATCACGACCGCGCAGGCCGGCACCTACTACGTCCGCCTCAAGGCGTATGCCGCCTTCTCCGGCGCCTCCCTGACCAGCAGCTACACCACCGGCGGTGGCGG
>DAOOVM010000106.1:1940-9346 GCA_035370085.1 Rhodanobacteraceae bacterium | reverse complement strand
GCCGCATGAACGCGCTGCTGCCCGACGCCATCGCCGCCGAACCGGTGGAGCGCAAATTCATGAAGGCCCTCAAGGGCGGCTCGCTGAAAGCCCACGACTACGCGGGTCAGCTCGCCGAAGCCGAGGCGCAGGGAGCGATCACCGCCGAGGAGCGCGCCCTGCTGGAGCACGTGCGCAACACCAGCTTCGAGTTCATCAGCGTGGACGACTTCGACCCGCGCGATCTGGAGGCCGCGGTGAAGCACGGCAAGACCGTGCTGCGCTCGGTGGCCTGAGCCGGCACCCGTGCAACGCTGCGGCGGCTCCGCGCCACCGCAGCCACCACCGGCACGAACGCCCATGAGCGCACCCGCCCTCGCCCTGTTCCACCGCCTCGGCGGCTCTGCTCCGGGCCGCTGGCTGTACAGCCGTCTCGTCTGCTGGAAGGCACCCTACTTCGCCAGCATCGCGCCCACGGTCACGCACCTGGCGCCCGGCACCTGCACGGTGCGCTTCGCCGACCGCCGCCGCGTGCGCAACCACCTCGGCACCGTGCACGCCATCGCCCTGTGCAATGCCGCTGAACTCGCCGGCGGTCTCGCCACCGACGCGACCATTCCGGCCACCATGCGCTGGATTCCCAAGGGCATGACCGTGCGCTATCTGAAGAAGGCGCGCGGCCTGCTGACCGCCACGGCGAGTGTGCCCGCGATCGGCGACACCACGCTGGCGCAGGAGCTCGCGGCGCACGTGGCCGTGGTGGACGCCGGCGGGGAGACGGTGTTCGACGCCGTCATCGCCATGTGGGTGTCGGCGCGCAAGGTCTGAGGCCGCGCTTCAGCGCGTGTCGGCGCCGCGTGCCGCGTCGTCCGCCCGCAGCTCGGGCAGGCGCACGATGCGCCAACCGATCCAGCTCGAGCCGGCCGCGGCCAGCATCGACAGCAGGGCGAAGACCGGCTGGCCGGCACCGAGCGCCCGCAGCAGGTTGAACGAACTGGTCACGGCCAGATCGCCGAAGCGCCACACCGCGGTGTCGATGAAGTTCTTGGCCTTGTAGCGCGTCTCTGCATCGACCTGGGTGTAGAGGCTGTCGGCGGCGGGCTTGAACACGCCGTAGGCGCTGGCACGGGTGACCACGGCCACCAGGGCGATCCAGGGGCCGCCGACCAGCACCAGGCCCGCCAGCATGATCGCCTTGATGGCGCCATCGAGCGCGAGCACAGGCGCCGTGCCGAAGCGCACCATGAGCGGGCGCGTGACGACCAGCTGCAGGCTCATCTGCGCCAGGTTGGTCCACAGATCGAGGCTCGCGGCGAAATCGATGCGCGCCTCACGCGTGGGATAGGTGGCGCCGCTGTAGTCCGCGAGCAGGGCGTAGATCACCGTGCCCACAGCGTCGCCGAGCAGCATCAGCAAGGCAATGCGCAGCAGCAGCGGCGACCGCAGCGTCTGGCGCGCGCCAGCGAGCATGCTGCCGCCGATGATGCGCTCCTCGCGCCGCTCGTCGCCGCGCACGGGATGGCGCCGTGACCAGCGCGACAGGGCGAACACACAAGCGATCGCCACGCCGAGCAGGGCCGCGGAGATCGCCAGCAGGCCCGACACGCCGAGCAGGAAGATCAGCGCGCGCGTCAGCGCGGGACCGACGATGGCGCCGAGGCTGCCGCCCAGGGCGATGACCGGGAACAGCCGGTGTGCCTGCTCGGTGTCGAACAGGTCGGCCATGAAGCTCCAGAAGACCGACACCACGAACAGGTTGAACACGCTGCCCCAGACGAAAAAGATCGCGCCCAGGGTTCTGGCGCCGATCTGCTCCTGCATCTGGAACAGCGGAATGAAGGCCAGCATGCCGACGATGCAGACCGCATACACCGCCGGCACGAACTGGCGGCGCTTCCAGCGCGCCGCCATGGCGCCAAACAGCGGCACCAGCGCCAGCGAAGCGACAAACGTGGCGGCGTAGAAGATCGGCAGTGCGGTGGAACCCACGGCGGCCGAGAGCTGGTCGCGCACCGGGCGGATGACGAAGTACGCGGCCAGCACGCAGAAGAAATACACGAAGGCGATTGCCAGGGCGGCCCATTCGTGGCGCTGGACGGCGGCTTTGTGCAGCACTCGCGGAGGATCCGTGCGTGAGGGCGCGCTAGCCTAGCACGCGATCCGGCCCGGACCGGCCCGTGGCATCATGCCGCGATGTCCGCGCACCTCTCCGCCCTGCACCTCTTTCCGCTCAAGTCCGGCGCGCCACTGCCGGTGGACTGCGCCATCGTCGAACCGCGTGGCCTGCGCCACGATCGCCGCTGGATGGCGGTGGATGAGGGCGGCCGCTTCATCACCGGACGCGAGGAGGCGCGCCTCACCCTGCTGCGCGCCGTTCCGTGCGACGACGGCGGCCTGGATCTCGCCGCTCCGGGCATGTCGCCGCTGCGCCTGGCGACGCCGAGCGGCTCGCGCCTTGCCGTGACGGTGTGGCGCAGCACGGTGGATGCTCTCGTCGCCGATGCCGCCGCCAACGCCTGGCTGAGCGAATTCCTGGGACGGACGGCGCGTTTCGTCCACATGGACGCGACCGCCGTGCGCGCGGTGAATCCGGATTACAGCCGCCCGGGCGACGAAGTGAGTTTCGCCGATGGCTATCCCCTGCTGCTCATCTCCCAGGCGGCGCTGGACCTGCTCAACGGTCGGCTCGCCCAGCCCGTGCCCATGCTGCGCTTCCGCCCCAACCTCGTCGTCGCCGGCACGGCCGCGCACGCCGAGGACACGTGGAAGCGCGTGCGCATCGGCGGTATCGCATTCGATGTGGTGAAGCCCTGCACGCGCTGCGTCTTCACCACGGTGGACTTCAGTCGCGGCGAACGCAGCACCGACGGCGAACCCCTGCGCACCCTTGCTACCTACCGGCGTACGCCCAGCGGCGTCACCTTCGGCCAGAATCTGATTGCACGCGGCGGCGGCACGCTGCGTGTGGGCGACATGGTCGAAGTCCTTGACTGACCGCGAGCATGGTCGACGCAGGCGCAGAGGTCCGGGCGATGCTGCGCTGCGATGGAGCATCTGCTCTACGTGCGGCACCTAGCCTCGCGGCGTTGCGTTGCGATCCAAGCCCATGACCTACGACTACGTCATCGTCGGCGCCGGCTCCGCCGGCTGCGTCCTCGCCAATCGCCTGAGCGAGGATCCGAACCAGCGCGTACTGCTGCTGGAAGCCGGCGGACGCGACTGGCACCCCTTCATTCACATGCCGGCGGGCATCGCCCAGCTGGTGGGCAAGAAGGGGGTGAACTGGGACTACTACACCGAGCCCGAGCCGCAGCTCGGCGGGCGCCGGCTGTGGTGGCCGCGCGGCAAGGTGCTCGGCGGCTCCAGTTCGATCAACGCCATGTGCTACATCCGCGGCGATGCGCGCGACTACGACGAGTGGGCGCAGCGTATCGGCGATCCGCGCTGGGCCTGGAACGCCGTGCTGCCGCACTTCCTCCGCAGTGAGGGCAACACCCGCGGCGCCAGCGCGCTGCACGGCGCCAATGGCCTGCTCGGCGTATCTGACCTGCGACACCACAATCCGCTCTCGCAGGTGGCGATCGATGCAGCGCGCGCGGCCGGGATCCCTACCACCGACGACTTCAATGGTCCGGCACAGGAAGGGTTCGGCTACTACCAGGTGACGCAGCGCAACGGCGCGCGCTGCTCCACCGCCGCCGGCTATCTGCGCGCTGCGCGCGGCCGCCCCAATCTCACCGTGCGCACCCGCGCCGTGACCCAGCGCGTACTGATCTCGGGTAGCCAGGCCACCGGCGTGGATTACCGCCACCACGGCCGCCTGAAGCGTGCCGAGGCGCGCCAGGTGATCCTGTGTGGCGGCGCGATCAACTCGCCGCAGTTGCTGATGCTGTCCGGCATCGGCCCGGCCGACCACCTGCGCTCGCACGGCCTGCGCGTTGCGCTGGACCTGCCCGGCGTAGGCGCCAACCTGCAGGACCACCTCGACATCTGCACCCTGCAGCGCTGCACGCAGCCGATCACCTACGACAAGACCAACGACGTGGCGATCGCGCTGGAGTTCCTGCTGCGCCGCCAGGGCATCGGCACATCCAACGTGGCGGAGGTCGGCGGCTTCGTGCGCACGCGCCACGCCGAGGACGGCCGCTGCGACATGCAGTTCCACTTCGTTCCGGCGCAACTGGACGACCACGGCCGCCAGCGCCTGCCCGGCTTCGGCTACACCCTGCACGCCTGCGCATTGCGTCCGAAGAGCCGCGGCCACATCGCGCTGCGCAGCGCCGACCCGGGCGAGAAGCCCGCGATCCACGCCAACTACCTCAGCGACGCCGAGGGCTATGACCTGAAGATGCTCATCGAGGGCGTGCGCCTGTCGCGCGGGATCTTCGCCCAGGATGCCTTTGGCCCCTACCGCGGCGAGGAGATCCTGCCCGGTGTCGGCGTGCGCGAGGATCGCGACATCGAAGCCTTCGTGCGGCGCAAGGCGGAGACCATCTACCACCCGGTTGGCACCTGCCGCATGGGCAGCGATGCCGGCGCGGTCGTCGATGCCAAACTGCGCGTGCGCGGCATCGCGGGACTGCGCGTGGTCGACGCCTCGGTCATGCCCTGCCTGCCGGGCGGCAATACCAATGCACCAACCGTGATGATCGCGGAGAAGGCGGCGGACTTCATCCGCGCAGCCTGAGGCGCGCAGGCCGCGAAGCACCCGCGGCAGCACCGCCGTGGCGCAACCCCACATGCGCATCACGGACGCGCTCCCGCCTGCGCTGCAATCCGACGGCGGCAGCGCCACTGCGATCAGCGGCGGCGGGCGCTAGCTCTGCTGCAGCAACGGCGGCAAAGGGCAGTGCAACGCCGCGCAAACCACGCGCAGCAGCTCGGCCTCCGCGACCGCGACACGCCCATCCTCGCTGATGGCGCGCGTCAGTCCCCGCACCACCAGCTCCTTGCCGGCCGGCTGCAGCTGATCCAGCACGGGCAGCGCACGATCCAGCGCCAGGGACCACTCGGCTGGCGGCGCATAGGCGGCAGGCGCATTGGGCAGAACCTCGCCCAGGCCCAGGCGGAAGGCACGTTCGGCGGCAGTGCGGTCGTCGTGGCCGTATTCCGCCACCACGGCAAACAGGGCGATGAGCTCGGCGGCGCACTGCGGCAGCTTGCGGCTGCCGGCAACTCGTGCACGCGAGGGGTCGAGCGCGTCCATCACCTGTACGCCGATCAGTTTGACCAGGCAGTACTCCGGCAGGCCGACGCGGCCATCGGCCTGCACCAGGCGGTTGAGGGCGATGAGGAAGCGCTGCAGCTCGGGTCGCGGACGGCGTCGCAGTACGGGGAAGGCCAGCGCGGCCAGCGGCAGGCGCTGCATCGGGTGCAGGGTCGCCAGCTCGCCCACCAGCGCCTCGACCTGGTCGCGCACGACCGCGTCGTAGAAGCGCCCGAGCTGCTCCAGCTGCGCGGCGCGCAGACCGGCTTCGCCGTCCATGGCCAGGGCGAACACCAGCGGAATGGCCCGCTGCGAATCCTGCGCCGCCTCGCGCAGCGACGCGGAGATGTCGTGCGCGATGGTATTGGCGGCGCGGTAGTCGTCGCTGGCCGGATTGCCCACCTGGCTGGCGACCGCGCCGGCGTTGAGGCGCACGCTGGCCGTGGCGGCCGGCAGTGGAGCGCTGTGGCTGGGGCGGCCGACGCCACCGGCGGCAAGCGCGGGCACGAAGCCGGCGATGCTCGCCTCCGGGCTTTCGGGATCGTCGCTGTGGCGCGGCGCACTCCAGGCCCGCGCCAGATCCTCCAGTTCACGCGGATCAAAGCGCGGCTCGAGGCGGCGGATGCGCTCGACCACCGGCGGGTGCGTCGCCATCAATGCCGAATAGCCCACCCCGTCGCCGAACAGCATGTGCGCCACTTCCTCGGTTTCCGAGCGCGCCAGCTTCGAACCCTCGGCCAGCGCGCCGATCTTCTTCAGTGCGCCGGCGATGCCCAGACTCTGCCGCGTGAACTGCACGGCGGAGGCATCGGCCAGGTACTCGCGCGAGCGCGAGATCGAGGCCTTGATGAGCCGCCCGCAGAACATGCCGACGTAGCCGATCACCAGCAGGGCCAGGCCGAAGGCGAGCACGCCACCGGAATTCTTGCTGTTGCGCCCGCCGGCGTTCTCCAGGATCTTGCGCCCGGCGATGCCGATCACCAGGATGCCGAACACCACGCCCATCAGGCGGATGTTGAGGCGCATGTCGCCGTTGAGGATGTGGCTGAATTCGTGCGCGATGACGCCCTGCAGCTCGTCGCGCGTGAGTTTGTTGAGGGCCCCCTGGGTCACCGTCACCGCCGCGTCGGCCGGGGTGTAACCGGCGGCGAAGGCATTGATCCCCTCCTCGCGCTCCAGCACGAAGATCTCGGGCACCGGCACGCCCGAGGCGATGGCGATCTCCTCCACCACGTTGCGCAGGCGCTTCCAGGCGAAGTTGGTGGTCTGTGCCGGCACGGGCGTGGCGCCGAGCTGGCGCGCCACCGTGCCGCCGCCGCCGCGCAGCAGGGCGATCTTGAACATCGAAGCACCGCCGATCACGCTGAGCGTGATCAGGCTCGCCGCGGCGAGCACTCCCGGCTGCACGGCGAGGGCGCCGGCCTTCTTGTCGGTGAGGCCGGCGGCGACGATCAGCACCACGTCCACGGCCAGCACCACGGCGACCACGGCCAGCGCGAACAGCAGCAGCATGCGCCGCGACGCCGCGCGCGCCTGGTCCTGGTGTTCGAAGAAATTCATCGCAGCCCGTCCTGCCCGGGAGCCGCGTGGCGCTTAGCTGAAGGACACCTTGGGCGCCTCGCGCTTCTGCGGCGACTCGATTTCCAGCAGTTGCGCCGGCTGGAAGGCGAACATGTTGGCCACGACCGAGTTGGGGAAGACCTCGCGCCGATTGTTGTAGCCCATCACCGAGTCGTTGTAGGCCTGGCGGGCGAAGGCGACCTTGTTTTCGGTAGAGGTCAGCTCCTCGCTCAGTTGCATCATGTTCTGGTTCGCCTTGAGGTCCGGGTAGGCCTCGGACAGGGCGAACAAGCGGCCAAGCGTCTGCGTGAGCTGGTTCTCCGCCCCGGACAACTGCTGCATGGCGGCCGGGTCGCCCGGATTGGCCTTGGCCGCGGCCAGGCCGCTGACCGCGGAATTGCGCGCCGCGATGACCGCTTCGAGCGTCTCGCGTTCGTGTTTCATGTAGCCCTTGGCGACCTCGACCAGGTTGGGGATGAGGTCATAGCGCCGCGTGAGCTGCACGTCGATCTGCGCAAAGGCGTTCTTGTAGCCGTTTCGCGCCGTGACCAGCCCGTTGTAGATGCCGATGAAGTAAAAGACAATTACGGCCAGTACCACCAGCAACACGATCGCACCCATGTCCCAGTCCTCCGCTGTCCGAATGCCCGTTCGGGATCGG
>DAOOVM010000106.1:0-1840 GCA_035370085.1 Rhodanobacteraceae bacterium | reverse complement strand
CTCGTCGCGGGTCTGGCGGTGGCGGTCGTCAAGGACGACCGCGTGCTGCTGCAGCGGGGCATCGGCTACGCCGACGCCGCCGCGCAGACGCCGGTGACCACGGATACCGTGTTCCGGCTCGCCTCGCTGTCCAAGGCCTTCGCCGCCACCGTGACCGGCCTGCTGGTGCAGGACGGCTACCTCGGCTGGGACACGCGCGTGGCCGGGGTGCTGCCCACCTTCACCCTGAAGAACACCGCCGCGGGCGAACGGGTGACCGTGCGCGACATCCTCAGCCACCGTGTCGGACTGCCGCACAACACCTACGACGGCCTGCTGGAGCAGGACGAACCCTACCAGGGCCTGGTCGAGCGTCTGAAGGACGTCGATCCGATCTGCGGTGCCGGCGACTGCTACAGCTACCAGAACATCGCCTTCAGCCTGATCGGCGACGTCACCTATGCGGTCACCGGCGATTTCTACTATCACCAGGTCGAGAAGCGTCTGTTCCATCCCCTGGGCATGGCCACGGCCACCTATGGCCGCGACGCGCTCGAAGGCAGCGCAAGCTGGGCCCGCCCGCACCACCGCGCCGGACGGCGCTGGGTGCCGTTCGAGCCGAACGAGACCTACTACCGCGTGCCGCCCGCGGCCGGCGTCAACGCCAGCATCAAGGACATGACGCAGTGGCTGATCGCCCATATGGGCGGCCGCCCCGACGTTCTGTCGCCGCAATTGCTGGATACCCTGCACGCGCCGCTGGTGCGCACTCCGACCGAACTGCGCGCCTCGCCCTGGCGGCGCAATCGGCTGCGCGACGCCGAATACGCGCTGGGCTGGCGCGTATACGATTACGCTGGCGAAACCCTGGTGTTCCACGCCGGCGCGGTGCAGGGCTATCGCGGCATGATCGCCTTCCTGCCGAAGTACCGCTTCGGCGCGGTGTTCCTGTGGAACTGCGAGTCGGCCACGCCGGCCGGCCTGCTGCCGATGCTGCTGGATCGCTACCTGGGCCTGCCACAGGTCGACTGGGCCGGGGTCGAGCGCCTGGACAGCGACGGTGCGGCCGCCGGCAGCGACTGAACGCCGGGGTATACTCCCGGCTGGCGCGCAGTCACGGACGGCCCAACCCCCATGCTGCTGGCGGAACGCCTGGTCTTGCTGCTTCTGGATCCGAAGCGCGGCGAATGGCGCGTGGCGCCGCAACGCACGCCTGCCGACGAACTGTGCGCCACCGCCCTGCTGGTGCAATTGATCGCCCAGCACCGCATCGCGGTGCACGGCGGTCGCCTGGCCGCGGTGGGTCAACTACCCAGCTCCCACGCCCTGCTCGATGGCACGCTCGCCGTGCTCGCGCATCAGCCGCTCGCGCCGGCACAGGCGGTGATCCAGGTGGCGCGGCACTTCGCTCCGCTGCGCGTGCAGCTCTGCGAAGGCCTGTTTCGCCGCGATCTGCTGCACCGCGAACGCGACACCCGCTTCCTGCGCCGCACCCGCCTGCGCTATCCGCTGCGATCCTTGCAGGCGCGCAACGAAGCCATCGCCGCCGTGCACGCGGCGGCAGGCACCGCGCCGGCCGGAGTCATCGACCTTGGCCTGCTGCTGCTGCTTGACCTTGCCGGGAGGCTGGCCGACTACCTCGACGCCGACGCCCACGAGCGCGCGGTGCAACGCCTGCTCCAGCTCGGACATGCCGCGCCCCGGGACGAGGCCCTGCAGGCCCTGGCGCGCCTGCGCGACGGACTCATCGACGGCTGAGCGACGGCCACAGACAGCGCGGGCCGGCAGTGCCGGCCCGCAGAACATCACTGGCGGGGCGCAGCGCCCGGCTCAGCCCCCGCCCATCTTGAATTCGATGCGA
>DAOOVM010000105.1:0-9408 GCA_035370085.1 Rhodanobacteraceae bacterium | reverse complement strand
AGCAACCAAAACACCCTCGATTCCGCCCACTCAAAATTCAAGAGAGGCTCAATTTGAGCCTGGGACCGGACCTCGAAGTGGAGGATCAGGAGGTCCATGCTTGGACCTCCGTCATCGACGAGCTACTCAGCGACGGTGACACGCTCATGACTGTGGCCGTGGGCAACAACGGAGAACGTGACCGCGAGCTCGGCTACAGCCGGGTGCAGGTTCCGTCGGACTGCGTGAATGCCCTCTCGGTCGGCGCGGCCGACGACACCGGCGCGGGCTGGGCTCGCGCGCCCTACAGCGCGATCGGGCCGGGTCGCAGCCCAGGCGTCGTCAAGCCGGACCTGATGGCCTTCGGCGGCAACCCGGCGTCCAAGTACTTCCACGTCTTGGCGCCGAACGCGAAACCAGTGCTGACGCCACAGCTCGGCACCAGCTTCGCGGCGCCGTACCTGCTGCGTAGCGCGATCGGTATCCGTGCCATCCTGGGCGGCAACCTGACACCTCTTGCCATCAAGGCCTTGTTGGTCCATGCGGCCGATCCTGGCGAGCATGACCCGATCGAAGTGGGCTGGGGCAAGATTCCCGAGGACACCCTCGACATCATCACGTGTCCGGATGGCGTGGCCCGGGTGGTCTACCAAGGGGAGCTCAAACCCAGTAAATACCTGCGCGCCAGCCTGCCGCTGCCAAAGGGAGCGTTGACGGGCAACGTTCGTCTGAAGGCCACGTTCTGCTATGCGTCGCCCACCGATCCGCAGGATGCTGCGGCCTACACCAAGGCAGGCCTCGAAGTTGTCTTCCGGCCCAACGACGAAAAGATCAAGGACGGCAAGAGCAACGCCGATACCAAGGGCTTCTTCGACTTGAAGAAGTTCGCCACCGAGCAGGAACGCCGCTCGGATCAGGGCAAGTGGGAAACCGTGCTGCACGGGACCAAGACATTCCGTGGTTCCAGCCTCAAGAACCCCGTGTTCGACATCCACTACAACGCCCGTGACGGTGGCGGTCGGGCTACTGGCGCCGAAAAAATTCGCTACGCACTGATCCTCTCGGTCGAGGCACCGAAGCACGCCGATCTCTACAACGACATCCTGCGAGCCTATGCCAAGACGTTGGTGCCGATCCAGCCGCAAGTTTCGCTGCCGATTCGGATCAAGTAATTCATCTATTTCTATATTGGCATCACCAGACATGGCGAACGACCGTTCCAAACTTGTTCCGGTTGGTCATGGGCAGGCGGTCGATGAGCATTACGATTCTCTCTACGGCCGTCGGGGTTGGGTGAAATCGCAATGGGAAGGAATCACTTCAGAGGTGAGGTGGTCACTCCAGCGGACCTGCGAGTTGAAAGGCCACACCCTGTGTGCCTGCAACGGACGGCTATCCGATACAGCGGCGACCGGAAGAGCGCGTTCGTCGTCATGGGCTCTGCGACAGCAGGTCCTCAGCACGAAGTCTGACGATTTCCGATTTCCGGCTTCTCTTGCGACTTAGTCATGCGGGGGACATCCCTCGAAACAGGAATGTGGGGTGTTCGCATGACCAACGGAAAAGAACGATGTACACACGAGAACCTGACTCGGTCGTAGAGGCCCTCGATGACAGCTCTCTGCTGGTCAGGCTGGCGCGCACGGACTGGGAGCATGACCCACTGTTCATTTCCGATGAGCAGGTTTTTCTCATGTTCCGCCGTGCCCGCGATGCTGAAAACGAGAGCCGGTTAGGAATGCTTTCAAGGGTGCTGTCACGGCGCTTGCTCAGCCTCGCTAAGGGCTTCGCAGTGCGCAGCGGCATCTACCCCGGAAGCATCGGCAACCTGGACCAAGCCGCGGAAGAGTTGTCCCAGTACCTCTGGGAGTGCCTGGTCACGCGGCCGGGTGACGCAGCGCATGCCGAAAAGCTTTTTGGGCAGTTGTTCAAGCGTCGCGCACTCGACTTCCAGCGGCGTTTGCTGACCAAAAAGCGCAATCTCCAGGACAGCCTGGATGCCATGGACCGCTCAGACGAGGACGACGATCCCGACAAGACCATTCGAAAGGTGTCCGCGCTTCGGCAACCCGCAACGCCCGCCGACGCCCTGGCCACCAAAGAAGAGCACGCTCAAGTTGTGGCCCGCCTGCAGGCCCTCCTGACCAAGCAAGAGCTCTTTGTTTACACGATGCTCTATGTCGAAGAGATGCTGGTCAAGGACATCGCTACCGCGCTCGGAGTCACGCCTCGAACCGTCAACACATACAAGAACAGCGCCCTCGACAAGGTCGAAGAAATGCGGAAGGAGTTCAAGCAATGACATCGCCCACCCGTAAGCTGTCACTCGAAGAAGTTCTGGACGAGTTCTTCTTCTCCGCTGACAAGCCATCACCCGCCATGGTTCTTCGCGCCTGCGAAGCCCACCCGGGATATCGCGAGGACATCCTCGAGTTCGCAGCACTCTGGTCGTCATACGAGGCCTCACCCGATGTCGCAGCTGCCGATGTGCAGGAAGTCTCTGAAGAGTCCGTATCGCGCTTGCAGAGCTTCGTGCTCAATCGGCTTCACGAACTGGACCAGGGGTCTGCCTCCAGTTCGCAAGCTGAAACTGCACGCAAGGCCGTCGAATCGCTTGCAGGGAAAAGCCTGAGGCAAGCTGCCGCAGCAGCTGGCCTTGGTGCTTCCGCACTGCTTCTGACGAAGGTTCTTACCAAGAGCATCGTCAACGTTCCCACCAAGGTTCTTCGCGACTTGGCTGCGCATCTCAATGTTGCGCTTGCCGAACTCCAACAGTGCCTGGGACCGTCTTTGGCGGGTGCCAAGAGCTTTAGAGCCAAAGGAATTCCAAACGCCTCTGCTCAGGAAACTTGGGAAGCTGCAGTGCGTTCACTTTCGGTCAGCGACGAAGAGAAACAGCGCCTGCTGGCTCTACAGACTAGAGAGGGTGACTCGTGACCCCGTTTCACAGAGCCCGGGAGGCTGCGACGCAGTTGAGGCGCCAGCTGTTCGGCGATGAGGCGTCATCGGGTATTCCATCGAACCAGGTCATCGACGCCGCAGCGGCCGAAAACGCCGAGGACTTCGACATCTCTGATGCGGCACCTGATGACGAAGCTCTCGGGACCGCTGATGCCGTTCTGATCCGCAAGTTCCGACAAATCGTCGTACGCAACGACGTGCCGAGCGGTGAACGCGCGTTCCTCATCGCACACGAGTTCGGCCACTGGAAGCTCCATCACGAAGGGCACGAGGGCTGCCATAAGGTCGTTGATTCGACCTTGAAGCCTGAAGACGGCGACACTTTCGGTGCCCAGAAAATTGAAGCCTATGGCGCTCGTGAGCGAGCCGAACTCCAGGCAAACATCTTCGCCAGAGAGCTTCTCCTTCCACGCGCGGTGGCCCGTGGGCTCTTCCTCGCCGGAAAGACTGCGACACAACTCGCGCAAGACCTAGACGTCCCCCTGGAGTTGGTTCGGCAACAGTTGCTCGATGGTTTGCTTCTTCCCGAGCCGCCAGCGAGCAGTGATGAGCCGCCCCAGCCCATTACGCCAACCCAGGACCAGATGGCGGCAGCCACGTCGTCGGCCAAGACCTCCCTGGTGGTAGCCGGGCCTGGCACCGGCAAGACAGCCACGCTCCTCATGAGGGTGCAGCATCTACTCGCCGAGGGGGCCAAGCCCGAGAGTTTGCTGCTGCTGACGTTTTCAAATCGGGCAGCGCGAGAGCTGGTTGACAGGCTGCAAGAACTTGGTGTCTCGAACGCCCATGACATCTGGGTCGGCACGTTTCACGCCTTCGGCCTGGAGTTCCTTCGCAAGAACCACGAGCAGTTCGGCCTGCGGCCGCGCTTCGGTGTCGCCGATAAGATGGCGCAGATTGCAGTTCTCGAGCCCCACATCTACGCCCTTGGCCTGAGGGCGTTCAATCCGCTTGGCGACCCCCTCGACTGGCTGAAGGACGTCGTCTCGACCATCCAGCGAGCAAAGGACGAACTCGCCGATGCCGACGAGTTTGCCGACGCAGTTGAGCAATCGGCACTGGACACCCCCGCTGAGGTGCTGGCCAAGCAGCACGATGTCGTCAAGCTATACAGGTGCTATGAATCGAAGATGCGTGCGAACGGCAGCCTCGTCGACATGGGCGACCTCGTCATGCTCCCGGCCCTTGCGCTGACCAAGGAGTTCGCCAAGTACGCCGCGAGTGTTGGCCGATTCAAGCACATCCTCGTCGACGAATACCAAGATGTGAACCGGGCAAGTGCTCAACTTGTGAAGGCATTGGCCGCTCACGCCAGGAGCCTCTGGGTCGTGGGAGATGCACGGCAAGCCATTTACCGATTCCGCGGTGCGTCCATGCGCAACATCGTCCGCTTCGGCGACGACTTTCCAACCCACACGACGTTCCCGCTCAACGAGAACCGGCGCAGTTTCGAAGAGGTAATCCGCGTCTTCGAGCACACGGGCCGCGAGGGCAATCCTCTACAGATGGTGCTCCCACTCGATGACGTAGGGTCGGCGCGCGGACACAGCGGCATCAAGCCTCGCCATGTTCAGTGCGCGAATGACGACGTGGTACATGGAGAACTCGCGGCCAATGTCCGTCGCATCCGTGGGCTGGGCGTGGCTTACCGAGACCAGGTCATCCTTGCAAGCACCCACGACACCTGCAGCGCCGCGGCAGATTCACTGAACACGGCAGGGGTGCCTGCTCTGCACCTCGGCGACATCTTCCAGCGGCCCGAGGTCAAGGACCTGTTGGCATTGCTGCAGCTGTTCATCGACCGTTCAGGAAGCGGCCTGCTTCGAGTCTCACAACTCCCAGGCCTCCAGTTGCCGCCAACGGATGTCGAGAAGCTGCTTGCCTGGTGTAAAGCGAATCGGCCGATGCCGCTGTCCTGGGTTGCCGCGCCGCCTCCTGGGCTATCCAGCAAGGGCGTGGCTGCACTGCAGCGGTGGGCGGCAACTTTTGATGGCCTCGAGTCAGCAGACTCCCCATGGGAAGTAGCATGTCAGCTTCTCCTGGACCGGACAGACGTTCTTCGTACCCACCTGGCCGGCAGCAGCATCCTCGACATCACCCGCCGCATCGCACTCTGGCAGTTCATTTACTACCTACGGGTGCCAGACGGTGGGCGAACGTACCAGACCGTCGGCAGCTTCATCACTCGCTTGCGCCGCCGGCGGCGCGTTGGCGATGACCGTGAGCTCCGCATCCCGCCTCCGGAGGCGGACAGTCTCGATGCGGTAGCCGTAATGACAATTCATGGAAGCAAAGGTCTCGAGTTTGAGGCGGTCCATCTTGTCGACATCGACGCCAGGCATTTCCGCATGGGCACGGACTCCGACCTAGTCCCGCAGTCCTTGTTGCAGTCCATCGCTCCCATCGAGGACTTCGAGGGGCAGAGCGAAGCGTCGAACAAGCTGTACGTGGCACTATCCCGAGCGCGAGAACATCTGGTCCTCTACGAGACCAACGCGATGTACAACGCTGAGTGCGTTGCGGCTATCACCGGCGCTGCACATCTACTCGAACGAGTTCAAGGTAAGGCCGCCGTTTCCAAATTGCCGGCGCTGCCATCTGGCAGAAGTTCTGCGTCCGTACCTGCGACATACGACCTAGCAGGCTTCTTGTCGTATCGGGTGTGCCCACGGCGCTATTACTACGACTTCATCAAGGAACTGAGCCCTGCGGCAGGACTGCATCCGGCGGCCTTGATTGAAGGGGCCGTCATGCGCGAGCTTTTCGCCCCCTATGACGAAGAGCCGGAGCCGCCACCTGCAGAAATTGAAAAGGTCCTGGCCTCGCTTGGGCCGGCCTTCAAGGATTCCGTGCCACATCTCAGGGACTACGCAGACCAGCTCCTAGCTTCCGGTCGTGCATGGCTTGGCATGCAGCGCGCAGCGATGGCCGAGCCATTTGACGTCGAGTGCGCAGGCATCCCTCTTCACGTATCGCCCCACCGCATCACGAAGTCCGGGTCTGTGGTCACGATTGAATTCGTGCGCGTCAAGTCATCTGGCAAGCTGTCGCGTCAACACAAGACTCTTAGGTGGGTGCTGAAGTACCTGGCCGAGTCTTCTCCCAAGTACTCGTTCCAGGGCAGCATCTTCGTGCTGAGCACAGGCGCCGAGGAGCCCGTCTTCCCATACGGCCGACTGCCGGCCGACTTCTTCCTCGTCCCAATTGCGCAGGCTCTGATGGCAGGCAACTTTGAGGCCAAGCCCAATCCCTGGGAGTGCCCGAAGTGCAGGCACTTCCTGCATTGCCCAGCCTAGGCTGAGCCGGTCCACGCACTTCCGATTTCCAGGGCTACCTGCGACTTACCCAGCATGAGCAGCGCATCCCGCGCAGCTCACCTAGCTGAAAAAGGAAGCAGAAATGCCCACTCGTGTTTACATCCAGTCGGAGTTCTTCTCTGACATCAAGTTCCTCGAAGTCAACGACGAGGCCACCGTCGAAGAGCTGAAGCGCGCCGTCCTGGCGCTGCTGCCGGCCGGCACCGAAGCGTCCGACCTGACGCTCTCGGTCGAGGATGATGACGACGCCGCCTACGGCCGCGCCACCCACGTCAAGCACCTCAAGAAGGAGCACGGCGTCCGCGTGCACCTCCATCGCTGCAAGCATGTGGAAGTGCAGGTGCGCTTCGGCGCCGAGGCCGTGCACCACAAGTTCCGCCCGGCGACCACTGTGGGCCGCGTCCGTCTCTGGGCCGGCAAGAAGCTCGGTATGGCGCCGGGCGATATCGCTGAGCATGTGCTGCAGATCGCCGGCACCACCGAGCAGCCCGACGTCGATGTTCACGTCGGCACGTTGACGAAGTGCCCGCAGTGCGAAGTGACCTTCGACCTGGTGCCCGCGCACCGCATCAACGGCTAAGGGGCGAGGTATGGCACCGGACGAGCAATCTCTGCGTGCCGACCTCGCGTCGGCGCGTTTTCTCTCGGGCGAGGACCGCAACCGCTGGCAGTTCAAGAGGCTGGAGTGGCCCTTCCTCTACGTCAACGTCATCGCCCGCGACCGGTGCGAATACACGTTGCGCTTGGACTGCAGCGGATTCCCGGTGACGCCCCCCACGGGCACGTTCTGGAACCTGTCGACGAACAGCAAGCTGACGTTCGACAAGTGGCCCCAAGGCGGCGAGCGCCTGCAGCTGGCCTTCAAGCCCGGCTGGAAGGCAGGGGATGCGCTTTACATCCCCTGCGATCGCGAAAGCATCGTCGGCCATGAGTGCTGGTTTGCCCAGTACCCGCAGCTTATCTGGAAGCCCACCAAAGGCATCAGCCACTACCTGGAGGTGGTTCATGACCTTCTTCAAAGCCGCGACTATGTCTGCGCCCCTGCTTGAGGTGCCTGCCGCGCTCTGGGCGGAGCTGATGGCGCACCTGCGTGCGCAAGGCGGCGGCGTTCGCGAGAGCGGCGCCTTCCTCCTTGGGCACAAAACCGACGCTGACCGCGTGGTGCTGCGGTTCCTGCCCTACGAGCAGCTGCAACCCGACGCGCTCCGCAACGACCACGTGTCCCTGAAGGCCGCGAGTTTCGCGAAGCTGTGGGAGGTCTGTCGCGCTGAAGGCATGACCGTCGTGGCGGACGTGCACACGCATCCCTTCGGCCCCGGCCAGAGTCGGTCGGACCGGGCGAACCCGATGGTCGCCTTGAAGGGGCATATCGCGCTCATCGTGCCCCGGTTCGCCAAGGGCAACTCGCGCCCCCGCGACCTCGGGCTGTACGTCTACGAAGGCAACCACCAGTGGGCGTCGTACTCGGGATCTGATGTCGACCGCCTCCTGCGACTTACCAATGCTGGAGTTTCCCAATGACTGATTTCAACGCCGATTCCATGCACCGGCTGGCAAAGATGGCCTTGGACGCCGGCGAGGTCGCCTCGCCCGAGGAGGCGGTGGCCCTGTTCTCTCGCTATCGGCTGCGCATCCATCTCGGCCAAGGCTGGGCCAGCACGCTCGCCGGCCAGGCCTGCTTCTTGACCGCACTGAACACGGCCGTGCGCGCCTTCCTGGGCGGCGTCGAGGTCTACGGCGATCTAGCCGTTGCGCTCGACGTCCCGCTGTACCAAGGGCGCGGTGCCCGGGTCGTCGCTGAAGAGCTCGGTGCCAAGGTCGCCAAAAACGCCGCCTCGGACCTGCCGACGCTCGTGCTCGGTGCCGTCCCTGAGGGCACGCCCGCGGCGTTTTGCGTTCAACTTAGCTGGGACCACTGGCGCTTCGAGATTGCGCCCGCCGCTGCGGGCGGTGGGCTGGCCTGCACGGACGACAATCCCCTCGCGGGCGTTGGCGCTGCGGCGCTGGGGGTCAACGAGGCGTTCATGCACGTCCGTGGCGACCTGGCTGAGGCCGGCCACCGAAACGTCGGCATGTCGCTCTGGAACCCGCTCGCGGTCGCCGACTGGCGCGACGACGCACACAAGGGCCCCGAGCTCGCCTACTTGCCGAAGTCCCTATGGCTCGTCGGCCTGGGCCACCTGGGCCAGGCCTACGCATGGACGCTGGGACTGCTGCCCTATCCGGCCGATGGTCGCCCGCACCTGGTGCTCCAAGACTTCGACAAGGCCGCCAAGTCCAATCTCAGCACCTGCTTACTGCTGTGGGCGTCGGACCTGCTCAAGCCCAAGGTCAGAGCGGTGGCGAGCCGGCTCGAGGCCGCGGGCTTCACCACCGCGCTGGTCGAGCGCCGTTTTGGCCCCGGGCATCGGGTCATGATCGACGAGCCGACCGCGGCCCTCTTCGGCGTCGACAACGTGGTCGCGCGCCGCGACCTCGATACCGCCGAGTTTTCGCTGGTCGTCGAGGCCGGGCTTGGCAGCGGGCATCGCGATTTCCGGAACATCCGGCTGCACACGTTCCCGGGCCCGCGCCGACCGTCGGAAATCTGGACGGCGGAATCTGCCGCGCAAGCCTTCGTTGAGTTGAATGACACCTACAAGAAGTTGGCTGACGAGCGCCAGGACATCTGCGGGATGACGCTGCTGGCCTCTCGCGCCGTAGCCACGCCGTTCGTCGGGGCGCTAGCGGCGGTGCTGGCACTGTCCGAGGTCATGCGCCCGCTCCACAGCGGCCTGGTTCACGCCGCCCTGGACGCGCAGATGAAGAGCCTGCGCCATCGCACTGGCGCAGCTCCAATCGCGTACCAAGGGCTGCAGACGGCCTTTGTTCAAGCCGAAAAGCGGTTGTCCGGCCGTACAGGGGAGGTTAGGTGAGCAGGCGCCGCTACGGCCGCTACGGCCGCCACCGGCGAGGCGGCCTTTCTGAAGCGGTGGATGACACCGCGCGCATCGCCGCGAAATTTGGCCCTCTCGGAGCTCTATGGACTGGCGTGATTGGCTTCGCCGTCTTCTATGGGGGGCTTCCTGCCTGCATCTCGGCCTGGAGCGAGGAGAGTGGGTATTCCGGCCGATCGTGACCAGTGATTCCGGCATCGTGACCACCCAGTCCG
>DAOOVM010000104.1:0-9408 GCA_035370085.1 Rhodanobacteraceae bacterium | reverse complement strand
CGGTCGTAGTCGGAGGTGGTCTCCTCGATCTGCGCCTTGATCTGCTTGATGCGCGCCTGGATGGCCGAGGCGTCGCCGGCACCGTCGATGATGGTGCTGTTTTCCTTCGAGACCACGACCTTCTTGGCGCGGCCCAGATCCTTGATGGTGGCCTTCTCCAGCTGCAGGCCCACTTCCTCGGAGATCACGGTGCCGCCGGTCAGCACGGCCATGTCTTCCAGCATCGCCTTGCGGCGATCGCCGAAGCCCGGGGCCTTGACGGCGCAGACCTTGACGATGCCGCGGATGGTGTTGACCACCAGGGTCGCCAGGGCTTCGCCCTCGACTTCTTCCGCCACGATCAGCAGCGGCTTGCCGGCCTTGGCCACGCCTTCCAGCACAGGCAGCAGCTCGCGCACGTTGGAGATCTTCTTGTCGTGCAGCAGGATGTAGGGATCATCCAGCTCGGCCTGCATCGACTGCTGGTTGTTGATGAAGTACGGCGACAGGTAGCCGCGGTCGAACTGCATGCCCTCGACCACGTCCAGCTCGTTCTCCAGGCCCGAGCCTTCCTCGACCGTGATCACGCCTTCCTTGCCGACCTTCTTCATCGCCTCGGCGATGATGTCGCCGATGTTGGCGTCGCTATTGGCCGAGATGGTGCCGACCTGGGCGATGGCCTTGTCGTCGGCGGTGGGCTTGGACAGCTTCTTGAGCTCGTCCACCGCGGCGTGCACGGCCTTGTCGATGCCGCGCTTGAGATCCATCGGATTCATGCCGGCGGCAACCGCCTTCATGCCTTCGCGGATCAGCGCCTGCGCCAGCACGGTGGCGGTGGTGGTGCCGTCGCCGGCCACGTCGGAGGTCTTGGACGCGACTTCCTTCACCATCTGCGCACCCATGTTCTCGAACTTGTCGGCCAGCTCGATCTCCTTGGCGACGGACACGCCGTCCTTGGTGATCGTCGGCGCGCCGAAGCTCTTCTCGAGCACGACGTTGCGGCCCTTCGGGCCGAGGGTGGCCTTGACGGCATTGGCGAGGACGTTCACGCCGCGGACCATGCGGGCGCGGGCGTCTTCACTGAAGCGGATTTCTTTGGCTGCCATGTGCGTAACTCCGGAATTCGGGAATGGAAAAGCGGGTGTCGGAAGGTCGTGCGGCGGGGTCGGTCGGGGCGGAATCGGCAGCGCGCGGCGCTCTCGCGATTCCGTCGGCTCCGGTCAGACGCCCGGGCGATCAGCCTTCGATCACCGCCATGATGTCTTCCTCGCGCATCACGAGGAGTTCCTCGCCGTCGACCTTGACCTCGGTGCCCGAGTACTTGCCGAACAGCACCTTGTCGCCGGCCTTGACGGCGATGGGACGGACCTTGCCGTCTTCCAGGATCTTGCCGGTGCCCGCCGCGATCACTTCGCCGCGGATCGGCTTCTCGGTGGCGCTGTCGGGAATGACGATGCCGCCGGCCGACTTGGTCTCGGCTTCCAGGCGCTTGATGATCACGCGATCGTGCAAAGGACGAAGCTTCATGATGGCTCCCTATTGGATGGTGGAACGGATTTCGTAACTGGTTGATCCGGCAACGCTTGAGCAGCGTTGTTAGCACTCGGATCCGGTGAGTGCCAATTTTAGCGGCGCAAACTCCCGCAGAAAAGAGCCTGGCCGGGGGTGCCCGCGAGATGGGACTGCGGCGCCCGCTTTCAAGGGCGTACGCCGCATAATTTCGGAGTAGCGGCGTGTCCCGCCCGGCGGCAACGCCTTCGCCCCCCGGGCGTCGACACGATCCAGGCGCCCTCCCCCTGATCGCGACAGTGTCCGATGAGCAGCCAGCCCCTTCTCGCGTACTGCACCTGCCCCAACCCGGACGTGGCCGACCGCCTCGCCCGCACCCTGGTCGAGGAGCGCCTGGCGGCCTGCGTCAGCCGCGTACCGGGCGTGGTGTCGACCTACCGCTGGCAAGGCCAGGTGGAAGTGGCCGCCGAAGTGCTGCTGCTGATCAAGACCACGCAGGAGCGCTTCGAGGCGCTGCGCACCCGGCTGGTGGAACTGCATCCCTACGACGTACCCGAGGTCATCGCCTGCGCGATCGCCGCGGGGCATACGCCCTACCTGGACTGGTTGCGCGCCGGCGTTGCGCCAGATTGAATCCTGCGCCCCAGCCTCACTCCAGCCCGTCGCGAAAGAGGTGGTCGTAGCGCAGGCGCGCGAGGGACGGATCGCTGTCGAGCACCCCGCCGTCGTTGTGCTCGCCGAAGCCGGCCACGAGCAAGCGGCCCGCGGCGTCGAAATTCAGGCCCTGCACGACGCTGATCGGCTGATTGAACGCGAAGAACTGGCCGCAGGGCGGTACGCCGGCATTGGCAAAGGCGCAGTCGTCGCTGCCGTCGGGGCGCAGGCGCAGCACGCCGGCCAGCTCGACGCCGTCGCCCAGCGGACCCACGGGGTCGTAGCCGCGCCCGCCGAGGATCGGGTAACCCCCGCCATCCACCCGCAGCGCGCGTACGGTGGCGAGGTAGGGCGTTCGGGCGCTGCTCTGCAGGGCGCGGATGCCGCCGCTGCCGAACAGATCGTCGGGCCATCCCGCCGGGGTGAGGCGCGCCACGCCCACGCCGCTGTTGAGCGTGGTGGCCACCACCCAGCGACCGCGGGCGTCGGACTGGATCTTCGGCAGGCCCCGGAACGAGACGCCGACGCCACTGGGACCGGCCTCCGGCACAGGCGAGTACGGCGTGAAGGCCAGGGTCTGCACGCCGGCGTTGCCGAAGCTTTCAACCGAGCAGAGCAGTCGCCGCGCTCGAGCTGGCCCGCACCGCCGCCACGACAGCCATCTTCCCGGTCCAGGCGCCGGCCTTCCTCCAGAAAGCCCACCTCGCCACCGCCGCCCTCTAGCCCCAATGCTGCTCCATCAGCGGGTGGCCCCTCGCCACCTCAAGGCGGAGGGAACGCCGTACCCGGCGGGAGCCCCGTGAACGTGAACGTGTCGTAAATGCGAGTCCACGTGTCGCCCTCCAGATAGGCCGCGCCATACACGCCCGCGAGGAGCATCACGCCGTCGCCGACGTCGAGGTTCCCGCTGCACACCTTGATCTCGTCAGGCACGTTCGCCTCGCGGAGCCGGTCGCCCTGGATCTCCCACAGGCCGTGATCCGAAGTGCAATACACCCGGTCGCCGTACCAGACCATGTCGCGGAACGGGAGCGTCATGTCGCCCCGGTGGATCAGGCGCCAGGTGTCGTCGCGGCCCTTCCACACGCTGCCGCTCTGAGCGCCGATGTAGACGAAGCCGTCGCCCGCGCAGCACACCGCGGTGAGCTCCTGGTTCGTCGGGAAATCGAGCTGCGTCCAGCCGGCCGCGCCCCGGTGCCACACGTCGCCCTCGCCGCCCACACAGTAGATGTCGTCGGGGTCGAACGCGCCGAAGTCCTCGAAGCCGTACTCGGTCGGGAGCGCCGCCTTGGAAGGCTTGAACACGAGGGTGTCGCAGAGGCTCACCCATTGATTCAGGCCGTCGCGCCGGGCGAGGCCCCGATAGCCGCTCGACACGTGGGCCTTGCCGTCGATCGTGCGGACCCGCCGGACGCCGCCGCGGATGGGGCCCTTGGGGCCGTGCGGGATCGTCTTCTCGTGATCCTTCTTGCCGCTGCCGAAGGATACGACCTGTGCATCGCGGTCCACGCCGACGAACTGCTCCAGCGGCGAGCGCGCCACGGCGCCCTTCAGCGCGTCGAAGCCCTTGAACGTGATGAGCTTCCACCGTTGATCCATGGGCTTCGCGGCGAAGCAGATGTTCACGCGCGTGAGCCGGTCGACGTCCGGGGGAGGCGGCTCGTCCGGATCGTACTCGGCCATGGTGACGAAATAGAAGGTGTCGCGGCCCCGCACGGCGCAGTCCGTGAGGGCGAAGCCGGAGAAACACCGCTTGTAGTTCTCGTCGTCGAGCAACATCGTCTCTTCCTCGGCGCCGGGGCCCGCAGATCACTGCGACGCGTCCGGATCTTCCTCGACCGTGCTGGCCGTCCCGGACTTGAGCTCCAGCGAGCCCTTGCACTTGTTCTTGTAGTAGCCGTCGAGCTGCGCCTTGAGGCAATCGAGGCTGCAGCGCGACTCGGGGAACGTCTTCTGCACGCTCTTCGCGGCGAGCGTCGCGGCCTCGTCGTACGAGAGCTTGTCCTTCGCGCCCCAGCCGAACAAGCCCCCCTTCTTCACGTCGGCCATCATGTCGGCGAGCGTCTTGTGGATCTTGCCGTGCGTGCCGTGGGAGTTGTTCACGCCCTCCACGCAGACGGTGGGCGCCGAGCCCTTCGTGTAGCCGCGTATAGGAAGTTCAAACGCCCTTTTCGGGCAGTCTGCTGGGTAGGCGGCGGTCGCGCAAGCCCCGTTTTGGGCACGGATCGGACGTCTGTGAGTGGGATTTCGGCATCGCGGGGCCACGCAGCGGCGTTGTCAGCAGCCATGCTTCGCTGATTCCCGACAGCGGGCCGAGCGCCGCCCTGCGGATCGTGGCCGCATCGGCTCGGATTCCGGTTTCGCCGTCGGCTGTGCAGCCGGCAGATCGTCACGCGGCTTGCACTGGCGGTGCGCGCGCTGCGGGCCTGTAGTGCGCTTCTTCCCGCGCGCCCTGCTTCACGAAGTGGCCAAGGATGGCGCGGATGGCGGCAGGTTCCTCGATGCTGGCGACGATCCGCACGGTGCCACCGCAGTGGACGCAGGCGGTGACGTCGATGGAAAAGACCCGCTTGAGGCGTTGCGCCCAGCTCATCGAACGGCGCTTCTCCTCGGGGCTGCGCGGCGCGTCGTTCGCGCTTGCGTCCGCCGGCTCCACAGCGGCGTCATGCCGCCTGCCGCGCCCCGATGGCGTCAACTGTGCGCGCAGGGCGGCGTTCGGGGCAAACACCCCGTGGAAGCGGGTCAGGTGGGCGCGCGGTGGCGGGACCAGCGCCGCCAGCTTGGCGATGAAATCCACCGGATCCCATTCCACATGCGTGGTGCCATTGCGCCACGGGGTCTTGAGCTGGTAACGCACCCTGCCCTGGAGCGCTATCGACAGCCGCTTCTCGCTGATCGCCGGGCGCGTGATGTAGCGGCACAGCTTTTCCAGCTTGTGGCTTTCGTGTGCTTCGGCCGCCACGCCGGCATGCAGTGAGAAGCCGCCGACCTTGCCGGCTTCGCCCTCCAGCGAACCGGCGTCACCGGGCAGCGTTTGCAGCGTGACGACCTTGCAGCCAGCGTCGCGGCCGGTGGCGATGCGGTAGGTGATCGAACTCATCCGCAGCCCATCCATGCTGTCGTCGCCTGCAGCGCTGTCTGCCAGGAAGGCCGATTCGCCCTCCCCTTCGAGCCAGCCTTTGCGCGTCAGGTGCCGACACACCCGGTGCGCGATGGTAGCTGCCAGCTGGGTCAACTGCGCGGTGGTGGGCGCACGGGCGCGGTGCAGGCGCAGTTCGCGCCGCGGCAGCTCGGTGGCTTCCACGTACACGCCGTCGAGCCACAGCATGTGGAAGTGGATGTTCAGGTTCAGCGCGCTGCCGAAACGCTGGATCAGCGTCACCGCGCCGCACTGGGCGCTGGCGCGGTCGATGCCGGCTTGATCGGCCAACCAGCCGGCGATCACGCGCTGCACGATGCCCAGCACCGGGCCAATGGCTTCTGGCTTGCTGGCGAACAGGAAACGCAAGGGGTACGGAAAGCTCAGCACCCATTGCCGCACAGGCCCCGGGCCGAACACCTCCTCGACCAGGTGCCGCGCACTCTCGGCCATGCGTCGCGCGCCGCAACTCGGGCAGAACCCGCGCTTCTTGCAGGAGAAGGCCACCAGCCTCTCTGCACGGCAGTGCTCGCACACCACCCGCAGGAAGCCGTGCTCGAGCACGCCGCAACGCAGGTAGGCATCGAACGCCTCGCGGACATACCCGGGCAGCGAGCGGCCCTCCGCTTCGATCCGTGCAATGAAGTCCGGGTAGTGCGCCTCTACCAACGCGTACAGCAGCGTGCGCTCGGGCGCGTGGCGCGCGTACCGCGAACCGGTGTGGGCGGACGGCAGTGGCGCGCATCCCGCGGCTTGCCGCCGGGATGTGGCGAGGCGCGGCACGCAGCGCTCCGGTGCGGGGACGGCTGCTCAGTGTTGCGCCTGTGTTCGCACGTTCGTGATGTCTTTGGCGAAGCGCCGAATGGGAAGGTGGTGGTGGGAGACTGATCGGCGCGGCGACTCGGCAACTTCGCACCGAGGGCCTTGCGGCGGGTAGGCCAAGGAAGGCCCGCCCGCCTAAGCAGACCGGGAGGCCGCCGGTCTGGGGCGGGCTTCGTTGGGGGCGGTTAGCGCTTTTTGCCTCGCCAGCGGCTTTCTAGCCAGCTCAAGAGCAGGAAGATGGCCGCTGCGGTGAGGAGAAAAGCGCCGCCGGCGGCGAAGAGTGCGGGCGGTGCGGCCAAGAGCACTGGAGCCGCGGTGTCGTGGTTGGATTTGCCGATCAGTTCCTCGAAAACCTGCTGCAAGACCGCTTGTGCAACCCGGGCGGCAACGCTGCTTGCGATGAGGGATTTGATTAGAAAGCTGACGATGGCGCCTTGGGTTTGCCGTTGCGCGCGGAAGAAGCGAATCAGGGCAACGAGGATCAATACCGCCAGGAGCGCCCCGCCCCCGATGACGATCAGGGGCATCAACCAGCGCTCGGTGGCGGCGTAGCGCGCCATGTCGTTGGCGGGGCGCGTGGGGGTGTTTGTTGCCGTGGCGGGGTGCGGCGCTGGCGGGGCCACCTGCGTTGCGTTTGCGGGGCGTCCTTCGTTTTGGGTGCTGATAGCGGCGCGATGGCAGTCTTCCTTGCCCAAGGGGCGCAGGGTTTTGGTCTCGGCCGGGCATTCCTGCGATTGCTGATACACCAGGCCATTCACTTCGCAAATGGCTTGGTTGCGGCCCTCGCATTCTTGCTCGGCCGTGGGGATATCCGCCTGGGCGCTGCCGCTGGCGGCAAGGGCGAGGCCCAAGGCGATGAATCCGAGGATGCGGCCCACTGAAGATGAGGTGATACAAGTCGGGTAGCGCATTGCGCGTGGCCTAGCAGCCAGTGGAGAGGCGTTTGGGACGAGGGCGTGAGATGCTTATGCTTTGGTGTTTTGATGTTTCCCCTTTGCGACGCTCTTCTTAAACGGGTCGATCTCTGGCGCCTCATCATGCTGAATGAGGCTGAAAAAACGCTTGGCAACAGTGTTGATGACGGGCTGACGGTGGCGCAACCAGAGGTGGGTTTCCACGGGCTTGCAGCCCAGGCGGGCTTTGGGTTCTAGAGCCGTGCGGCCAAGGATTAGGCGTTTGGTACCGGCACGAATAGCGACGTCTATGCCTGCGTGGAGCAAGCGAAGGTAAATGGGGAGTCGCGTATAGGAAGTTCAAACGCCCTTTTCGGGCAGTCTGCTGGGTAGGCGGCGGTCGCGCAAGCCCCGTTTTGGGCACGGATCGGACGTCTGTGAGTGGGATTTCGGCATCGCGGGGCCACGCAGCGGCGTTGTCAGCAGCCATGCTTCGCTGATTCCCGACAGCGGGCCGAGCGCCGCCCTGCGGATCGTGGCCGCATCGGCTCGGATTCCGGTTTCGCCGTCGGCTGTGCAGCCGGCAGATCGTCACGCGGCTTGCACTGGCGGTGCGCGCGCTGCGGGCCTGTAGTGCGCTTCTTCCCGCGCGCCCTGCTTCACGAAGTGGCCAAGGATGGCGCGGATGGCGGCAGGTTCCTCGATGCTGGCGACGATCCGCACGGTGCCACCGCAGTGGACGCAGGCGGTGACGTCGATGGAAAAGACCCGCTTGAGGCGTTGCGCCCAGCTCATCGAACGGCGCTTCTCCTCGGGGCTGCGCGGCGCGTCGTTCGCGCTTGCGTCCGCCGGCTCCACAGCGGCGTCATGCCGCCTGCCGCGCCCCGATGGCGTCAACTGTGCGCGCAGGGCGGCGTTCGGGGCAAACACCCCGTGGAAGCGGGTCAGGTGGGCGCGCGGTGGCGGGACCAGCGCCGCCAGCTTGGCGATGAAATCCACCGGATCCCATTCCACATGCGTGGTGCCATTGCGCCACGGGGTCTTGAGCTGGTAACGCACCCTGCCCTGGAGCGCTATCGACAGCCGCTTCTCGCTGATCGCCGGGCGCGTGATGTAGCGGCACAGCTTTTCCAGCTTGTGGCTTTCGTGTGCTTCGGCCGCCACGCCGGCATGCAGTGAGAAGCCGCCGACCTTGCCGGCTTCGCCCTCCAGCGAACCGGCGTCACCGGGCAGCGTTTGCAGCGTGACGACCTTGCAGCCAGCGTCGCGGCCGGTGGCGATGCGGTAGGTGATCGAACTCATCCGCAGCCCATCCATGCTGTCGTCGCCTGCAGCGCTGTCTGCCAGGAAGGCCGATTCGCCCTCCCCTTCGAGCCAGCCTTTGCGCGTCAGGTGCCGACACACCCGGTGCGCGATGGTAGCTGCCAGCTGGGTCAACTGCGCGGTGGTGGGCGCACGGGCGCGGTGCAGGCGCAGTTCGCGCCGCGGCAGCTCGGTGGCTTCCACGTACACGCCGTCGAGCCACAGCATGTGGAAGTGGATGTTCAGGTTCAGCGCGCTGCCGAAACGCTGGATCAGCGTCACCGCGCCGCACTGGGCGCTGGCGCGGTCGATGCCGGCTTGATCGGCCAACCAGCCGGCGATCACGCGCTGCACGATGCCCAGCACCGGGCCAATGGCTTCTGGCTTGCTGGCGAACAGGAAACGCAAGGGGTACGGAAAGCTCAGCACCCATTGCCGCACAGGCCCCGGGCCGAACACCTCCTCGACCAGGTGCCGCGCACTCTCGGCCATGCGTCGCGCGCCGCAACTCGGGCAGAACCCGCGCTTCTTGCAGGAGAAGGCCACCAGCCTCTCTGCACGGCAGTGCTCGCACACCACCCGCAGGAAGCCGTGCTCGAGCACGCCGCAACGCAGGTAGGCATCGAACGCCTCGCGGACATACCCGGGCAGCGAGCGGCCCTCCGCTTCGATCCGTGCAATGAAGTCCGGGTAGTGCGCCTCTACCAACGCGTACAGCAGCGTGCGCTCGGGCGCGTGGCGCGCGTACCGCGAACCGGTGTGGGCGGACGGCAGTGGCGCGCATCCCGCGGCTTGCCGCCGGGATGTGGCGAGGCGCGGCACGCAGCGCTCCGGTGCGGGGACGGCTGCTCAGTGTTGCGCCTGTGTTCGCACGTTCGTATCGGTGCGTTCTGATCTTCGCGTCAGACATTGCCGCGGCGCGGGCACAACAAAAAGCCCGGCATCGCTGCCGGGCTCCGGCCCCGTCCTTGGGGCCTTGATGTCGGGTCGTTGCCGGGATCGGACCGCGCTGGCGCGGTCCGGTTCCCTGACGACCGGGCCAACCGGATCAGAAATCCATGCCGCCCATGCCACCCATGCCGCCGCCCGGGGCGCCGTGGGCGTGCGGCT
>DAOOVM010000103.1:0-9500 GCA_035370085.1 Rhodanobacteraceae bacterium | reverse complement strand
AGGCCGAGCCGTCGCTGGCAACGGCGGCATCGAGCGCGGGCCAGACCGGTGAGCTAGCGCCGGGAAGGGCGGCGGCATAGCGCTTCGTGCCAGACGCGTCGATGCGGGCGAGATGCCCCGCATCCTGCAGCAGCAGCACGTCACCCGCGCTACCGAACACCGCGGAGACAAGGCGCCATGACGCCGTGCCGAGATCGATGTCGTGCTGCAGCGTGCCCCCGGCGCTGAAGCGCAGGTGGCGCAGGGCGACCCGGTCCGCGCTGGCGGCGCCGCTGGCCAGTGCGACCAGGCCACCATCCGCCAGAAGGGCAAGGCGAATCGACGGGCTGGCATAGTCCGCCACACCGAGGTCGTGCTCCCACAGCGTGCGGCCCGCGGCGCGGTCCAGACAGGCGATGTGCAGCTGCGGCGTTTGCGAGGGAGCGCCGTAGAGGCTGCCGCCGATGCAGACGCGGTCCGTCCCGGCAGCCAGGACACTGGCACTGTCCCAGTACCCCGGCGTCACCCGGCGCCAGCGCACGCTGCCGTCGGGGGCCAGCGCGGTCAGGCCGTGGCGGCGGTCGCTGGCGGCGTCGAAGGGCTCGCCCAGATTGCTCAGCAGATAGCTGTCGCCGGCCGGCGTGCTCGCGGCGGCCACGGCCTGCACGCGGTCGATGCCGTCGAGCGGCGGCGCCACCGTCGCCACCGATCCGTCGCGGAGCACTCTCAGGGTCTGCGGCAGCGGTTGCTGGCTGTCCGGCTCGTGGCTGGCCACCACCAGACTGGCGCCGTCGGCCAGCGGGACCACACCGCGCAGGCGGTTGGCTTCGAGCACGCTTCCGCCACGTCGACCGCCCGCCGTGGTGTACCGCTCCAGCGCCAGCGAAGCGGATCCCGGGGCGGGCGTGTTGGCGCGCAGCATGGGCACCAGTACCCCGTCGCTGTCGGCGTAGAGGCTGCAGCGGCCGTGGAAGGACGCGCACGCTCCCAGGCTCGGATCCAGCGTCGTGCTCCAGGCGGGGGATCCGTCGCTGCCGAGGCGGCGCAGGCTGTAGACGGTCGCGCGGTCGAGCACGTAGACCTGTCCGGCAGGATCGCTGGCCAGCGCGTCGACCGCCTGCGGCAGCGGTGTCGCCGCGAGCTGACGGTCGCTGCGGACTCCCGTGTCGAGATCCAGGCGCAGGAGGTGCAGTCCGCCGCCGCCCGGCTCGGCCAGCAGCAGTTGGCGCCCCGGTCCCAAGACAAGGCGTCCGCCACCGGCCTGTTCCGTGGCCAGGCTGCCCAGCACCTGGGCGCGGTCGTCGAGGGTCAGCAGTTGCGCTCCGGCGAGTACGTAGGCCCGCGCCAGCTGCGGATCGGCGATCAGGTCGCGCACCGGCGCGGACAGCGTCAGGCGGCCGCGGGCCACGCCGCGGTCATCGTAGGCCTGCAGCTTCCAGCCGGCGGCATCGCGATAGCTCACCCAGATGACGCCCTGCGGCCCCGCTGCCAGCGCATCGCAGCCTTCCGCGCCGGGGAGGGCATCGCTGCGCCATTGGGCGCGGCCATCGTCGGCGTAGCCCTCCAGGGTGCAGGGTATAGGCAGCGTCAGCAAGCCGCCCGGAGTGGCTTCGGCGGCGGCAACGACGCCACCGCCGGGCAGCGGCACCAGCCATGCATTGCGGTCGAAGGCGGCGCGCGCCAGGACGTGCGACTGGCGGTCGTAGCGCACCAGCGCATCGCCGCCCGCCCAGTAGCCGTCGGCCGTGGCAGCCAGGAAGTGCGGCTGGAAGGCCACGGCGTCGGCGGCTGGCTCATCGGCGCGCCAGTCCCAGGCCGCGGCGTCCAGACTGCCCAGCAGGGCCAGCCAGGCCAGGTGGCGGGCGACGAAAAGAGAATTTCCCTGTGGCATGCGGCAGCTCCCGGTGACGCGTTGGCGTGGGCCGCCGACGCGATGGCCGGCGGCAGCGCCAGTCTAGCGTGCCGGCGGAAAAATCCCTTTTTCCCGACTGCACAAGCGGGACCAAGCGTCCATTGGCGATGACGAGACGCCGGTCACCGTCGCGGATCGCGCCTGCCCACGAGGGACGCGGCATCCTGCGCAGCGGAGTGCGCAGCAAAAAAAGAGCCGCCGCATTGCTGCGGCGGCTCCTCGCTCACGCGATGCGTCAGCGGATTACTGGCAGACGCTGACCTTCACGTTGTCGATCACCATGCCGTTCGGCGCCGCGGCAGCGGTGTTGCTGTCGCTGGTGGCACGGAAGCGCAACTGCACCGAGCGACCGGCAAAGTCGTCGAGATCGACGATCGAGTGCTTCGCGGCCGTGCCGTTGGACTGGCGACACCAGGCCGGGGCACCGGCGCGCGGCGCGCCAGCGGAGAACACGCCGTTGTACGAATCGGTGAAGAAGCGGCTGGCGCCGAGCTGCACGAACGGATCGGCATCCGCCTTCAGCTCGAGCGTGGCGCCGTCCCAGCAGCCGCTGGGATCGTCGGTCTCGAAGCTGTGGTAGGCGTCGTACTCCAGGATCACGGCCTGTGCTGCCGGCACGGCGATGGTCGGCGAGAGCACCGAACGATCGCTGGTGACGGTGTTGTTCGGCACGAACCACACCTGGTTGCTGAAGCCGGTCAGGCCGGACGGAACGGCGCCGTTGGTCCACACCGTGCCACCGGCATCGCCCGGGGCGCCGGCGGTCCAGGCAGGTTCGCCCGCGCCGGTGTCGAAGGTGTAGGAGGCGACCGTGCTCAAGGTGGTGCCGCCCGGGCAGGTGCCGGGGACGCCGGTGGTGAAGGTGAACACCGCCGAGACGGCGCCGTCGCCGCAGTAGTTCGTCGGCTTGACGCGCCAGTAGTACTGGGTGGAATTGTCCAGCGTCACGTCCACGTCCCAGCTGGTGCCGGTCACGGTGGCGCTCGTCACCAGCGGCACGAAGGTGTTGCTGGTGGACACTTCGACCAGGTAGGTGAGCGCGCCAGGTGCGGCGGTCCAGGTCAGATGCGGCCGCACCTTCACGCCCGTGGCGTTGTTCGCCGGGGTGCTGAGGGTGGGAGCCGTCGGCGCCGTGGCCGACACGCCAAGCTCAAGGTTCAGCGTGCGCACGATCGAGTTGGCCACGCCGGTGACCGTCATCTGGTACTCGCCGCTGGCGGCGCCGTGGCCGCCGACGATGGTCAGCTTGCTGGTGCCAGGCGTCGGGCTGATCGGATTGACCGAGAAGCTCTGCGCCGTGCCCGGCGGCGTACCGGTGACGGCCAGCACGGCCGCCGCGTTGAAGCCGCCCACGGTGCCCGCGAAGATGTCGTAGCTGGGGTCCGGGCCCGGATTGGCGCCGCAGACCTCCACGCGATCTGGCGTCTCCGCCACCAGCTTGTAGTCCGGCTGGCCGCACTGCGGGAACTTGAAGCTGCACACGCGGGTGGCCCAGGAGCTGGTGCTGGTGGTGGCGTAGAACTCGCCGGCATACCAGAACGTGCACTCGTCGCTCGGGTCCACGCTCATGGAGGCGTAGTCACCCCAGCGGCCGCGGCCGGAGAAGAGGCCGGTCTGCGAGCCGGTGGTGGCCGGGGTGCAGTCCTGCTCGTCGCGCAGCTGACCGGAGGGATCCGACAGCGTGCGGCCGGTGACACGGATCTTCGGGTTTAGGCTGGCGCTGGACACGTTGTAGCCAACGCCGATATTGCCGCCGTCGTCGATGGCGATGGCGCCCATCCAGCGATTGTTGCTGTCTGGCGCGTACACGCCCTCATCGACGATGCGCTTGGTCAGCGCTACCGGTGCGGTGGCCGCATCGAAGCTGTCGGCGAAGATGCCGTTGTAGCTCTGCCCCGGCTGGGTGAGGCCGAACTGCGTCCAGCGCACGGCACCCTGGTTGGCGGGGCCGCCGATCACGGTCTGCACCACCACCATCGACAGCGGCGTGGGCGCACCGACCGGGAAGGCGCGGCTGACCGCGCGGTACATGATGTGTGTGCCGAAGGCGTCCAGCTGCGAGGTGGTGCCAAGCTGCGGTACCGGCCCGTAGAAGGGCACGAAGGGCGTCTTGGCGGCGATGCGCTGCGGCGTGGCCGAGACGGTGGAGTTGGCCGGCGTGGTCCAGTTCAGGCACATGTCCCAGAACAGGTATTCGCTGGTGGCGCCGTCGTAGTGGACAAAGGTCGGGCAGGAGCGCGCGCGCGCATGGCGCGTACCGTCGAGGTGGATGGCCTCGGCGCCGTAGGCGTCGAAACCGGGGAAGCGCACCATCGAGGCCGGCTGTCCGGCGAGCATCTTGTCGCGCTCCAGCGCGATGAAGGCCGCGCCGAGGAAGCCGCCCGAGTTGTTGTTGAACTCGTGCGTGACCAGCAGGTAGGCGTCCTGCGTGCCGCTCTCGTCCGACCAGATGCCCATGTGCGGGTAGTCGCCGAACACCGGCACCGGCGACGTCGGCCACTGGAACTCGTAGCGGTAGTAGCTGCCGAGCGGGTCGCTGGTGGTGGAGATGGCCACGCACTGGCTGGCCGGCGTGCCGGTGGTGAACTGGGTCATCACCCAACGCTGGGCGCGGTCGTCCCAGATCGCCAACGGGTCGCCCGCGTTGGTGGTCTGGCACGGGCCGCCGAAGCCGGCGAAGAAGGAGTTGCCCGCGGTCGGCCCCGACAGGCGATTGCCGGTGGCCTTGTCGAAGACCGCCCAGCTGGTGTTGATCCACTCGATGTAGTGGGTCGGACTGACATCGCCGTTGGTATCCGGCGGCACGCCGCCGCCGCCGAGAGTGCGGGTCAGCGCGGTGAAGGAGACGTCGGGCGTGGGCGCCGGCACGCCGGTTGGCGCCACCTGCACGTTCCGCGCAGCCAGTTCGCGCAGGAACTGGGTGATGTCGGCGCCGCTCTGCTTCAGGAAGCGGTTCGGGACGACGTACTCCTCGCTGCCCTCCGGCGTCGTCGCCTGGCCCATTTCGGCGACGATGTCGCGCATCGGCCGTGACTCGTCGTGGCGTACGGCGGCGGTGACCTGCGGCGTACCCGCCGCCTGGGCGGACCCCGCCGCCAGGCCGGTGGCGGCAAGCAAGGCCGCCAAGTGGAATCGGTTCTTCATCATGCAACCCCCAAAGCTACGTCTTACGGTGTGTGGTGCCCTCAGCCTTTCGGATGATGCCTATGTTTGGCCGCAAGCGATACCACCGGGCGATGTTGCGGCACAGCAAAACCGCGCCGTTTCGGCCGCGCCGCGCGCATCATCCGGCACCCCCGTCGCCGCTCCCGCCTGGCCGTCGGTCGGCATGAACCGGGCCTGCCAGGAATGGGCCGCCGCTTGGCGAGGCAGGCCGAGGTCGCGGCACACGCCGGCCAGTCCCGCGGTGTTGCGCAGGCTCAGCCTCTAGCGCTGCGCCGGCGGCGGGCGCTGCAGGCGGCGCTGGTGGTCGCGCAGAAAGCCCGCCGTCGTGGCGGGAACGTCGTCGCGGGCCAGCGCCCGCTGCAGGGCGGCGACCTCCACGTCGTGGCCCTGGCGGCGCAGGGCGAGCAGTGCCGCTTCGGCCAGTGCCGCGTCGTCACCCCGCAACCAGCGCTCGGCGCGTTCGCCCTGCAGCAGCATGCCGCGCGATTGCGCCAGGGCGAAGGCCTGGTAGACGAGGTGCGCCGTCTGCGGCTGCGTTGCAGTGGCCAAGGGCGCGCGGTCGAGGATGCCTTGCACCACGTCGTCCCAGCCGGCAACGCCCAGGGCGTCGGCCCGCTGGCTGGCCAGTTCCAGCAGCAGGGCGCGGGCGCTGAGCGACGCGCGATCGTCCGCGGCGAAGCGGCGCAGGTGGGCACGGGCCGCCTCGTCGATCGCAGCCACCAGCACCGGCCGCAGGGCGATCTCGGCCATGGCGAAACACTGCACGGCAGGCTCGGGTGAGTCCAGCAGCGCCAGCAGGCGCGGCAGGTGGCGCCGTTGGCGCCATGCGCTCTCGCCCAGGTCCCAGCGCAGCAGGGCGCGATTGGCCCGCGTGTCGCGGAACAGTGCCGGCTCCAGGCCCGTGGTCTCCAGCAGCCGCGCCCCAGCGGGGTCGCGGCGCAGACCTTCCGGCACGCGGGGATCGCCCGTCACGCTGGTCCAGGCGATCAATTGGCGGTCGCCCGGCTTGAGCTGCGCGCGCAGCGTGTCCGGCACGATCAGGTCGATCAGCTCCGGCGCGCGCTCCTTGCCCGAGAGCTGCTCGATGCGGCGAAAAACCACGCGGCCGAACGCGGCCTGCTCGACGAACTCGGTGGCCGCGATACTGACGTAGGGCGAACGCAGTGCTTCGCTGGGAGGCTCCAGCCGTTCCGCACTCGCGCGCGTGGCGGCAAGGGTGAGGGCGAGAAGGCAGAGCAGTCGCGGCAGGTGTCCTGGCATGGTGCGCACGCAGTCGGTGGAGTGGATCGCAGGCCAGAATAGCAGCCCGGGGCGCGCACGCTGACCCGCCGCAAGGCGGATGCCGCGACAGCCGCCAAAACGGCGAAGGCCAGGGGCGTGCCCTGGCCTTCGCGTCGCGCAGCACCGTCCGGCGAGCCGGACCTCTACTTCAGCTTGGCGTCGGCGCGCAGTGCCTCGGCACGGTCGGTCTTTTCCCACGAGAACGCCGTGGCCTTGACCTGCTTGCCGTGGCCGTCGGTGTAGGTGATGGCTTCGGGCGAACGGCCAAAGTGGCCGTAGCTGGCGGTGCGCTGGTACATCGGGTGGATCAGGTCGAGCATCTTGATGATGCCGTAGGGTCGCAGGTCGAAGTGCTTGCGGATCAACTTCTCGATCTTGTCGTCGGCGATCTTGCCGGTGCCAAAGGTGGTGACCGAGATCGAGGTGGGCTCGGCCACGCCGATGGCGTAGGACACCTGCACTTCGCAGCGGTCGGCGAGACCGGCAGCCACCACGTTCTTGGCCACGTAGCGCGCGGCGTAGGCAGCCGAACGGTCGACCTTGGACGGGTCCTTGCCGGAGAACGCGCCGCCGCCGTGGCGGGCCCAGCCGCCGTAGGTGTCGACGATGATCTTGCGGCCGGTGAGGCCGCAGTCGCCGACCGGACCGCCAATGACGAACTTGCCGGTGGGGTTGATGTGGAACTTGGTGCCCTTGTGCAGCCACTTGGCGGGCAGCACGGGCTTGATGATGGACTCCATCACCGCCTCGACCAGGTGCTTGTGCTTCACGTCCGGGTCGTGCTGCGTGGACAGCACCACCGCGTCGATGGCCGTGGCCTTGCCGTTCTCGTAGCGCAGGGTGACCTGGCTCTTGGCGTCCGGGCGCAGCCACTTCAGCTTGCCCTTCTTGCGCACCTTGGCCTGCTGCTCGACCAGACGGTGGCTGTAGTAGATCGCCGCCGGCATGTGGTCGCGCGTCTCGTTGGTGGCGTAGCCGAACATCAGGCCCTGGTCGCCCGCACCCTGCTCTTCGGGATTCTTGCGATCCACGCCCTGGTTGATGTCCGGCGACTGCTTGCCGATGAGGTTGAGCACGCCGCAGGTGGCGCCATCGAAGCCGACGTCGCTGCTGTCGTAGCCGATGTCGAGGATGACCTTGCGCGTGAGCGCCTCCAGGTCGATCCAGGCGCTGGTGGTGACTTCGCCGGCGACGATGGCCACACCGGTCTTCACCAGGGTTTCGCAGGCCACGCGCGCGCGCTTGTCCTGCGCCAGGATGGCGTCCAGCACGGCGTCGGAAATCTGGTCGGCGACCTTGTCCGGATGGCCTTCGGACACGGATTCGGAGGTGAACAGGTAGCTGCTCATCGCGGCAAATATCCTTCGATGCGGATGGATGGATAAACGAACGGCCGCGCATGATACACGCCCCCGGCGGCTTTTGCAGGACGCGGGCCGCCGGCACGCTCGGCGCATCTGGGCGTCATCGCGGCGGTTCGACGTAGGGGTGCCGCGCCATGTTGATCCACTCCTCCTCGCTGAAGGTGGCCAGCAGCAGGCCGAAGAAGAAGCGAAGCAGGGCCATGGCGAGGATGAGCAGGCGGTCGGCGCTGCAGTCGAGGCCCGCGAGGATCAGGGCATGGCGCAGCGGGGCGACGGCAAAGATGGCCACGAAGACGATGCAGAACAGCGAGAGAAAGGCCGCCGCGCCGGTGCCCAGGCGGGTCTTGCTCCATGTCAGGCGCGGATCGGAGCTGTGCCAGGCTTGCCACAGCGACCAGCCCATCGACGCGGCGAGGTAGGCCACGGCTGCGGCGATCTCGCGCCGACCGAGGGTTGAGACCGAGGCCAACGCCGTCTCCAGCGCCACAGCGTGGCCATCGCCGTCCGCCGCCACGCCGTAGCTCACGAGGACGAACAGTCCCACGAACGCCAGCCCGGCCGCGAGCTTGAGCAGGTCGGCCGCGTGCCGCAGCAGTCCGCGCTCGGGATAGAGCGGGATCGTGGCCAGACTCATCAGCAGCACCTCCAGGCCGAGCAGGAGCTGCAGCACGAGGTAGGGCCAGCCCGACAGCAGGGCCCAGGCCAGCATTGCGCCATTGCTGAGAGCGAGACCGCCGACGCGGCGGGCGGACAGTTGGCGCAGGCTGGCGAGGAGTTGGCTCATGGCGGCGGCGCGAGAGGCTGGCCAGGAGCATGGCGCCGGACGCGCGTCCGGCGGCTCAGGCGGCGACCGGCAGTGCCTCGGCCAGTCGGTCGAAGTACTCGCGCGTCAGGCGGCATTGCTCCGCCGCCGTCTCCGCGCGGTTCACCACGGCGCGGAAGGCCGCGTTCTCGGCGCGATCGCGCGCGTACCAGCCCAGGTGCTTGCGCGCGATGCGCACGCCCAGCGCTTCGCCGTAGAACGCGTGCAGCGCGTCGAGATGGCCGAGCAGCAGATCGCGCACGTCGCCCGGCGATGGCGCCGGCAGCCGCTCCCCCGTGGCCAGGTAGTGGGCGATTTCGCGGAAGATCCACGGCCGACCCTGGGCGGCGCGGCCGATGAGCAGGCCATCGCAGCCGGTCTGCGCCAGCACCTGCCGCGCCTTGGGCGGCGAATCGATGTCGCCGTTGGCCAGGACCGGGATGCGCACGGCGCGCTTGATCGCGGCGATGGTGTCGTATTCGGCCTCGCCCTGGTACAGATCGGCGCGGGTACGGCCATGCACGGCCAGGGCGGCAATGCCGGTGTCTTCGGCAATGCGCGCGATGTCCACGCCGTTGCGGTTGTCGCGGTCCCAGCCGGTGCGGATCTTCAGCGTCACCGGCACGTCCACGGCCCGCACCACGGCGGTGCAGATACGCGCCACCAGGGCCTCGTCCTGCAGCAGGGCGCTGCCGGCATAGACATTGCACACTTTCTTTGCCGGGCAGCCCATGTTGATGTCGATGACCTGGGCGCCGTGCTCGACGTTGTAGCGCGCCGCCTCGGCCAGCATGGCCGGATCGTAGCCGGCGATCTGCACGCTGACGGGGGCGGGCTCGCCCGCGTGGTCCATGCGCTGCAGCGATTTGCGCGTGCGCCACAGGCGCGGATCGGCGCTGGTCATCTCCGACACGGCCAGGCCGGCGCCGAGGCGTTTGCACAGCAGGCGGAAGGGCTTGTCGGTCACGCCGGCCATGGGCGCAAGCACCAGCGGCGG
>DAOOVM010000102.1:0-9522 GCA_035370085.1 Rhodanobacteraceae bacterium | reverse complement strand
CTGGAGGAGTCGCGCGAGGCCGCGGTGCTGGCGGCGCTGGCGCAGCGCCTCGGCGCGGCCGAGGCGGCGGCGCGGCAGCACGCGGCGGCCGCTTTGGTCGACAAGTACACGCGACGCGCCGTGCTGGGGGCGCTGGCCGCCGTGGCGCCCGGCAGCGACCTGGTCATCCAGGGCGTGCTGGCCAGCGGCCTGCTGCGCGAACTGGCAGCGCTGCACGGGGTGCCGGTGCGGGAGATCGACCTCGACGCCTTCCTTGCCCGCGCCGCACTCACCGTGCGCACCGCCACCACGGTGCTGCTGGCCATCGCCGGCAACGCCCTCAAGGCCTTTCCCGGCCTCGGCACGCTGGGCGGCGGCGTCGTGCACGCCATCGCCTACGGCCTGGTGTTCGACAGTCTGGGGCGGGCCGTGGCCGACACCCTGGCCACGCAGCACCGGCTGGACGCGGACCACGCCGCGGCGGGCCTGCGCGAGCGGCTGGGCGAGGCCGCGCGCGAGCGTCTGCGCCACGTCGCCGCGCTCGCGCTGCGCGAGGGCGACGACACGGCTGCGCCCTGAGACACGGGCCAGCGGTGCGCGCCTGCGGCAACAATCTCTTCACGCCGCGGCGCTTTTCCGCGACGGGGGCCTCTGCCAAGCTGCCGCCATGCGTCCCTTCCGAATTGCCCTTGCCGTACTGGCCGTCGGGGCTGCGCCCCTGCTGCGGGCCGAGACCTGGCGCCTTGACCCGGTACACACGCAGATCCGCTTCGCCGTGGATCACCTCGGCTTCTCGCGCAGCATGGGTCTGCTCGCCATCCGCGAGGGCGTGCTGGAGTTCGATCCGCAGGATTGGCACAGCGCCCACGTCGATGTGCGCATCGACCTGTCCAGCCTGCACCTCGGCGACACGAAATGGCAGGACGCGGTGAAGTCCTGGCAGTTTCTGCACGTCACGCGCTGGCCCGAGGCCCGCTTCACCAGCACGCGGGTCGAGCCGGTGGACGCGCGCCACGCCACCGTGCACGGCACGCTGCTGTTGCACGGCATCCGCCAGCCGGTGCAATTGGCCGTGACCATGAACCGCGTCGGCAACGATCCCTACAGCTTCAAGCGCACCGCCGGCTTCGCCGCCACCGCAACGATCAGGCGGCGCGATTTCGGCATGGACAAGCTGCTCAGCGCCGTGGGCGACGAGGTGCAGCTCGACATCGCGGTCGAGGCACAGCGCGTGCGGCGCGTCGCGCCACTGGGCGAAGCGGCGACCACCGACACGCCCGACACCGAGGAGGACAACGATGTCCCTGCGCAGTGACGACACCCGCTGGGGCGGCGTGGCCAAAGCCTTCCACTGGCTGATGGCCGTGCTGATCCTCGGCCTCGGCGCGGTCGGCCTGGTCATGGCCGATCTGGCCAATTCGCCGCAGAAGCTCAAGATCTATGCCCTGCACAAGTCGGTCGGACTGACCGTGCTGGCCCTGGCCCTGCTGCGGCTGGCCTGGCGCCTGCTGGACCGGCGCCCGCGCGACCTCCCCATGCCGCGCTGGCAGGCGCTGGCGGCGCACGGCGCACACCTCGCGCTGTACGTGCTCATGCTCGCGCTGCCGCTGTCGGGCTGGCTGTTCAACTCCGCTGCCGGCTTTCCCCTGCAGTGGTTCGGCCTGTTCAATCTGCCCAGCCTGACCGGTGGCCGCGACGAGGTGCTGAAGTCCCTCGCCCACGAGGCCCACGAGATCGGCTGGTGGCTGCTCGTGGCGGTACTGCTGGCCCACGCCGGCGCGGCGCTCAAGCACCACTTCCTCGACCGCGACGCCACCTTGCGGCGCATGCTGCCCTTCGGCGGCCGCGACGCTGCCCCGACGGCGGCCGCGCCGGCCGCCCCCGCCCCTCCGCCGGAGACCTGAAATGCGCCCCAGCCCGTCCTCCCTGCTCGCCCTGCTGCTTGCCGTCCTGCTGCCCGCCGCGGCGCACGCCAAGGACTGGAACACCGACGCCAGCGGCAGCACGCTGGGCTTTTCCGGCACCTACCAGGGCGAGAAGTTCAGCGGCACCTTCGCCCGCTTCGAGGCCGCCATCGCCTACGACCCGGCCGATCTGGCCACGGCCCGATTCGACGTCAGCATCGATATCACCAGCGCGGCCACGGGCAATGCCGACTACGACGGCCAGCTGAAGACCGCGGAGTTCTTTGACTTCGCCCGATTCCCCAAGGCGCACTTCGTGACGCAGTCCTTCCGCCGGGAGGGCGACCGGGTGCTGGCCGAGGGCACGCTGACCCTGCGCGACCAGAGCAAGCCCGTCACCCTGGCCGTCCGCTTCGCACCGAGCGCTTCGGGCGCCACGCTGGACGTGAGCACCACGCTCAAGCGCCTGGATTTCGGCGTGGGCAGCGGCGACTGGGCCGATACCGCGGTGATCGGCAACGATGTGCCCGTGAGCGCCCACCTCGTGCTCACGCCCAAGTCCTGACGCGGCCGCGTCAGCGGCCCGCACGGAGGACTCGCGTATGATCCGATGCGCCGCGGCGGGCGGCGCCTGGACACGGGTCGACGTGGGCTGGAAATCCTCCGTCTCAGGCTGGTTCTCGCGCCGCAGGCCGGCCGGATCCGCGGCCGATGCGGGCGCCGCCGCCCCCACCGAGCGCGCCGCGGCCGCGCTGCGCGGCCTGCTGGACGATGCGGCGATACCACCCGCCGTGCGCCAGGAACTGGCCGGCGAATTCGCCCGCATCCAGGCACTGCTCGACAAGCTGGCGCGCGAGGAATTGCACCTTGCCCTGTTCGGCCGCGTCAGCGTCGGCAAGTCGGCGCTGGGCAACGCCCTCCTGGGCGAAGCGGCCTTCGCCACCGGGGTCCTGCACGGCACCACGACGCGGCAGCAGCAGCAGGCCTGGACCGAAGCAGGCCACGGCGGCCTGCATCTGATCGACACGCCCGGCATCAACGAACTGGGCGGTGAGGAGCGCGAACGCCTGGCTTTTGATGTGGCCGAGGTCAGCGACCTGGTGCTGTTCATCGTGGACGGCGACATGACGCAGAGCGAACGCGACGCGCTGGTGGTGCTGGGGCGCACGCAGCGGCCGCTGCTGCTGGTGCTCAACAAGGCCGACCGCTACAGCCCCGAAGAGCGCGAGCGCCTGCTGCAGCGCCTGCGCGAGCACGCCGGCGGCCTCGTGGCGGCGGAAAACGTGTTGGCCTGTGCGGCCGCGCCCAGCCCGCACCGCGTGCTGCAGGTCGCAGCGGACGGTCGCGAACACGAACGCCTGGAGGCCACCGCGCCCGACATCGCGGCCCTGCGTGCACGCCTGCTCGCCGTGGCCGAACGCGAGGGCAAGGCGCTGGCCGCCCTGCATGCCAGCCTGTTCGCCGGACGCCTGTCCGAGCAGGTCGCGCAGCGGATCGCCGCGGCGCGGCGCGATCTGGCCGCGCGCCTGATCCGCCAATACTGCCTGGCCAAGGGCCTTGCGGTCGCGCTCAACCCCGTGCCCGTGGCCGATCTGCTCGCCGCCGCGGCGCTGGACGTCGCCCTGGTGGTGCACCTGGGCAAGGTCTACGGCTTTCCGCTCACCCGGCGCGAGGCCGGCCAGCTCATCGCCACCATCTGCGCCCAGCTGGTTGCCCTGATGGGGGCCATCTGGGGTGTGCACCTCGTGGCCAGCGCCCTCAAGGGCGCCAGCGCGGGTCTGTCCACCGCGCTCACTGCCGGCGCGCAGGGTGCACTGGCCTGGTACGCCACCACCGTGGTGGGACGCGCCGCGGAGAGCTACCTCGTCGCCGGCAAGTCGTGGGGCGAAGGCGGCGCCAAGCGCGCCGTGCGCGACATCGTCGACCGCCTCGACCGCGACTCCATCCTGCGCGAGGCGCGCGGGGAGATCCTCGCGCGCTTGCGCGCTTGAGCGCGCGCTGCGGCGGACAGCCGCGGCCAGGGAAGTCCGCCTGCGTCGTCTCCAGAGTCACCAGCGGCGGATTCGATCCTGCGGCGCTGGCGGGCGCAAGCCTGACTCCAACGCACTGAGGCGCACGGCCCGGCCACACGGATAACCGATGCCTGCGGCACCCTGCGGCGGGCGGTGATGCAGCCGGGCCGCCGGCCCACACCCTGGCTCCGCCAAGGTCGGCACGCTAGCATCCCGCGCGCGCACCCCGAGCCTCCGGCACGCCCGACCCGCATGCCGCGCGTGCGGGGAGTCGCCCGCGCCGCATGCGGCGTCGCGAAGGCGCGCATGGATGCCGGACCGCCCCGGCGAAAGAAGATGTTCCTGCAAGGTCAGCGAGGCGTACGTGGACAATCCACTGCTGCAGTACTTCGAAAACAATCCCGGCCGGCTGATCAACAAGTGGCTGCACTATTTCGACATCTACCATCGCCACTTTGCCCGGTATCGCGGACGGGCCTGCACGATCGTCGAGTTCGGCGTGTTCCACGGCGGCTCGCTGCAGATGTGGCGCGAGTACTTCGGCCCGGCGGCGCGCATCATCGGCGTGGACATCAATCCGCGGCTGCGCGAACTCGGCGAGCCAGGCATCGAGATCATCATCGGCGATCAGAATGACCGCGCCTTTCTGCGCGAGCTGGCGCGCCGCGTGGGCCCCATCGACATCCTGATCGACGACGGCGGCCACGCCATGTCGCACCAGATCAACACGCTGGAGGAGCTCTACGGCGCGGTGCGCCCCGACGGCGTGATCCTGGTCGAGGACACACATACCAGCTACTGGCGCGAGTACGGCGGCGGCTTGCGCTCACCCCTGACGTTCATGGAGTACGCCAAGCGCCTGACCGACGAGCTGAATGCCTGGCACTCGCGCGACCCGCACAGCTTCCAGCCCGGACCGTTCACGCGCACTGCGAGATCCATGCACTTCTACGACAGCGTGGTGGTGATCGAGAAGGGGCCGCACGACAAGCCCGTCGAGAAGTACACCGGTACGCCGAGCTTCGCCCTCGATACCCCGGTCAACGAGGCGGTCAAGCCCGCGGCACCTCAGCCCTGAAGCAGGGCCGCGACGGCGCCTGCATCGAAGGGCCAGGACAGCTCGCGCCCGTCCTCCTCGCAGCGCAGTACCGGCACGCGCTCGCCATAGCGCAGTTCGAGCGACGCGTCGCCATCGATCCATACGCTGGCGAATTCTGGCGTGCGCGCCGCCGCCAGGATCGCGAGGGCCTGGTCGCAGAGATGGCAGTCGTCACGCTGGTAGAGGGTCAGTCGCATGCGGGCGTCGTCGCAGGGCGCGGCGGCTAGAATAGCGCTCCCTGTCGCGATACCGGAACCGGCCATGGCCGTCAGCGTCTTCGACCTCTTCAAGATCGGCATCGGGCCGAGTTCCTCGCACACCGTGGGCCCCATGCGCGCCGCGGCGCGCTTCGTGACGAAATGGCTGGTGGAGGCGGGCGAACTGGAGCGCACAGCGCGCGTGCGCGCCGAGGTGTTCGGCTCGCTGGCGCTCACCGGTCGCGGCCACGGCACCGACAAGGCGGTGCTGATGGGGCTGGAAGGCCACCAGCCCAATCTGATCGATCCCGACCTGATTCCGGCCGCGCTGGAGCGCATTCGCGGCACGAAGACCCTGCGCCTGGGCGGCACGCACGCGATCGCCTTCGACGAGAAGCACGACCTCGTCATGAACAAGCGCCAGAAGTTGCCCTTCCATACCAACGGCATGCGCTTCACCGCCTTCGACGCCGCTGGCGCGCAACTCGCCACGCGCGACTACTACTCGGTCGGCGGCGGCTTCGTGGTCAACCAGGACGAGGCGGCCGAAGACCGCATCGTTGCCGACACCACCGAGTTGCCGCACCCCTACCACAGCGGCGACGAACTGCTGCGGCGCTGCGCGGACACCGGCATGAGCATCGCCCGGCTCATGTACGCCAACGAGCAGGCCTGGCGCAGCGGCGAGGACATCTGCGCCGGCCTGCGCGAGATCTGGCGAGCCATGCAGAGCTGCCTCGCCCGCGGCATCCGCGCGGCAGGCACCCTGCCCGGCGGCCTGCATGTGGCCCGGCGCGCGCCCAGTCTGCACGCCGAGCTGTCGTCGCGTCCGGAAGCGGCGATGCGCGACCCGCTGACCGTGCTCGACTGGGTCAACCTGTACGCACTGGCGGTGAACGAGGAGAACGCGGCCGGCGGCCGCGTGGTCACCGCGCCCACCAACGGCGCCGCCGGCATCATCCCGGCGGTGCTGCACTACTACGACCGCTTCATCCCCGGCGCCAACGAGCAGGGCGTGTTCGACTTCCTGCTCACCGCCGCCGCGATCGGCATCCTGTACAAGGAGAACGCCAGCATCAGCGGCGCCGAAGTCGGCTGCCAGGGCGAGGTCGGCGTGGCCTGCTCGATGGCCGCTGCGGGCCTGACCGCCGCGCTCGGCGGCACGCCCGGCCAGATCGAGAACGCCGCCGAGATCGGCATGGAGCACAACCTCGGCCTGACCTGCGACCCCATCGGCGGCCTGGTGCAGATCCCCTGCATCGAGCGCAATGCGATGGGCGCGGTCAAGGCCATCAACGCCTCGCGCATGGCCCTGCGCGGCGACGGCAAGCACAAGGTCTCGCTCGACAAGGTGATCAAGACCATGCGCGACACCGGCCGCGACATGCAGGACAAGTACAAGGAAACCAGCCGCGGCGGCCTGGCGGTGAACGTGATCGAGTGCTGAGGCGGCGCCGGCGCGCCCCGCGGCACGCCGGCGCTGGCGCCTTACTGGAAGTCGTCGCGGAAGATCGGCCAGTCGCCGATCTGGGTGATGGCGGGACCGACGCGCTTGCACACCATGGAATCCTGCGGAATGGCACCCGCGCCCGCGGTCGGCCAGTTATTGGCCGTGCTGTCGCGCACACTGGCGCGGTAGAACAGCACCACGTCGGTATCGGCAATGCTCTCGTTGTTCACCAGGTTGCTGGTGTGCAGGGTGCAGTCCGAAAGATTGTTGGAACCGTTCACACCGGTGTCGGTGTATTCGTTGTTGATGAAGCGGGCGCCGATCACATCGACGGTGTGAAAGCTGCGCGTGGACTCGTTCGCCGGCGTGTAGTCGTCCGGCCCTGAGGTGACGCGGTAGCCGAAGCCCTCGATGCTGTCGGTGACATCCCAGTGCGTCGGTCCGCCACCCGGCCCGCCAGTCAGGCTGCGCAGGCCGGAGAACTCGGTTGCCTGCGGCACGTCGTTGGCTGCGATCTGGTCGTGCGCGGCGCCGTCGATGTCGAAATCCATGCGCCAATAGTTGTGGTGCCAATGGGTCACGCCGTTGTAGGTGCCGTCGGAATTGCCAAAACCGAATTCCGGCGCGATGTCGCCGTTGGCGTACAGGGCGATGCGGTTGGTGTACTGGTACCAGCTGGCCGAATACTGCGTGGTAAGCAGCACGTAGTCGCCGCGATCCTCGATGGCGACGCCGCCGGGGCTGAGGCAGTTCGCCGTCACGAAGGGGTTGGGCGCCAGGTTGGAGAAGGGACAGGTGCCGTGCGACAGGGTCGGATCGGTGGAGACATCGCAGGTCGTGGTGGCGAAGAAACTGCCCTGCGGCACCGTGCCGAGCTGGTTGCGCACGGTCGGATCGGCCGCGAACTTGGCGTTCGTGTCCTTCCAGTCGCGATAGCAGTTGCCGCCGGCTCCGTTGCGGTACTCGGCGAACAGGATCGGCGCGTGAATGCGCTTGGCCACCTGGATGCCCTTGTACCAGACGTCGCGCAGCTCCAGTCCCGAGCCGCGTGGGCCCGCGCTGGCGGCGGGCGGGAGCCAGCACAGCTCCCAAACGGGATAGCTGTTGGCCGGCCACTTGAGCAACGTGCCGCCGGACACGCCGCAGTCAGGATGGCCCGCCCAGGCCGGCGCACCGACCCCGAGCATCAGCCCGCAAACGACGATCCACGCAAATGCCGTCTTCATCGAAATTCCCCGTGACAATGAGCGGACGGTGGCGACCTCCCGTCGCTGCCGCCCGGAACGATCAGAGTTTTCCGCCCGCCTCCGGCGGCGGCGCGTAGAACGGATGAACGACCCGGCGCGTGGCCAGGTCGACGATGCTGTGGGCCACCGCGCGCTGGCCATCGCCCGCCGAAATGATGACGTGGATGCAGCGCGAGCCCGCGCCGCAGTCCGGATCGTCGGCCTCCTCGTAGGAGAAACCGCCGTAGAAATTGAGCTGCGGCTGCGACAGCACCGTCGCCAACTGCGGTTCCTCGCGCACCAGGGCGAAGGCCAGTTCCAGCTCGGCATCACTCACGTTGAGCGTCAGCCCCGCAATCGCACGCTCGCTGCGCAGCGTGTCGCTGCCACGCGCATAGACGCGCTCGATGGCGCTGCGCCGCAGGTAGTCCCAGCCGTATTCCACGGTGACTGGCACGTTGCGGTCGTCTTCGCGGAAGACGTCGTCGTAGCGCCGCACCACCACGTAGGAGGGCAGCACGATGTCGCGCGAGGCTTTCGTTGCGGACACTCCCGGCCCGGTTTCGCCGGCGGAGGAGGAGACGTGCGCGAGCGTTCGCGGCGCCTGCGGCATACGCTGCACGCGCGGACCGGCGCAGGCGGCCAGGAGCGCAGCGGCGAGGGTGGCGACGGCAAGGCGGCCGACGCCGTGAAGGAGGGATGGGCGACGATTCATGGGGTGGTGGAGGCGCTGGCGGTGGCGAGGGTTTCGGGCGGAGCCTTGCCGAACTGGGGATCGCTCCACAGGTCGTAGAGGAACTGGCCGCGGCTCTTGCCCTGGGGACCGACAGTGAAGGGGCGGTCGGGGCCGCCGGCGCACAGGTCGTTCTCGGCGGCGAAGGCGTGGTCGCTGGCTTCGCGCTGCAGGAACTCGATGTAGTCGCGGCTGGCCAACTGGTAGCGCAGGGTGGCGGTGACGGTGATCGGCAAGGGCGTGCCTGGCGGAACCGCGATGGCATAACTCGCCAGATCGTAGTTCACCAGTCGACCCGAACCTGGCGCTGTCTCGGCGTAGGTGGCCCCGACCGGACGCACGTCCAGCGCGTCCTTGCCGGTGAAACCGAGCGGCGGGATGCGGTTGTCCTTGGCGATGCAGTTGTTGAGGGCGAAGTGGAACTGCTTGCGCCCGCTGCCGTCGAGCACCTTGCAGCTGTGGCTGCCGGCGTCCCATATGCCCTGCAGCACTTCGTAGACGCGCGCCTGGCCGTCTTCGGTCAGCGCCGCGGTGGCGGCGTCGTAGGCGCCGCTTTCGAACACGAGCGTACCGTTGGCGTCGCGGGCCTGCACGTTCAACCAGACGCGGCGCCCTTCCGAGTAGCCCGTCGGCAGCTTGTGGCCGGACAGATTGGTCACCTTGACCTGGGCATGCAGCGTGGCCGCACCGGCGCTGTAGGGCTGCAGGGCCACCAGCACGCTCGCGCTGCGCTGACCGAGCAACTCGGCCGCCCAGGCGGCGGTGCGGTCCAGCGCCGCCTGGCGGTCACTGTCGCCGGCGAAATACAGGGTCTTGAGCAGCTTCGGCACCCAGGTATTGCCGCCGACGAACTCGTGCACGGGCAGTTCGCCGCTGCGCGAGCCGGCCGGATTGAGCACGCAGGCGCGGGCGTCGGGCGAGG
>DAOOVM010000101.1:0-9553 GCA_035370085.1 Rhodanobacteraceae bacterium | reverse complement strand
TCAGGTCTGCGCGCAGTCGGGCGTAGTCGAAGTGGTAGCGGGCGCGTTCCTGCGGAGCGGTATTGGCGGCGTGCTCGGCGAGGCGCTCGATCAGGTTGAGTTGGCGGGCGATGGCCGCCAGTTGCTCGTGTTCAGCGGTGGCATCGCCGGCCGATGCGGACGATGCGCCGGCCAGCGCGATGGTCAGCGCCAATGCCAGGGCCGGCACACGGCGGCAGGCGGTCGTCAGGTTGCCAAGGGGTGTCATCACGCCGTTCCACAGTCGTCTGGATGGCGGGATGCTGCGGCGTGAAGCTTGGGTGTGCCGCAAAGAATCGGAACGGGCGACGCACCGGATTTGCCTCGATGGTTGGCGTAGCGCCGTTTCCGGACAAGGCCGGGAGTCCAGGACCTGGCTGCTGGAGCAAGACGGGGCCAGTCACTGATGCGGAAACCCTGCTGGCGCGGTGCGCCTGCTTCTCTCCGCTGGCCGAGGTCGTCACCGGGGGCGGCTGGACGCGACGTGGCGCTCACCCCCGTGGCGGGGCTATCCCCTCACGAACTGGATGACCTCGCGCCGGCGAACTGCGCATTTAGCTGTTCAGCATTGCACTGGTTTGCTCTACACTTGCCAAGATTGTCACCAACGCCTGTGCCACCCTCACCGGGTGAGGAAGCAATGAAAGACGAGCCCGGACAGATATTGACCCTCGATGAAGTGGCGGCCTACCTGAAGGTGGGCAAGCGCACGGTCTATCGCTTGGCAGCAGCCAAGAAGATTCCGGCCTTTAAGGTGGGCGGGATATGGCGCTTCTCCCGTGCGGACATCGACGGCTGGATCAAACAGCAGTCGTCGGCCGATCAGCAGCAAGGCGGGGATGATCTGTTGAAAGGGGGGCGCCGGTCATGAAACTGATCCACAACACGGGCGCAGACCGCGTCATCGACCTAATGCGCCCCCACCTCAAGCGTGGCAACCAGCTCGGCTGCGTGACGCCTTCGTTTTCCCTCTTTGCGTTTGCCGAGCTGAGAGATGCGATCACGGCGCTGGAACGCGTCCAACTCGTTCTGCCTCCCGGCGACGCGGAGTTGGGGTTCTTGGGAAGTGAAGGCGATCGTGCCGCACGCAACCGCCTGCAGGTCCGGTGGCTAGCCAACCAGTGTGCGAAATGGATCGGCGACAAGGTCGACTTGCGGCGAGCTGCGGGCCCGGTGCCGCAAGGGGCGGCAGTCATACGAAATGGTCAAGAGCAGCCGGAGCAGGTGGTTCTCGGTTCCTTTGCTTTCAGCACCGATGGGCTCGGCTTGACTCCGGGAAACCCGTTGAGCTTGATCCAGGCTTCCGAGTCGGCCGATGAAGCCGCGCAACTTGCCAGATGGTTCGATCATCAATGGGCCGCTCTGCGGACTCACTCTGCGGACGCCAGCAGTGGGCGTGAAGTTTTGCTCGAAGCTCTCCGCACGATTGGCGAGCACCGCGACCCCTTCTCCTTGTATGCACTCATCCTGCATCACCTTTTTCGCGACAGTGGCGACGAAATGGACGAAGAGCGCATCGTCAAGTCCGCCACGGGTATCCGCAATACGGTGGTGTGGAAGAAGCTCTTCAAATTCCAGCGTGATGGTGTGGTCGGCGCCATCGACAAGCTCAACCGCTTCGGCGGCTGCATCATCGCCGACAGCGTGGGCCTTGGCAAAACCTTCGAGGCCCTGGCGATCATCAAGTATCACGAGCTGCGCAACGATCGCGTGCTGGTACTGGCGCCAAAGCGCCTGCGTGACAACTGGACGCTCTACAAGGCCAACGACAAGCGCAACGTCCTGGCGGCCGACCGCTTCAACTACGATGTCCTGAACCACACCGATCTCTCGCGCGACGGCGGCACGTCTGGCGACATCGATCTGTCGCACGTGAACTGGGGCAACTACGACCTGGTGGTGATCGATGAGTCCCACAACTTCCGCAACAAGGCCACGCACAAGGGCAAGGAGTCCCGCTACGACCGTCTGATGCGCAGGATCATCAAGGAAGGCGTCAAGACGCGGGTCCTGATGCTGTCGGCCACGCCCGTCAATAACCGCCTGGCCGACCTGCGCAACCAGATCGCCTTCGTCACGGAGGGCGACGACACCGCCTTGCTGGAACACGGCATCGCCAGCATCGAGGCGACCACCCGCAAGGCGCAGACCCAGTTCAACCGCTGGTTGAACCTCGACGAGTCCGAAAAGACACCCGCGAGGCTGGTCGAGATGCTGGGCTTCGACTACTTCACCCTACTGGATCACCTCACCATCGCTCGCTCGCGCAAGCACATCGAGAAGTACTACGGCACCAGCGAGACAGGCCGCTTCCCGGATCGTCTGCCACCGATCAACATCAAGGCCGATGTGGACCGTGCCGGCGAGTTCCGCAGCATCCGGGACATCAACCTAGAAATTCGGCGGCTCAATCTGGCCAGCTATGCCCCATTGCGCTACGTCCTGCCCCACAAACAAGCCGCCTACGACGCAAAGTACAGCACTCAGATCCGCGGGGGCGAAAGCTTCTTCCGCCAGGTGGACCGCGAAGAGAGCCTGATCCACCTGCTGCGAGTCAACGTGCTCAAGCGCATGGAAAGCGCGGTGTCCTCGTTCACCCTGACCGTCGAGCGCCAGCTTCGCGACGTGGAGACCACGCTCGCACGCATCGAGGCTTCTGCTTCCGACATCGAGGAAATCGACATCGCTGACGTCGACATCGATGACCCCGCCTTCGAGACCTTGCTGGTCGGGCGCAAGGTCAAGGTACTGCTCAGCGACGTCGACCTCATCCGTTGGAAACAAGACCTGATCGAAGACCGTAACCGTCTGGCCACCCTGCTGGCCGCAGCCAAGCAGGTCGATGCTGCTCGGGACGCCAAGCTGGCCGCCTTGCGCAACATGATCGAGGACAAATGCCGCAACCCGATCAATGCCGGCAACCGCAAGTTCATCGTCTTCACAGCCTTCGCGGACACCGCCGAATACCTCTACGCGCAACTGGCGCCGTGGGCGAAGGCCACGCTCGGCATCGAGTCGGCGCTCGTTACCGGTGCGGGCCGAAATCAGAGCACGCTGCCACATCTGCGCAAGGACCTGGCGTCCATCCTTACGGCGTTCTCGCCGCGCTCCAAGGAGCGGCCGGCGGATTTGGCCGACGAGGGCGAGCTGGACCTGCTCTTCGCCACCGACTGCATTTCCGAAGGCCAGAACCTGCAGGACTGCGACTGGCTGATCAACTACGACATCCACTGGAACCCGGTGCGCATCATCCAGCGCTTCGGCCGGATCGACCGCATCGGCTCCCCCAACGAACGCATCCAGCTGGTTAACTTCTGGCCCAACATGGAGCTGGAGGAATACATCAATCTGGAACAGCGCGTCAGCGGCCGCATGGTGCTGCTCGACGTCTCCGCCACCGGTGAGGAAAACCTCATCGAGCAACAGTCCGGCAACCCGATGAACGATCTGGAGTACCGGCGCAAGCAGCTGCTCAAGCTGCAGGACACGGTAATCGACCTGGAAGACCTGTCCACCGGCGTATCAATTACCGACCTGACGCTCACCGACTTCCGCATCGATCTGGCCCAGCACCTCAAGGCGCATCCCGGCAAGCTGGATAACCAGCCATTGGGGGCCTACGCGGTCACCACCAGTATCGACGCCGACATTCCGCCTGGTGTGATCTTCTGCCTGCGCGCCGAGGGCCCGGCGGCACACAAAGCCAAGGAATCGGACTACCCCTTGGCACCCCATTACCTCGTCCACGTCGGCGACGACGGCGCCGTATTGCTGCCCTACACCCAGGCCAAACGCATTCTCGACCGGCTCAAGCGCCTGGCGCTGGGTCGCGACCTGCCCGACGCTGGCGCCTGCGCCCGCTTCGACAAGGCCACCAAGCACGGCGAAGACATGCGCCATGCGCAAAAGCTGCTCGCAGCAAGCGTAGCGTCGGTGGTCGGCAAGAACGAGGAACGCGCAGTGGCCAGTCTGTTTTCGCCGGGCGGCACGCATGCCATCAAAGGCGAGTTCGCCGGAAGCAATGACTTTGAAGTTTTGGCATTCATGGTAGTGCTGTCCCAAGAGTGAACAGGAAACTTACCGAGAGAATGCGTTGAAGAATCTAGGGGACATTTATGGCTAGCGGAAAATTGCTCAGGCAACTGATCAAATCCGGCGTACAAGGGGATCTCGCCAGATTCCGTTCCGCCTCCGAAGCGGTCATCAAGGAAGAACGCGAGAAGAACCATCATCTGCTCGCCAACGATCTCGAGCATCTGCTCTACGGCGATCAGGCCAAACCCGGTCCTGGCTCCCGCAGGCTGCATGCCGTGACCAATCTGCCCACGAACAAGGACAATGGTCTGGCGCTGCTCGAAGAGCGTGCCGTGATTCGAGAGGAAAAGGACATCATCCTCTCTGACGCTACGAAGTCGGCGCTGGATGAGATTCTGATGGAGCATAACCGTGCCGATGTGTTGCGATCCTTTGGGATGCATCCCGCGCAGAAGCTCTTGTTTTGTGGGCCGCCGGGTTGCGGCAAGACGCTGGCTGCGGAGGTCATCGCGCACAGCTTGTCGATGCCCCTGGTTCTGGTCCGGCTCGATTCGCTTATTTCGTCCTTCCTGGGTGAGACGGCGGCCAATCTGCGCAAAGTGTTCGACTACGTGGCGAGCCAGCCGGTGGTGGCGCTCTTCGACGAATTCGATGCGCTGACCAAGGATCGTGGCGACAGCGCCGATCACGGCGAGCTGAAGCGCTCCGTGAACGCAGTCCTGCAGATGATGGACGGCTACCGTGGGGAGAGCATCCTCATCGCCACGACCAACTACGAGTCCCTGTTGGACAAGGCGGTGTGGCGGCGTTTCGACGAGATCTTGCGCTTCGAGCTGCCCAGTCTGGAGCAGATCAAACGCCTGCTGTCATTGAAGCTGTCCGGCATTCGACGAAATTTCGAGGCGGACGACGGCCAAGTTGCCTCGCAGTTCAAAGGAATGTCCCATGCCGATATCGAGCGCGTACTGCGTCGGGCGGTGAAGGAAATGATCCTGTCCGGACGGGAGTTCCTCGAGAAGGCCCACATCGATACCGCGCTGGCTCGCGAATACCGCCATAAGGGCTGAGTTGGGGGGTAAGAGACTGTGGCTTACGAGCACCTGCGCCTGCAGCGAGAGGCGCCGTCGACTGAACGGCATCCAAGACGACATCCCGGTGTTCGGCCGCCGGCCGACCCCCGAGCGCATGGCGCGATGTTGGCACAGAAGCTCGTCGTGGCGCGAGGGCGAATCGACGCCGAAGATCTAGGTGGTTTCGACGACCGAAAGCTCCTTAAGATTCAGTTGCGTGCTGGCGACAAGAGCGTTCCTGCATTCGACGCTATTCCCGGTGTTGAGATCGTCAGCCAGGAAGACGAGTCGATCGTGCTGGCCTTCGCCACAGAAGAAGGTCTCGCCGAGTTCGAGAGTCGTCTCAGTACGCTCGCCCGCGACGGCGTGGTGACGCGCAAGGAACTCCTGTTTGTCATCGAGGACTTCGACCATTGGACGTCCCAGGACCGTACCGGCGCGGCGCTACGCGAGCAGGGGTTTCCCGCCGAGGAGTCCTTCACGCTCGACGTCGAACTGTGGCCCCAGGAGCGGCAAGACAGACGCCAGGCGCTCATGGAGGCGTTTTCCCGCTGGCTGCAGGAATACGGCATAGAGCGGCTGGATAGCCTCACGCAGCCTTCCCTCCTGATGGTGCGGATGCGCTGTACGCGAGAGCAGGCGGATCGGGTCCTGCGGCATCGCGACGTGCGCACGGTCGACCTTCCTCCGCGACTCGGCATTGCCGTCCAGTTGCTGCTCACTGACGTCAACCAGTTTCCCGCTGTCTTGCCTCCAGATGGCGGCGCTCCGTCCGTCGCCGTTCTCGATTCGGGACTGACGCCGGGACACCCCTTGCTGGGGCCGGCAGTGGGCGATGCACAAGGCTACCTTTCTCCCCATCGGACCCCGCATGACGATGAGCCCTGGCACGGAACTTTTGTCGCCGGCTTGGCGCTGTATGGGGACGTGGGGGCTGCGATCCGCGACGGGCGCTTCGTCCCGCAGCTCCGGCTGTTCTCCGGGAAGGTCTTCAATGACGACGGCAACGACCAGACCGAGTTCGTCGAGAAGGCGGTGGAGGAGGCTGTGCGCGAGTTGCACGGCCAGTACGGGTGTCGTGTCTTCAATCTGAGCTATGGCGATCTCAACAAGGTCTATGACGGGCGCCACGTTCGCGGCTTGGCCTACACCCTGGATCGCCTGACGCGGGAGATCGGTGTCCTGTTCGTAGTGCCCACCGGCAACCTGCACCTTTCCGAGCTGCCAGCCGACGCGCGAGAACGCTATCCCGACTATCTGCTTGCCGACTTCGCGCGCTTGCTCGATCCGGCCACTGCCCTGAACGCGCTCACGGTAGGCGGTATTGCACAGAACGAAGCGACGAGGGACGCGCAGCGGCATCCGAACGCCCTTGAGGATCAACCATTGGCGCGAACTGACCAGCCGTTTCCGCTCACGCGATGCGGCTTATCGATCAATGGCGCGATCAAACCCGATGTCGTCGAGCATGCCGGCAACGTCGCGCTGATGCGGGCGGTAGCACGTCCGCGGCATGCAGGGTTGGGCGTGGTCTCACTCAACGGCGGCTTTGCCGGCGGACCAGGGTTCAGCGAGGACATTGGGACGAGCTATGCTGCCCCGGTCGTCGCGCATAAGGCGGCGAGGATCCTGGCCGAACTGCCGAATGCCACCCCGAACCTATTGCGTGCGTTGATCGGCGCGCATGCCAGCTGGCCACAAGCCTGCGAGACCTTGCTCAACCCCGACGGCAACGGTGAAGGGCGCGACAAGCTGCTGCGTCTGATCGGCTATGGGTGTGTAGAGGATGCCGCCCTCTTTCGTTCGCTGGACCACACCGTCACCTTGCTGACCGAAGAGCGCATCGGCAACGACCAGCACCATTTTTTCGAGCTGCCGCTGCCTGACAGCTTCTGGGCGGGCGGCCGCCGTACGCGGGAGATAACGGTTGCCCTGGCGCACAGTCCAGCCGTCCGTACCACGCGGCTGGACTACCGCATGAGCAAACTGTGGTTCTCCGTGGTAACAGCGAGTGGCCTGGACGAGGTGACACAGGCTTTCCGTCGGAACCGTGAGCAAGGCATGGGAGAGCGCAGCAACGGTCGCTGGCTGTCCAACGACGCACGCAAGAATGGCACGTTGCAGGTTTCTCGCTGGAGCTTCAAACAGGCGCTTGCGAACGACAACAAGATCTTCGTGGTGGTGACTCGCCAGGACAGCCCATGGTCGAACGGCCGCGATGGCGAAGAACCCTATGCGCTCGCCGCGGTGCTCGCCGACCGCGAGCAGGCGAATGCCCAGCTCTACGCCCATGTCCGCGCCGTGCTTGAAGCCCGCGTCCAGGCGCGTGCTCGTGCGAGGGTGTGACGCGAACCATGCTGCTGGACGTACCAGGATTCATCGCCTCGCTTGGTCTGCCCGACGGCTGCCGAGTCGATCAGCGCGTGCCGAAGAAGCTGCTGCTGGAGAACGGAGCCCCCACGGCTGCCGACAAGCGACTGATCGCCGATACCGTCGAGGAGATACAGTGGGTCGCGGCGCTCAAGCCGAACACCATCGGCGTGCCCGACTATCGCGACGACCAGCGCGAGTACCTGGAGATCGCGGTGCTTGCCGTGACGCTGCGCAGCCAGCCCGGGCAAGACAAAGCCAAGCCAGCGAACGCTGCCCGCCTCGCCGAACTGGTGCACCGTGCGGTCCCCTATCCGGTCCTGTTGCTGCTGTGCTCCGGGCAGAGCATGACGCTCTCTTTGGCACATAAGCGCTGGGCGCAGAACGAGGCGGGCAAGGTGGTGCTGGACGGCGGCCTCGTGGCCGCCTCGCTTCCCGAGGACGCGCCCGGCGCCGATGCGATGGATGCATTCATGCAGACCGTCGCCTTGGCCCGCCAGCCTCGGTCTAGCCTCCTCGCGCTTTACCAGGGGTGGATGGACGGCGTGCAGGCCCTGCTGGCGGCGAAAATGACCGGAGCGTTCAAGGCCGCCGACAGCCCGAAACAGGCCGCAGCTCGCCGCCATGCCCTGCAGGAATGCGTGCGGCTGGAGGCCGAGGCGGCTCGCTTGCGCGCCCAGGCCGGCAAGGAAAAACAACTGGCGCGACAGGTCGAGTTGAACCTCGCGCTCAAGCGCGTGCTGGCCCAACTGGCTGCAGCACGCGAACAGCTTTGAAGATCGAACGAATGACGGAGAAGAAAATGCAGATCATCGACGCCGCGAGTCCACTGGCTCAGTCCGCGGATCTAGTGTCCGGCAACATTGAACAGATCAAAGCCCTGTTCCCGGAACTCATCACCGAGGGGCCGAACGGCGTTTCGGTGAATGTGGACGTGCTCAAGGCCCTGGTCGGCCACCAGGTGCTCACGGACGCCGACGAGAAATACGGCCTGAACTGGCATGGCAAGCGGCGCGCGCGGCAACTGGCGCTGACGCCCTCGACCGGCACCCTGCGGCCTTGCCCCGACGAGAGTGTGGATTGGGACACCACCCAGAACCTGATGATCGAGGGCGACAACCTGGAGGTACTCAAGCTCCTGCAGAAGAGCTACGCCGGAAAGGTCAAGCTGATCTATATCGACCCGCCTTACAACACCGGCAAGGATTTCGTGTACCCGGACAACTTTCAGGACAACATCAAGAACTATTTGGAACTGACCGGGCAAGTGGAAGGCGGGCAGAAGATCAGCAGCAATACAGAAACCAGCGGGCGTTTCCATACCGACTGGCTGAATATGATGTATCCCCGTTTGAAATTGGCGCGAAATCTTCTGAGCGGTGATGGACTTCTTTGCGTATCAATTGATGATTGTGAGCGTGACAGCCTAAGAAAAGCACTGGATGAAGTATTTGGAGAAGAGAACTTCGTAGAAAGCGTTATTTGGAAGAAGCGCTATGGCGGCGGCGCTAAGGAAAAGCACCTGGTATCCGTGCATGAATATGTATTGATTTACGCCAAGGATATCCTTCAACTCGGGGAGCTCTATGTCCCACAATCCCAACAAGCTATCGATAGGTACTACTTAAAAAAAGACAAAAACTTTGAGCAGAGAGGAGGTTACAGAACACACCCACTAGAAGCTACCAAAAGTATGGGTGATAGGCCGAATCTTGTGTTCCCAATTACAGGACCTGAAGGAATAGAGGTATGGCCAAAAAGACAATGGCTCTGGTCGAAAGACCGAGTCGTAGAGGCCCTGAAGAACGACGAGATCGAGTTCTTACGCGACAAAGACGGAGCATGGTCTGCTCATAGCAAGCAGTATTTAAAGGACGAGAACGGTGAAATTCGGCAAGGAAAAGCATTTTCCATTATCGACAACGTCTTCTCGCAGCATGGGACAAATGAATTACTTGAGCTTATGGGAGATGCACGGATATTTCCCTTCCCAAAACCCACGAACTTCGTGAAGGCTCTGCTTGATTTTGGAGCGCCAGATATCGATTCGTTAGTACTAG
>DAOOVM010000100.1:0-9570 GCA_035370085.1 Rhodanobacteraceae bacterium | reverse complement strand
AGAGGGGGAGCGACCGTTGAGCATTGCTGAAACCTCCGCAGGCCTGACCCTGCTGCGGGCCAGCCGCCTGGAAGCCTTGCTGGGGCCCCTGGAAACCCTACTGGCGAAAACCTGGCCGACACACCCGTTGGCCGCGCAGACGGTCATTGCCGCGCATCCGGGCATGAAGCAGTGGCTCGCCGGTGCGCTGGCGCGGCAGGTGGGCGCCAGCCGTGTGGTCGCCAACCTCGATGTGCAATTGCCCAGCACCTGGCTGGACGGAATCTCGACGCAGCTGCTGGGCGAGCGCGCGGTATCGCTGCCGCACTACCGCCGCGGACATCTGCGCTGGACCCTGCACGCGATGCTGGGCGATCCGTCCGCGCATGGCGTCACTGACCCGCGCGTGCTGTCCTACCTGGACGCCGCGCGCAGCGCCGACGAGCGTGCGCTGCGCCGCTTCCAGCTGGCCGACCGGCTGGCGCGCGTGTACTCGCAATATCTGGTGTATCGCAGCGACTGGCTGCAGGCCTGGGAGGCCGGCAAGCACACCTTCGCCACTGCCAAACGTGACGATGCTGCGTTGAGAGCACTGGAATCGGCCTGCCTGGCGCCGCTCTGGCAGGCGGTCGCCACGGCCCTGGGTGAGCATCGCGGCCGCCTGGTCGATGCGCTGGTGACCGCGCTGCAGGCGGATCCTGCGCCGCGCGCGCCGCTGCACGTGGTCGGCCTGTCGCATCTTCCGCCGGCGGAGCTGTCGGTGCTGCGGGCGTATGCATGCACAGCGCCGGTGTTCCTGTACGTGCCCGATCCCTGCCGCGAGTACTGGGGCGGCCTGCACCGGGCCACTGGGCAGGGCGACTGGCGCAAGCCCGATGTGTCCGATTGGCACGCCTTCCGCGATGACGAGCAGCTGCGCTTCGACACTCCCGATGCGCTCGACTGGCGCGAGCAGGGCCATCCCCTGCTGGCGCGCTGGGGTCGCCTGGGCCAGCACTTCTTCGCCGCACTGGTGGACGACGAGCTGCGTGAAGACATCCGCCACTGGCAGGATGACGCGACCGATACACCGGGCAACCGCCTCGCGCGCCTGCAGGAGAGCATCCGCCGGCTGCAGCCGGCGCTGCTGCGGGAGGACGCCACCGCTCCCGCGGCAGTAGCCGATGCCAGCCTGCGCATCCATGCCTGCCACACTCGCCAGCGCGAGCTGGAAGTGCTGCGCGATGCACTGCTGGATGCCATCGACAAAGAGGGCGTGCGTCCCGGCGACATCGCGGTGATGGCGCCCGACATCCAGGCCTATCTGCCGCTGATCCCGGCCGTGTTTGGCGAGCCCGGCGACGCGCGCGAGCGCCTGCTGCCCTACCACCTTGCCGACGTTCCCGTCGCGCGCAGCCATCCGTTGTTTGCCGTGTTCGAAACCCTGCTGGGGCTGGGCGCATCGCGCATCACCGCGCCCGAAGTGGTGGACCTGCTGGGCGTGGCGGAAGTGCGGGCCGCCTTGGGGCTGGATGCGGGCGATGCGGAAACCCTGGTCGAATGGTTGCGCAACTGTCGCGTGGCCTGGGCGCTGGACGGCGCGCACAAGCAGGCGCTGTCGCTGCCACCGCGCTGCGAGCACAGCTTCGCCTGGGCGATGGACCGCCTGGTGGCCGGCTATCTGATGGCCGACGTGCCGGGCGAGGCCGGTCCGCAGGCGGTCAGGCTGCCGGATGGCACCGAGCTGCTGCCAGTTGCCGGCATCGAGGGGCCGTCTGCCGCCGCGCTGGGCAGTCTGGATCGGCTGCTGTGCGAGCTGCAGGCGTGGCGCGACCTGGCCCACGTCGAGCAGGCGGCCAGCCAGTGGGCGACGGTGCTGCGCGAGCGCGTGGACGCGCTGCTGCGCATCGACCGCACCGATGCCGACGCTTGCGCCGCGCTGTCGGTGCTGCATCGCGCGATCGCCCAGCTCGGCGCCGAACCGGCGCGCAATGGCGAAGACCCCGCGCTGCGCCTGCCGGTGGTGCGCGAATTGCTGCAGGAAGCGCTGGCCGCCGCACCCGAGCGCCAGCGCTTCCTGATGGGCGGCATCACCTTCTGCGGCATGGTGCCGCAGCGCGCCATCCCGTTCGCCATGGTCTGCGTGCTGGGGCTGGGCGAAGGCGCGTTTCCGCGCCGGCCATCCGATGGCGGCATCGACCTGATGGCGCGCATCCGGCGCCTCGGCGACCGCGACGTGACCGGCGACGACCGCTACCTGTTCCTGGAGACCGTGATGTCCGCGCGCAAGCGCCTGCACCTGTCGTACATCGGCCAGGGCGTGCGCGACGGCAAGCACCGCAACCCGGCCGCGCCGCTGGCCGAGCTGCTGGCGGAGCTGGACCGCACCTGCGGCAACGCGCCCGATGACCGGGACGCACCGCGGCCATGGCTGGTGCGCCATCCGCTGCAACCGTTCGACGGGCGCTACTTCGATGGCGCGCATCCGGCGCTGTTCTCCTTCTCGCCGGCGTTCGCGGGCATGCGCGGCGCGGGCAGGGAGATGCTGCCGCGCCTGCGCGACGGCAACACCCCCGCACCAGAACCCCTGCCGGAGCCGCTGCCGCTGGCCACGCTGGAGGGCTTCTTCAAGGATCCGGCCAAGGCGCTGCTGAAGGACCATCTCCAGCTGTCGCTGGATGCACTGGATGACGATGCGCGGCTGGCGGAAGACGAGCCGATGGACGCGATTTCGCCGATCCACGCGGTGGCGCGTACGGTGTTCCTGCAGCAGGTGCTGCCGCGCAAGTGCGGCGACACCGCCTGGACGTGGGATCGGCAGCCGCCAGCGTGGGTGGGGTTGGGCGGGTTGCTTCCGCTGGGCGCGGCCGGCGATGCGGCCTGGGCGAAGGAGGCCGACGCGGTGGACGCGCTCTGGAGCCGGGCCGATGCCTGTGGCCGCTTCGACGCGCGCGGCCAGCACGGCGGACAGGCGGTGCGGGTGGATGTGCCGTTGTTGCTGCCCGGCGACGCGGGTGTCGGGGACGGCGTGCCGCAGCGCGTGACGGGGTTGCTGCGCAATGTGTTTCCGCTCAATGGGTCGGCGGACGGCGTGCAGATTGTGTTCCCATTCCCCAATCCGATAGACGAAAGGAAGCACCTCAAGGAACCCGGTGACCTTGGATTCAAGGAGCGCGTCCCCGCCTTCCTGCACTGGGCGCTGCTGCGCCTGCAGCGCGCGGGCACTGAATCGCCTACGCCGGTGAGACTGACCTTGCTGGCCGCCGGCGAGCCGGATCTTGCCGCGCAGGTGAATGCCTGGGACCTTCGCTACTGCGCCACCGATGCGGCGGGGCGTGCGGCCATGGACGCCGACCTGCGCCGTCGTCTGCGCGCTCTGGTCGTGCTGATGCGCATGGGGCGCGAAGGCCGCTCATGGTTCCATCCGAAGACTGGCTGGGTGGCCTGCCAGGAGCAGGCGAAGGGGGCGGACGCAGCGGCGCTCGCCAAAAGGGCGCGAGCCGAGTGGGTCAAGGACTTCGGTGAGGGCAGGGGTGAGCGCGACTACGCCCCTGGCTATGCGCAGCTGCTGGAGGGCGACCTGGTCTTCGGTGATCCCGACACCGACCCGGACAGCCGCGCCCTGCGCGCGCTGCTGCAGGACGCGCAGGCCATCCACGGCCTGATCATGCTGGGTGACGGCGACCCCATCCCTGCCAACGCCAGCCAGGAGGCCGCATGAGCCGGCCCATGGATTGGACCAGCTTGCCCTTGCAGGACGGCGGTCGCAGTCTGGTGGAGGCCAGCGCCGGCACCGGCAAGACCTGGACCATCGCCGCGCTCTACCTGCGCCTGCTGCTGGAGCGGCAGCTCTCGCCGCGCCAGATCGTGGTCAGCACCTTCACCAATGCCGCCGCGGCCGAGCTGGGCGAGCGCCTGCGCGGCAAGCTGCTGTGGGCGCTGGCCGAGGCCGCCAAGCACCGCGACAACATCGCCAGCGACGAGGGCAGGCAGTCGGATTGCGGCTGGATCCGCAAGCGCTGGCGTGACCAGCCGGCCGCGCTCGAGAGGGACGTGCAGCGCCTGCAGGCCGCGCTGGCCGAGTTCGACGCGGCGCCCATCGCTACCCTGCACGCGCTGTGTTCGCGCATCCTGGCCGAGCATCCGTTCGCCGCCGGTGCCCTGTTCCGCGGTCGCGAGATGATCGACGGCAAGACGCTGGAAGCCGCCCTGGTCGCGGATCTGTGGCGGGTGATCGCGCAGGGCGATGAATCGGATGAACTGGTGGCGCTGGCCCGCGCGGCCGAGATCACCCTCAATGCGCTGAAGAAATACGTGCCGGTGTTGTTGCAGGCGGATGTGGTGGTGGCGGGAGTGGATCCTGATGCCTTCCGCGATCGCGTTGATTTCCTCGGAGATCCAGATGCGTGGGTGGCCAAGGTCCTCCGGCTTGTCGAAGACGACACCCTATTCAATGCGGCCTGCACGCTGAGAAAGGCTTGGCCCGACGTGGCGTCAGCCATCGCATCCGCGCCAGGGAATCTTAAACAGGCCAAGGGACGCGCGAAGACATTGGCGGATGCCGCCAAGATGACCGGGATCTCAGCAGCAGGAAAGAAAAACCCGGAGGTTCTCGAGCTGGTTTCCCAGTCTCCTGCGATCGCCGAAGCCCTCCAGCAGATCTCGGATGTGGAGATCGATCGCAGCCAGAATGTTGATCTTCGCGAGTTCCTCGCCGCCGCCCAGCGCTGGTGCCGCGCCGCGCTGCAGGCACGCCTGGACGCCGCCAACCAGTCCAGCTTCGACCAGTTGCTGGTCACGGTGCGCGACGCGCTGGCACCCCGCGACGGGCAGCGGGCGCTGGCCGATGCGCTGTTTGCCGCCTGGCCGGTGGCGCTGGTGGACGAGTTCCAGGATACCGACCCGGTGCAGTTCGGCATCCTCGATGCGATCTACAGCGCTGCCGATGGCGCGCCGCGCGGGCGGCTGGTGATGATCGGCGATCCCAAGCAGGCGATCTACCGCTTCCGCGGCGGCGACGTTGCGACCTATCAGCGGGCCAAGCAGACCGTCCCCGTCGAAGACCGGCTCACGCTGGATACCAATCACCGCTCCAGTCGGGGCTATGTCGAGGCGGTCAACCAGTTCTACGGAAGCACTGGCCGGACGCTGGGGCCGGCCGGCACCCGTACTTCCATCCGCTACGAGGACGTGCAGGCCAGCAGCCGGCGCGACGACACGCCGCTGCGCTCCGCGCGCGCCGACGCGCCCATCACCCGTCCGCTGGTGCTGCACCGGATCGCGCCAGACGACGATGCGCCCGATCTCGAAGCGCACGCGCTGCGCGTGTGTGCGGGGCAGATCGCGTGGGCACTTTCGGAAGACGGCTACCGCATCGGTGGCCAACCCTTGCAGCCCCGCGACATCGCCGTACTGCTGCCCAGCCACGCCCAGCTCGCCAAGCTGGCGGTGATGCTCAAGGCGCGCGGCGTGCCCTGCGTGACGGGCTCGCAGAAGAGCGTGTTCGACACCGCCACCGCCCGCGAGCTGCGCCTGGTCCTGCACGCGGTGCTGCACCCCGAGGATCCACGCACCCTGCGTGCCGCCCTTGCCACGCGCCTGTGCGGCGCAAGCCTCGGCGCCTTGCAGGCCTTGCGCCATGACGCGGCGGCCTGGGACAGCCACGCCAGCCGCTTCCATGGGCTGCGCGTCACGCTGGAGCGCGGCGGACCGCTGGCGCTGGTGGCGGCGCTGCTGGAACAGCACGCGGCGCGCCTGCTCGACACCGTGGAAGGCGAGCGCATCCTCACCGACCTGCGCCACCTCGGCGAGCTGCTGCAGGAAGCCTGGGATCAAAGCGGCGGCGGCGAACAACTGCTGGCGTGGTTCGCCGACCAGATGGCGGGCGGCGACGAAGGCGGTGACGCCGCCGATGCACGCGCGCTGCGGCTGGAGTCGGATGCCGGGCGGGTCCAGCTGATGACCCTGCATGCCAGCAAGGGGCTGGAGTTCGGCGTGGTGTTCCTGCCGCTGATGTGGAAACACGGCCCCAGCAACAGGGGCGTGCGTCTGCTTTCCTCCGATGACGGGGCGGCGAAGTATCTGGTCGAGGGCCCGGCCAAGGACCTCGTCAAGCAGCAGGAGTTCGAGGAGCGCTATCGCATCCTGTACGTGGCGCTGACCCGTGCCATCCACGCCTGCCATGTCTTCGTGCTGCCGACGGGCGATGCATCGGCCCCTACCATCAGCAGCGCGACTGCCAAGGACGTGGCACTGAACAGGCTAAATCTGTCCGGATTCCCGTCCGGCGATGCGTCGTGCATCCACGTCATCGACGGCTGGAATCCGTATCCCGGTCTCGTATGGCGCGGCGAAGCGGCCGCACCCGGCAGGCGCGCCGCCCGCCCGTTGCCCGCCGCACCGGCGGGCCCGCTGCCGATGCGGCACAGCTTCACCACGCTCAGCGGCGCTGGCCGGCATCGCCTGGGGCTGGAGGACAGCGCGGCGGAGGATGAATCGCAGGCGGATGAGGTGGCGGCGGCGGGAGAGGATGCGGAAGGTGCCATGGAGGGTGCGCAGGCTATGCCGAGCGCCTCGTCGGCAGCCATCGAGGCAACCCGCCATCCCGAACTCGATGCATTGGCGGGCGTCGCTGGCGCCGATTTCGGCAATGCCGTGCACCAGCTGTTCGAGCATCGCGTGCCGGGGCAGCCGATCGCCCCGGAGACCGTGCTCGCCGCCCTGCGTGAACACGGCGTGTGGCCGCGCGAAGGCGATCTCGATGCGCTGGTGGCGCCGTTGGCGCAGCGCCTGCAGACGGTGCTGGAGACAGCGCTGGCAGAGGGTGGTCCACGGCTGTTCGACCTCGCGGCCACCGACATGCGTGCGGAACTTGAGTTCAACTACCTGCTCGATGGGGCCTCGCTGCGCGCCTTGCGCAAGGCTTGCGAAGCCCACGGCGAGTACGATCTGGTGCCGGTGCGCGAACAGACCCTGGCGGGTCTGATGAACGGCAAGATCGACCTGGTGTTCGCCCACGGCGGCCGCTTCCACGTGCTCGACTACAAGGGCAACCACCTCGCCGCGGGAGCGCAAAGCTGCCTGGAGGACTACGCCCCGGTGGCACTGGAGGCCAAGATGCGGGCCACCGGCTACCGCCTGCAGGCGCTCCTCTACACCGTTGCGGTCGAGCGCTACCTGCGCGAGCGCCTGGGCGACGGCTACCGCCGCGACCAGCACCTCGGCGACTGCTGGTACCTGTTCATCCGCGCGGTCGGCCTGCGTCTGCCGGACGGCACGCCCTGCGGCGTCTGGCACCACCGATTCGGCGATGGCCTGCTCGATGCCGTGCAGGGCGTGCTGGGGCTGCACCTGCAGGAGGCTGCATGAGCGCGTATGGTGCCGGCGATCGATTTGGCTTCGCGCGCCAGGCGCGACCCGCCGTCTGCCCCGCTGAGTGGCGCGACCTCGATCGCGCGGTCTGGCGCTGGGTGACCGCCCATGGCGGCGACGCGGCCACCGCCCACGCGGCGGCCTGGGCCAGCCATGCCGAAGGCCAGGGCCACAGCGCGCTGCCGCTGTTACTGTCGGATCCGACCGGCCGGCCACTGCTGGAACAGGCGCAGCGCGAGGCGCTGGCGCGCAGCCCGCTGGTGGCGAACGTGGAGGCGGGCGAGAGCGCGGAAGGACGGCCTTTCGTACTCGACGGCGGGCATCTGTATCTGCTGCGCAACCATCGCGCCGAAGTGGAAGTGGCACGCGCGCTGCGCGCCCGCCGCGATGGCGCGCACGTGCCGCGTTGCCCGCTCAGCGACGACGACCTGCGCGCGCTGTTCAACGGCAGCTGGGAGGACACCGAGGAGCGCCAGCGCGCCGCCGTGCGCCAGGCCGTCGGCCGCCGCCTCATGGTGCTGACCGGTGGCCCGGGCACCGGCAAGACCACCACCGTGCTGCGCATGCTGCTGGGCCAGTCGCGCGAGCATGAGGCTGGCACCGGTCGCCTGCCGCAGCTGCGGATCGCCGCGCCCACCGGTAAGGCCGCGCAGCGGTTGGCCGAATCGCTGCGGCAAGGGGCCGAGCGCCTGCGCGGTGGTGCGCGGCCACTCGCCAGTGCGTGGCTGCCGCATCTCGGTGCGGTGCTGGCCGCGGATGCTGCCACCGTGCATCGTCTTCTCGGCAGTCGCGGTCGCCATGGCGGGTACGCCTTCCACGCCGGCGAGCCGCTGCCGGCCGACATCGTCGTGATCGATGAAGCCTCGATGCTCGACCTCGGCCTGCTGCGCGCCCTGCTGTCGGCCTTGCGCGAGGACGCGGTGCTGGTGCTGGTGGGCGATGCCGATCAGCTCACCTCGGTCGGCACCGGATCGGTCATGATGGACGTGGTGCAAGCGCTGGAGGACGACCCGCGCGGCGATCTGGTGCGACTGTCGCACTGCTTCCGCGCCGATGTCGCGCTGGTGCCGATCATCGAGGCTGTGCGTGCCGGTGATGCCGCGGCGTTCGATGCCGCCATCGGCGCGGCGACCGTGCACGCCGTGCCTGACGTGGCCAGCCTGCGCCGCCGGCTGGCCGCCTGGGTGCGCGACTTGCAGGCTGCGCTGGCGGAAGTTGGCATCTGCACGCCGGTGGATGCGAACGACCAGGCCGCGTTGGTCGCGCGGCTCGCGGTGTTGCGCCGGCAGCAGTTGCTGTGTGCCTTGCGCGAAAGCCCGTTCGGTGCGACCCAGGCCGCCGCTGCAATCGCCGCGCGCATGCGCGCGTGGGACGTGCTGTCCGCGTGGTCCGGTGGCGCGTGGTATCCGGGCCGCTGCGTGATGGTGACCCGCAATGACCAAGCCGCGCGGCTCTACAACGGCGATGTCGGCGTCTGCGTACTGGTGAACAATGGCGGCGGCAAGCCGCTGCTGCAGGTCGCGTTCGAGCGCACGCCCGACGCGCCCAGTGCAGTCAGCGGAACAACCGACGCCGGCGTGCGCCTGCTCGATCCCATGACGCTACCCCCGCACGAGGATGCCTTTGCGCTGACCGTGCACAAGAGCCAGGGCTCCGAGTACGCGCGCGTGGCCGTGCTGCTGCCTCCCGATTCCACCTCGCCCTTGCTGGTGCGCCAGATGCTCTATACGGGGCTATCCAGGGCCAAGAGCTCATTGGAGCTGTGGGCGATGCGGGAGGTCGCAGAGAAAGCCCTGTCCACGCGACTGACGCGGCATGGCCGCCTTGCGGATAGGGTCAGGGGTGCCGCCGATGACCGGCCGCGGTGAGACGACAGAGCGCGCGAGCCCCGTTCCCATTGAAATGACTTGAACCAAATGGCGTCGACGAAAGCCGGGGCGGTCCACCAGGCGACCGGCATCACGCGCAATATGTTGTCAAAGGTGCTCAAGCAGCATGGTGCCAACGTGCGATCTGAAAATCTGAACAGATTGTGCGGCTACTTTGGGTGCCGTATCGAGCAACTGGAAGGTTGTGAATCCGCCCACGTCAGCTCTATTTCGGCGCTCCATCCATGCTCGTTCCGCGGCAGGGAAGCCCTTGGTGTGCCACGAGGGTCAGCGCTTTGGTCTTCGCATCGGCGACGTGCAGCGCACGCCAACGCTCACTGGCTCCCGGGTCCGTCTGGGTTGGCACTGTCAC